>PAFF01000007.1 GCA_002704045.1 Fidelibacterota bacterium
AAAAATATTTATAATACATATTTAGATATATTTTGAAAAACCTCTAAAACTACCAATCAAACCTAAAAGAATTCCTAACAAAATATTACCATAAAAAATCGTAAAAATATTAATACTCGAAGTATTAAAAACAGGAATAAAAATATATTGTGCTAATGAATAAATCAACCATAGTGCTGTAATTGAGATCAAAGATCCTATCAAACCTTGAAAAATTCCTTCAATTAAAAATGGTAATTGAATAAATATACGAGTTGCACCTAAAAGTTTAAGAGTTGCAATTGTATTTCGTTTTGAATGAATAATTAACCTAATCGTATTAGATACAAGGACTATTGATAAAATAAAAATACCAAAACCTATAATGAGCAAAATATTAAACGTGTTATCAATGATTTTATCCAATCTAGAAATGAGACCTGATCTAAAGGTAACTTGATCAATTCCTGAAACAACTTTAATTTTTTCTACAATTTTTTCTATCGATTTTTTATTTCTAAATTCTTCTTTAATATCAAATCTACCCCCAAGAGGAAGTGGATTTGTACCTAAAACTTGCTCTATTTTTGTATCAAAATATCTTTCAAAAATATCTGCAGCAAATTGTTTATCTATAAAAACACCCTCTTGGATACCTTCAATTTTCATAATAGAATTAAATGAGCTTTTTGACATATCTAAATTAATATCATCATTAAAAAAGACATCAATTCTATATCTAGTTTTTAATTCAAATGTATAATCAATGAAATTAATGTATGCGTAATATGTAATTGTAAATACAATTAAGGTAATAGAAATGGTTACTGAAGATATAAATGCTTGTAATTTTGCACGAAATAAACCTTTAAAACTTTCTGTTATTAAAAATACAAACCTAGAAATCATTTAGTTTACTTTAAGTCCTTTATTTAGCTCAATAAATCTTTTTTTTCGAGGCTGAATCAATGGAAAATTATGTGTTGCCATTAAAACAGCAGCCCCATTTTCAGTTGCAATTTCCATAATATCCAATATATCATCAGAAATGACTGGGTCTAAATTGCCTGTAGGTTCATCTGCAAGAATGATTCTTGGTTTTTTAATTAAAGCTCTTGCAATTGATACTCTTTGCTGTTCACCCCCACTTAAATGCCTAGGATAAACCTTTTCTTTATCTTTCAAACCAACTTTTTCACAAATTTCATATACTTCTTTTTTAATTACCATTGACTTCTCACCTGAGATTCTAAGTGGTAAAGCAATATTTTCATAAACTGATCTATCAGGAATCAATTTGAAATCTTGAAAAATCATACCAATTTTTCTTCTTAGGAAAGGTATTTGTCTTTTTTTAATTCTAGTAATATCCTCACCATCTAAAATTATTTTTCCTTTTTCAATATTGATTTCTTTATAAATTGTTCTTAAAACAGTTGATTTACCAGACCCAGTTGGTCCCATCAAAAATACTATTTCACCTTTGGGTATTTCAAATGATAAATCAAATATTCCTGCACTACTTGTATATGTGGCTGTTACATTTTCAAACTGTATCATTATTTATACATAGTTAAATGATTGATATAAAAAAAATAAATATATTAAAAAGACTAAAAAGCCTTCAATTCTACCAACTTTGTTCCTGTAATATAATATTAGGGGTAATAAAAGTGATAACATTAAAAAAATTATTAAAATTATCAATATATTTGTCTTAATTATTATTGGTTTCAAAAATAATGTAATTCCCATTACTGCTAAAATATTAAATAAATTGGAACCAATAATATTACCAATAATAATGTTATATTCTTTCTTTCTTACTGCGATGAATGATGTTGCAAGCTCAGGAGCCGAAGTTCCAAATGCAATTAATGTCAAACCAACAACAGAATTATTAAAGCCTAACAATTGAGCAATACCCTTTGCCCCATTGACAAAGTTTTCGGTTCCAGAATACAATAAAGCAGAACTAAATAAGATTATTAAAGATTGAATATATACATTACCATTATCATCTGAAGGGTTTGAATTAATTTGTTTTCTATTAATCAAATTTTTCAAGTAAATAATTAGCAAAATAATAAACAAGAATCCAATGTATCGATTTAAAAAGTTAAATAGACACAACATAAAAAATAAAATTGATATTAATATTAAAAAATAAAAATCTATTTTTACAGTTTTAAATTTTAATCTTATTGTTTTAAAAATAGCAGTCAAACCGAGAACAAGTCCTACATTTGAAATATTTGACCCTATGATATTGCCTAAAGCTATTTGGCTATGACCATTTATATTTGAAATTACACTTACAAACAACTCAGGAAGGCTTGTTCCAAATGCGACTATGGTTATACCGACAAACACTGGAGATATATTCATAATATATGCTATTTTTTTACCACTCTTTATTAAATATTCAGCACCAAAATAAAGCATTAATATTCCAATAAAAAAATAACCGGTAAAAACTATCAATTATACAAACCTTTATCTATAATGTAATTAAATACCTTTAATGGAAGCATTTTTTTTACCTGTTTAAACTCATTTTGCTTTAATAGTTCTCGTATTTTGGATGATGATACTTCAACATTAAAATCTTCTAAAAATTTAATTTGTTCAGAATTGTTATTCATTTTCAAACAATTTGATCTATTCAAAACAACAAAATTAATTTTTTCTTTAATTTCTTCAATTTTATACCATTTATCTAAACTTTGAAAAAGATCTAATCCCAAAACAAAAGAAATATTAGCTTTTTTATATTTTGATTTATAATAATTAATTGTATTTACAGAATATGTAGTTTTATTTTGCATTAATTCATATTGACTAATTTCAATATTTTTACTTTTTTCATAAAGTAAATTCAACATTTCATACCTATTATTACTATTTGCATTTGGAAAATTATTTTTGCCAGGAGATTTATGCGTTGGCACAACAATAGTTTTATGACATAATAAAGAAATTTTATCGATGATTTTTGTATGTCCTAAATGTACTGGATCAAAAGTACCTCCATATAGAAAAATTTTCAACGATATAATAACTTAAAATGTTCAAATTTATTTATTGAACCATCTTTAATCTTTTGAGCTATTATTAAATTTTCTTCTGTCTTAATTTGATTGATATTTTTATTATAATAATTTATAAACAAAGAATCATTTCCAATTATATCGTAAGATAACATAATTCCAATATGAGATTTTTCATAAAAAATAGTATCATAAAATTCATTTATTATCTGATTAAAATAAATAATAGCTGAGTCATATTTTTCTAACTTTAAATATAATCTTGCAGTTTCATAGTCCTTTTTAGCAAGCTTATTTCTCAATTCATCAACAAGCTTTTCACATTCATTAATTTTTTTAGAATTGGGATATTCATCTATAAACTCTTGAAGTAAATTTAAAGCAGCTAATGTTTCTTTTTGATCTTTTTGAAAATCGTTAACTGAGTTAACTGCACAACTAGCAATTTTATATTTGGCTTCTTCTATTTTATTTAGATCTGTTGACCATCTTATAAATAAGGTATATTCTGAACTAGATTCAATATAATCCTCATTATAAAATTTAGATTCAGCTAAATAAAACTGGGAATCAATTGAAATTTTTGAACCTGGATTATTCATAATAATGTATTGAAATTGTTCGATAGCTCTAACATATTTTTTTTTGTTAAATAGTTCAATACCTTTATCATACTTCTTTCTCAAATCAGCATCAATATTATTTTTGATGCCTGAACAAGCTTGAAAAACAATTAAAATCGTTAAAATTATGAATAATGTTATTTTTTTAATTTTTACCATTTAAAGTTAATTGTAAAACCTCCAATACCAAGTTTGTTATTTTTATTAAATAATGGTTTAGCTTCAATTTTATATTTATTATGTTTATCTGTTTTTATCCAAGCTGCGTCAATCATGCTAAAAATATGATTAAATAAAATAACTGATGTTGCATAACTTGCAACTCTCTCAAACTTCGCAACTTGGTCGCGCATAGATCTATATTCCCATTTTTTTGGAGACTTTGCAATTAAATAACCTTCATTGCTTTCCTCCTGGATTGATTCATAATCTTCCCAACCTGTAAAAAAGTGGTTATATTTAAATATATTTTCATAATAATGACTATCTTTCAATAAAGTAAAATTTTCATCATTTTCTAATTCTATAATTCTCGTAGTATCAGGCGTACCAACAAAGCCATTTTGGCTAAAAAATGTATCACGAAAAATTGATTCATTCTGAGCATCAGTCGTTGATAAAGTTATTATATTACCATCATTACCCGTCATTTGAAATTCAAGATGATGAGAACCATCCCAAATATCATAATAAACAGGGTTATCTGGATTTTGATTATTTGAAAAATATGCTCCAAAAATTTCATCATTTCTCCATTCATAATAATGACGCATCCACCTAAAAAAATCCCATTCTTGATCTGCAAATTGTTTATATTTTTCTTCTTGACTTGCACTCTTATCATTGAAACTAAAATAGATTGAAATAGCCGAAATTTCAACTGCAGAGAATAACAATGCTTTTTTAATATTACCGTTATATAGTTGTCCTAGTCCAGGTATGACAGCTGAGTAAAGCATTGCTTTTCCTGGATAAGTATTTTTATTATAATTTTGGTTTGATGTATGTAATAGAGATTGTTTGATTTTATATCTTTCAAAATTATTTGGAATACCTGACAGTAATAAACTTATGAATATGAATAGGATTATATGTGATCTTAATTTGTACATAAATTTTAAAAGTCAAATAGAATTGAAAAATAACTTTTTAACGGTTCAGTATCATCATTTATTGGTTTATGCAATTCATAGCTCACTGCAATGGGGTATGCATAAAAAGAATAACCGCTTAATCTTAACTCAATTCCTGTTGATAATTTATATTTTTTTTTATATATCCAGTCATATAAATCATCATTAAACGCTCCACCAGCCTGAAATACTCCTCCTAAAGACATATTTTGTAAATTTAAATTTAATAATTTTATATTTTCTTCTAATATTAGAGGCCATCTCATTGATATAGAATTTACAAATAAATAAGATCCTGTTATAGTTGAATCATAAAATGTGTATCCTTTAATTCCTGGCATACCACCTCCAAAAAAATGGAAAAAATCATCAATTTTGTCATTAGAAACTAATCCAATTTTTGTATTTAAAGATGACACAATTTTCTTACTTTTATTGATTGTTAAATTCTTTTGGGCGTCTATGAAAAATCTAAAAGTATTATTTAAATTAAAATTTGTCAGAATTACACCCGAATCAAAATTTAAATCAGCCATAAACTTATTGTATTCATAATTGAACTCGTAGTTTATTTTATATCCATTTGATGGGAGCATATTTCCAGCAAATTCTGGTTTTTTTGTAGAAAATAAACCTTTTAATTTAATTATATGGCCCTTATAATAATCGAAAGCTAATTTACCAATGACATTAACATCTTGCTGTATGGAAGTAATATTTTGAGTTTGTCGTTGTCTATATTTTTGGTATACATACTCGAACCACAATTTCTGTCCATAAAATGGAAATGTGATTCCTACATTAGATTCAAATAATGAAAATAATAAATCTAACTTTAATTCGGTATCACCGTATTGACTATTAAATTCTGAACCCGGTTCGATGTTTTTTTTATTTCTAGTGACTCCAAAAATATTACAATATATAGTTGGTTTTAATTTTCTATATTCAAACGATAAAATTAAATCAAGATCTAATCTTGAATTTACAGATGCTCCTGAAATTAGACTGAATTTATTTAATATTTCCCCTGAATAAAAATAAAAACCTGGTTTGATTGTATTGTAATCATACATAATGCGAGGGAAAAAGAATGGAGATGGCATTGACTCTTCATAATTGCTGCTTATTTTATTCAAACCAAAATCATATAGAGATGACTCTAAATGAGATACATTATCGTTGATAGGTAAATTAGAACTATTATTGATATTTTCAATTAATGCAATTTTATATTGACCATTATCATACAAGCTATATAGTAATTTTCCTGTTGAGGAAATATGTGGCATAAAAGCACCACCAATTACATTTGTTATAGATTTACCATTGCAATATAAATTATAAATTCCTGTTTCATCAGATGAATAATAAGTATAACCACCATGAAAGTAAGGGTCTCTTGAATCAAAATCAAGTTGAGTTTTAGATATATTTTTGTTACCAAGATTTATATTGTAAATATTTCTAGTGTTATGTTCAACTGCATCAAAAATTATATCATTGTTTTCTGAATCGAAACTCAAAGAAAAAATTTGAGTACCATTATTGAAGCTAGTTAATGGTTTGAATACAATTGAATCTAATTTACTTTCTACTATATTACTTGTACCATCATATGTTGTTATTGCAAAAATTTTGCCATTTTGAGTAATAATTGGACTAATTGTTCTTTGATTTTCTGTTAATCTTTCTTCTTTTTCATTGTTAAAATTATATTTATAGATATCAAAGTATTTTGAACCCTTTTTATTAGGTTTACTTTTTTTTGAATAATAAATTATTGAATCACTGTACCAAAAAGGTGCGTAGGAAACACCTGATACAATTTTTTTTGATGAAGAATCTTTAAAATCATAAATGAACAAATCTGTTTGACTAAAATAATCATTTTTTTTATTTGAAAGAAATGCAAATTTCGATTCATCGGGAGACCAAACTGGGTGGATATTTGTTGTACCTTTTTGTTCTAATATTGTACCATCGATTTTATTTTTATTAATTTGATCCAATAAATGGAAATAATTATCTTGAAGATATGTTTTCCATTCATGATAAATATTTTCTGCTGATTCTCCCGTTGTATTTTTTATTGCTTTATATATTGAAAAGTTCAAGGGTTTTGCTAAATCATTAGTTATATCTCTCAAAACTTTTGATCCATATCTATCAACTAAAAATTTAACTAATGAAAAACCTTGATTATACGTTGATTCATTTCCTATTCCTCTTTTACCAAATGTATTCATTTCGTTAAAAGATAAAAGATTGTCATTTAATACTCTATCTCTTAGTATCATATCTCTGTGACTATCCCAATAATCAAAATTTGCATTCTCATACATAAATTGTGCTGTACCTTCCGCAAACCATGGGGGCACAATTACACTAGACAAGGGAGTTGAAATTATAGTATTTGGGTAGCCATATAATACATCATCTCTTTTTTCTTCTTCGTAACCTATCCATTGTAAATATGTCGCAGGTAACTTTCTACCAAATTTCATTGAAGCCTGAACTTGTACTATATGAACAAATTCATGAGTTATTACATTCTGAATCCACCTATGAGATCCTCTTAAATCAAAATCAAGTGGCATAGCCCAGATTTCAATTTTATTATCATAAAAATATGCAGCACCATTAGCAATATCATCTGTATCTTTGATTATTATATGTGTTTTAGAATCTGGCTCAAATTGATATAGTGATGTTATAGGACCGTATACTTTTTCAGCAACGGTTGCAGCTTCTCTTGCACTTCTCTCAGTTTCTTTATGAAAATGAATGAAAAAATGTTCTGTTTCTATGGTTTCCCATATTAATTCTGGATGATTACCAATTCCTAAAAGAAAAGATAATGAAAAAATAAATGTTATGATCATCATTTTACAACAACAACTCTAACTAATGCAGATTCACCTACATTCGGTCGTATTTCAGCAAAATAAAGACCAGATTGAAAATCAGAAGCATCCCATTCTATTTCATTAAACTCATTAACAGTTAAATTTGAATGTCTTAATTTTTCTACTAGAAACCCAGAAGCGCTGTAGATTTTAATTTCAGCTTCATTTGCTAATCCAGTATAAAAACGAAAAGTAGTTCTTGAATCTGTTATAGGATTTGGATAATTGTAAGCTCGATTAACATCTATACCATTAATATTACTAAAATTATCAATAAGTTGACGATCTATTTTACCTGAAACAATAGGTAAATTTGAGGATCTGCCATATTCATTTAACCAATACGTATTATCTAAATCTTGATCAAACAAAAGCAATCTATTACCATCAAGCAATCCTATTGTATTTTCTCTCCAATTAGGTACTAAAGCCAATAGACTAGATTGGTCATAAGAACTAATTCGTTTTTTTACTTTACCCAAATATGAAATTATAATTATATCATTATTTTCTCTCAAAATTATTTCAGGGTTTTCATCGTCATGTAAAATATTCGATATTAAAGGTATACCAAAAAATTTACCTAAAACAGGAAATCCATCACTCAATATACCATTTCGATTGTAAACATAAATGCTAGAATCACTACTAATTTCAACTAGTTCATCAAATCCATCTAAATCTAAATCACCTAAAGAATTATTACCTGTAGCTGGTAAAATATCATTGTATTGATCTAAACTTTCTTGATACCCTTTCAAAAATAATTCAGAATTAGTTTCAATTTTACATTCATTATCTTCAAAGAAAAGCGATTTAATTTTGCCTAATTCAATTTTTGTCATAAAAGTGTCAGAATCACAATTTTCATTAAACAATACTTGGTTAAAATTATTTTCATTCAATATTGAATCTAATTCAATTAAATTATTATTTATACTTGCTTGAAATATAAAATTATCCTTTGTAAAGTATACTTGACCTTTTTCATTAATATTGCTGTTGCCAATTATATTAATAGGACCTTCATTAATTAAATCAAATGCTAAGTCATTATTATATGAGATTGTAAAATTCATTATATTTTCAATATCACTGAAATTTGAAATTGAAATTAATGATTGAGAACCTGAGCTGCTATTAGTGTTTGGTAAAGAAGAATTATTAAATGATACACTATCAAAATTTAGATTTAACTGAAAAAAAGCTGGATTATCATTAAACCAAAAATCCCATCTCCAGCCTTTTGTTGGATCTGCAAAAAGAGCCGTTGTAGTAAATCCAATATCAATCGCACCATCTGCCTCCTCCAAGTGCACTACTCTGTTATTTGGATCATTATTAAGACTAGTGTAATCATTAATATTTTTTTCGTTTATATGCCAAATTAAAATACCAGAACCAGGGATTCCATAATTATAGTTATCTACTTCAAGTAATACATTTGTAATTGGATCTATATTTTTTTGGTAGTCTAGTGTTTCATTGAAAAATGTATCAAACCAATAACCTAATGTGTTGTCATCAAGTTTGTTTTTAATTCTAAGGCTATCCATATCAGCTTTGTATTGTATCCAATTATTTCTATTTTCAATTAAAAAATATTCATTTTCTGAAATTATTAATTTATATATTTGAGAGTTATCAATTGAAAAATCATATTGTTGCTCATATGACTGATTTTCTATAACTATAGGATCTTCCCATCCCATATAAATTTTACTCCAAGCAGTTGGAGGAGATGGTATTACACCTCTACCATTATTTGAACCATAGTCCATTAATCCAAATACTCCAACACCTGCTTCTCCAGTTTCTGTATTATACATTGGTGGCAAGCCAATTGCATATCCAACAAGTAATGAGAAAATACCGGTTAATCCAATTTGATAATCACAATAGTCAGTTTCATTGAAAAATAGATCTTCAATCACATCATAAAATATATGGTTTTGAGTTTCTGGTAAAATTATTCCATGATTTACAGTAAAGCCTAATTCAGAAATTGAATCCCATCCATCAAGCATCAAAGGATCAATATACGCACTTGATAGATCATAGGGAGTTGGATCTAAAAAAGGTACTGCAAAATCTTGGCCTACTCCTGCATGGAAAACAACTAATAATGTATTATCTGTATCTATAACATCATTTGATTGTAAAGAAATTATGTCATCTTTAGCTAAAATTAATGTCTCTTTAAAAGCATTAGTTAAACTGGAATCATTTTGACTGTAATGTGCCATAGGATTTTGAAGTTCATAGATTTTATCTAAAACCGTTAATGTTTCAAATTTTTGTTGTCCATTTGATACATTATCAAAATAATTTGATACTGAAAGGAGTTGGCTGTAAAAGTAGTCTTTATTATGTGGAGGTCTATCAACTATAAAACCATTGCACCTATCATCCACATCTATAACATTTTCCATTAGAAAATGTCCATTACCAGTAGTATTTAAATCATCTTCAATAATTTCATCTGTCTCTTGATCATCTTCAGTTTGAAATTGAACCATAATACCAACAATTGAATTAATATCATTTGAAATACGATTTTTTGAATTCAATAGTAGTTTAGTTTCCATGCTAAACGCAAAACTAAATAAAAAAATGATAATTTTAATCATTTTGAAATATCAATTTTATTAATTGAATTTTCAATGAGGGAGCCATCAGCCATTGAAACATCATAAACATTTTTATTAGGATAGAATGAAATAGCTTTTTTTATATTTTTACCTTCATAATGGATAGCAGCACCATCTTCAATACATAGTATGCTCGAAGCTTGATTATTTTTAATAAATTTTTTAACAGATGGTTTTCTCTTTACTTCACCATCATAATGAGGACAACATACTCCAGGTAAAATGTTTAGACAATCTAACATTCGTAAGTCACCCTCCCAAGAATCTGTTATTCCTTTTTCAAACCAACAAATTGCTCCAGCACTTACACCACACAGTAACTTACCATCATTATATGATTTGATTAATAATTGGTCTAATTTCCATTCTCTAAAAACCGATAACATACTTTTGGTATTTCCTCCTCCAATATAAATGATATCCGACTCATCGATGATTAGATCTAGATTTGGTGTATTTTGAAATAAACTTATATGGTTAAAAGTACAATCTAAACGAGAAAAAGCATTATAAAAATTAACTATATAATCTTTATTTTCCGCTGAGGCTGTTGGAAAAAATGTTACTTTCGGCTTTTTAGATGATGCAGTTTTTACTATATAGTCTTCAATGATTGGTTCTTTTGGATTTCTTCCAAAGCCACCACCACCTATTGCAATGATTTGTCCTGCCATAATTTAATTAAAATTGCATATTGATAGAAAAGAACATTGTATTAGCTCTTGGGTGATCATCTTCACCAGCTGTGTAACCAAAATCAAATCCATAACCACCAAATCTAATTCCAGCTCCAAAAGTTGGTACCATTATTTTACCCTCGTAATCATAGATATAACCTGATCGAATTGCAAAATATTTAGAATACCAATATTCAACACCCAGGTTGTATACCATTTCTTGGAATTCTGTTTGTAACTTTCTATCGTCTGCATTCCCTTTCTCTTTTATTCCATATTCATTATAAATACCTGATGGATCTTCAACAATTTCGCCATCAATTATACTCCATCCACCAATGATTCCATCACCAGTTTCGCTACTATTACTCCCACCCCTATCAATATCTCCACCTAAATACCAATCATCTAGCCAAGAAGTAATCAATGCTTTGTACCAGGGATCTGTAAATGGCTTTTCATATTGACCATCAATATTATATGCCCCTCCAGCCCATTGAGTACCATTCTCATTATATCCTCCTACAATTCCATCTCCATCCCAATCCATAGATGGATAAGCAGCTACAAGTAATTTATTTACATCAAATAATAAGTTTAGCTTATTGTATCCGTCATTGTACATTTCCCAATATATACCCATTCTTAGATTTGTTGGCTGTGGATCAGCCTGATTAGGATCAATAAAATCTATCTTGGGACCAATATTGGATATACAAGCTCCAAAATTAATTTTTTTGTATTTTAGAAGATACCCAATGTCAAAACTAAAATCAGTAGATTTTCCTTTTCCAGCTTCAGCTCCTGTACCAATATCAATTAAATTTTGTTGGATTATCTTCATATTTAATCCAATTGAGGACTTTTCTGATATTTTTGTTCCAAAAGATAATGCCAATGACCACATATTACTTCTGAATGTACCTTGGTCATTACCAAACTCATCAGTTCTTTGTTGTTCACCTAGGTTTAAAAAGATTAAATGTCCACCGAAAGTACCAATTCCTGGTAAGTATTTTCTATATGCTAAAAATTCGTAATACAGATCATCTGCTAAATTTGGTAGCCAATTTACGTGCATTAACACAAATTCTTCATCCTTATTACTCTTCTCTAAATAATTTGGAGTTTTATCTTCACCAAAATCTTCATATAACTCACCTGAATCCCATTTTAAATTATTTTCAGTACCAGTAGGGTTCAATTCAACATCATAATTATCACCAAATGGATCTACCAAATAACCAATCTCTTTTTGATCTGGAATATTATCAATTCCAAAATCATTAAATGGTTCATGCCAATCTCCTTCACCTTTATCCCATTTACCATTTTTTTCTTTACCTTTTTTATTTTTTGATGAATAATTATCTCCAGAAGGATCAGGATTTTGAATTGGGTCATAACCCTTTTCTATATGATCTGGCAATCCATCTGATCCATAATCATTCCAATTAAATTTACCATTATTATCAGTATCATTCCAGTCCCATTGATTGTTCAGACTATCACCAAACATTCCATCAATTTTTTCATAATCTATATCTCTTGAAACTAGTTTTTTAACTTTTCTTATCTTATAGGTTGACTTAGGAAACAATACGATATTGACACTATTATCATTATCATTAATTCTATATTTAATTGAATCATACTTAACACTTCTAGCTAAAATTTGATCTATTTTATACTCGTTTGAATTCAAGTTATTTTTATAAAAACTAAATAGGCTATCAGAAAAACTTAATTTAAATTTTGAATATTTAATTTTTTGATCAGTAAATGTTTCACCATCATCAAGCTTTCCATTATTTTCAGTACCCAACTTGTTATCTATACTATAGTTATCTCCTGAGGGATCTGGATTATATCCAGGTTCTCTATCATTTGGGATACCATCAACTCCATAGTCATAAAATTTTTCTCCTAAATCATACAAACTATTATTCTCTTTACCATTTGGATTAAATTTAATCAAAGGCTCTCCCCACTCCTCTCCAACTCCATCTTCTATACCATCAATCCCAAAATCATTAAACAATTCACCTACATCATATTTATCATTTAATTCAGTACCATTCGGATTAATTATTTCATGGAAATCATCATTACCTGGGTCAGAATTATTTATGGGATCATAGCCCGGCTCATCTTTTGATAATAATCCATCAATTCCATAATCAAAAAAAACCTCACCTTTATCTAAAATGTTATTTTTTTCGGTTCCTAAAATTGAATATCTAAATTCATTATCATTTTTGGTTCTATCAGTTCCAAAATCTTGATAAGTTTCACCAATGTCAAACTTTCCATTATTTTCTGTACCTGTTGGATTATCTACAGGGTGAAAATCATCATTATTTGGATCAGGATTATTTTTTTTATCATAACCATTTTCAAATATATTAGATTTTCCATCAACTCCAAAATCATAGAAAAACTCACCAAAATCATAGTTACTATTAGATTCAGTACCTTCAGGATTATAAATAGGATCATAATTATCTTTTGATGGATCAATTAAATAGTTGTCATTACTAAGATCAAAATTAAAATTATCTTTTGACGGATCCTGTTCGTAGAGAAATCCCAATCCAGCCGGATTAAAATATGACGCGTAAGCATCATCTGCTTTTGCTACCTGTGCTTCACCAAGTGATGCAGGACCAGCACCTGGAACAATCAAAAGAAAGATTGCTCCAGCTTCACCAACTGCATAAATAAAGTTTAAAGATAATAATACAATTTTTAATAAATTTTTCATTTTTTTCCCCAAATAATAAGAAACCGGGTAGTTACCCGGTTAAAAAGGACACTACACTACAAAAAAACATTAATGTTAACTAAAATTACTACGAGTTATTAATTTTTAAAGTTTTTTGTAACGATTGTGTATATCTAATTCCTCAAATATTTTTTTTAAATTACTAATTATAAATTAACTATAATATTATCTAATGACAAATTATATAATAAGTTTCATCATTTTTTTTTAGATTTTAAATATGCCTTAATATATTTACCGGGATTATCATTAAAATCTGATATTGTAAATCTGACATCTTGTATTAAGCTATCTAAGCTTAAATATACAGAATTATCATTAAGTAATAATGCTGCTGTTCCCTGACCATTATTTAGCTTATTCAAAACAGTATCAATTTTTAACGCTGAGATCTCAAATGAATCAATAATTTGATTTGATGATTTCGAAAAGATTAAAAGTTGTTCTAAAAAAATATCAATTTTTTCAAGATCTTCTTTTATTTTCAAATTAACTAATTGAGAAGTTTGTCTTAAAGCTTTACCAGACTGTGATAAATCTTCAATAGTATTTTTTATATCTTTAAACTGTTGCTGTGAAATTGTATTTTCAATGGCATACGATATAGAATCTATATTGGATGTTAATGATTCAACGTTTCTTAAAGTATTTTGGATATTATTTTTTTGAGCTTCATTTAATGTTGCTTTCAATCTTCTAGCAAAAACACCTAAATCTTGAGTCATGGGAATTATACCAGGTGTGATTTCAGAAAAATCATATTCTCTTTTGCCGGCAACAGTTTCACCAGCAGAAATAAATTCATTGGTACTTTTACCTGGATTTATTGAAACATATTTTTCTCCAAGCAATCCTTCACTTTTTACTTCAATTTCTGAATCTATTGGAATATTAAAATTAAATTCATCATCAATTGATAATTCAACTGCAATTTTTTGTCCCATAAATTTAATCTTTGATACTTTACCTAATCTCTTACCTAACATGCTAACATTATCACCATCATTCAGCCCTTGAACACTTTCAAAGATCACTGTGAATGTAAATTTTGATTTGTTTATAGAAATATCTTGTAAATACAAAAAACCTAAAATAAATGAAACTATTGTTATAAAGGTTAAAATTCCTATATATAAAGGACTATTGTTTTTCATACTCTAAATCTAAAATTTCTTTACCATTAACAAAAGAAGAAATAATGACATCTTTACTGTTTTTTATATCATTTACTGAACCATTAAAATATATTTTTCCATTATTCAACATTAAAACTCTATCAGCAATCTCAAAAACAGTTTTCATAGAATGTGTTATAACCAATGTCGTTATTTTATTTTTTTTATTAAACTTATAAATTAACTTATTAATAGTATCTGACATTATTGGGTCTAAACCCGTTGTTGGCTCATCATAGAATAAGTAATCAGGTTTAAATGATATTGCTCTTGCAATACCCACTCTTTTTTTCATACCTCCAGATAATTCAGATGGCATCAATAATTTAGTTTCTTTCATACCAACCTCATCTAAACACTGTTCTATCCTATCATCAATTTGGTTCTGTTTTAAATTTGTCAATCTATCTATTGCAATTTTTAAATTTTCATATACATTCATTGAATCAAATAGTGCGCCAGATTGAAAAACCATTCCAATTTTTGACCTAACTCTTTGTAATTCTCTATATGTTAGTTCATCAAGATTTAACCCATCAATTTTTATAAAACCACTATCTGGACTTATTAAACCTAATAAATGTTTTAATAATACTGATTTACCTGAGCCACTTTTACCTATAACAACAACACATTCTCCTGATTGTATATTGAAATCTACTCCTCTTAAAACATCTTTTCCATTAAAGGATTTATAAATACTAGATACATTTATCATATTAATATCTCAGATATTATATAATCTAATACAACAATCATAACACAAGATGTTACTACTGTCACTGTTGCTGCCTCTCCAACACCTTGAGCGCCACCTTTAGCATTGTAGCCTTGAAAACAAGCAATTGACGTAATTGTAAATCCGAAAAAAAAGGATTTAATTATACCAAAAAAGGCATCAAACGGATGAAACCAAGTCTTAAAACCCTTAAAAAAATCATAAGTTGTAACATCTAAAGTCATTATTGCAGCAAACCAACCACCAAAAATTCCAAAAAAACTTGCAATTACAACTAGAATTGGAAACATGCATATTCCAGCAACAACTCTAGGAAAAATTAAATACAGCACTGGATTAAATGATAGAGATTCAATAGCATCAATTTGCTCTGTAACTCTCATTGTTCCTATTTCAGCTGCTATCGTTGCACCAACTCTACCAGTTAGTACTAATGCTGATATTACTGGAGCAAGTTCAAGTAAAATTGATTCACCAACAATACTACCAACAAACCAAGTGGGAGTCCAACTTTCAAATTGATAAGCTGATTGCACTGATGTAACCATACCTGAAAAAATTGAGGTAATAATTACAATTGGAATTGATTTAGTACCTATAATCATCATTTGATCAAAAGTTATCCCTATATAATCCTTCCATTCTCTAGGAGATTGAAATATTTTCATAATCAATAAAACATATTCACCAAAAATAGTAAATATTTTATTTAAAAAGTTGAAAGGAAATAAAAAAAGATTAATTAACATAAATAATTTCTATTCTAAATCATTGATTTGTATTTTAAATTCACCTATATCCTTAAAATCTCGATATACCGATGCATATCTAATAAACGAAATTTTATCTATTTTTTTTAATTCATCCATTACCAATTCTCCAATTTCAGATGAATAAACCTCTACATTTGATAAGCTACTAATTTGTTCTTCAATATTTTTTATTGAATCTAAAATCATTTCTTCTGAAACCGGTCTTTTATTACAAGCAACATTAAAACTATTTTGTAATTTTTGTCTATCAAATTCTTCTCTTGATCCATTTTTTTTAACAACTTTTATAGGTGTATTTGCTATATATTCATATGTGGTAAATCTAAAACTACAGTTTAAGCATTCTCTTCTTCTTCTAATACAATTACCTGTTTGGATAGTTCTAGAATCTATAACTTTTGAATCTAAATGGTTACAGTTTGTACAATACATTTTTATTTATTATATAACGGAAATGAATTACAAAGCTCAGCTATATGATTTTTAACTTTTTCATATTTGTATTCATTACCTTTATTTGTTAAAATTTCATCAATTAATTTTGCAACAATTTTCATTTCATCATTTCCCATTCCTCTTGATGTTAATGATGGCGTACCTAATCTTATTCCACTAGTTACCAATGGACTTCGTTCATCAAATGGTATCATATTTTTATTAGTAGTAATACCCACTTTTTCTAGTTCAAATTCAGCTTTTTTACCTGATATATTATTTTTAGTCAAATCAATTAATACAATGTGAGTATCAGTTCCTCCAGAAACTAAATCATAATCTAAACTAAGAAATGCTTGTTCTAAAGCTTTAGCATTGCTAACGATATTTTGACAATAACTCTTAAACTCATTTGAAAGCGCTTCTTTAAATGCAACAGCTTTCCCAGCAATTACATGCATTAATGGTCCACCTTGAATACCAGGCATTACTGAACTGTCTAATAATTCTGATACATTTTTAATTCGTCCAGATTTTGGTGCTATTTTACCCCATTTATTTTTAAAATCTTTACCTAATAAAATAATTCCACCCCTTGGACCTCTAAGGGTTTTATGTGTAGTGGAAGTTGCAACATCGCAGTGCGGGAATGGGGAAGGGTGTAAACCAGATGCTATTAAACCTGATGGATGTGCCACATCTGCCATTAAATATGCATTAACCGAATCAGCTATTTCCTTGAATTTTTCAAATTCAATGAATCTAGGATAAGCACTGCCTCCACATATTATTAATTTGGGCTTTATTTTCTTTGCTATTTTAGCAACTTGATCAAAATCAACTCGATGATTTTCTTTTGAAACACCATATGAATAAAAGTTATATATTTTACCCGAAAAGTTTACTTTGCTTCCATGGGTTAAATGACCACCATGGGCTAAATCCAGGCCAAGGACTGTATCATTTTGATTTAGAAACGTTAAAAAAACTCCCATATTGGCCTGAGATCCTGAATGAGGCTGAACATTAGCATATTCACATTTAAACAGTTTTTTTAATCTATCTTTTGCAAGATTTTCAACTTCATCAACATGTTCACATCCTCCATAATAACGCCTTCCAGGATAACCTTCAGCATATTTATTTGTTAAAACAGATCCGACAGCTTCCAAAACAGACTTACTTGTAAAATTCTCTGATGCAATTAATTCAAGAGTATTACGTTGTCTAAACAACTCACTTTCAATGATATTATATACATCTATATCATCTCTTTTAATATTTTCTAAATTCATATATCTAATTTTTTTATTCTTCGTAAATGTCTTTCACCTTCAAAATCTGTTTTTATCCAAAGTTCTATTACTTCCATTGTATACTCTTCGTCTAAAAATCTTGCACCTAAGGATAAAATATTTGCGTTATTATGCATTCTAGATAATTTTATAATGTCTAAAGGTCCACCATAATAAACAGCTGCTCTAATTCCATTGATTCTATTTGCAGCAATAGCTTCACCTTGTCCAGAGCCGCCTAAAATAATACCAAGACAGTTATTATTTTTAGCCAAAAATTTTGCTGCTGGTATTATAAAATCAGGGTAATCATCTGATGAATTATATGTCTTAGCTCCAAAATCTTTAACACTAAAACCCTTGTTTATTAAATTATGTTTAACTTTCTCTTTTAATTCGAAGCCAGCATGATCTGTTGCTAAAATAATTTTCATCACTTTTTCTTAACCTCTCTAGAAATCCAACTATAACAATTTCCTTCTGGTTTTGCGACTATATCATTTCCTAGCATAAACCAATCGCCTTTAGAAGTTATGTTATTTTCCTCCAAAAATTCTTTTCTAGCTTTTGCTCTATAAAAACCTTTTCTCAAGGCAGAACTATAATCTTCAAAAGATATTTCATAAACTAGTTTATCACTAAATGTTAATGATTCACCACTACATGCATCAGCTAAAGCAAAAAACACCTCAGCTCTTTGAAATAGCGAAGCTCCATTTTCACCTGAACTTTTTATTGCTATTTCAGACCAATCTAAAGCGATTTTATAATTTTCTTCTTCAATTAAGATCTTTGATATTTCAATAGCGGTTTTATAATTTTTATCAATTTTATATAACTGTTCAAAAGTATTTAAA
>PAFF01000008.1 GCA_002704045.1 Fidelibacterota bacterium
AAATTAATTTGATTATTTTTTTTATTTATTGAATCAATAAATGACATCTAATTACCTAAAATTTTTTGTGTTATTAAAAAGATATGATTTTTTAAATAGGGAGCTACATAACCTTTGACCTCTTCTTCAGTAATATGGGCAATAATTAATTTTTTCATCTTTAGATTATATTTTTTTTCGAGTAAATACCTATATAATGATAATTGTAAACTATAATGAGTAAATTTACAATCAGGTAAATCACAAGTCTCTGGTTTTATACCTGTTTTACCCTTAAAAGATTTAGTTGAAATTTCTTTATTTGTCTTCCAATCTAAAATAGTATATATTTCATTTACACTATCGTAAAGTAATAAGTCTATAGTACCAGCTAAATGTAACTCTTCACAAAAAACAATTATCTCAGAAAATAATTGATATTTTGAATTCATCAAATGCTTGCTTAACCATTTAATAGCAATCTTGGATTTTTGATTATTTGGTTGTCTATTTTCATTGATATAATCTTCTATTTCTTTATGAACAATAGTACCATTTGTTGCTGATTCATCCCATTTGGCTATTAATTCATCCAAGGTCATTCCAGTATATTTAGGATGAGATGAAACTAATTTTTGTGCTATTTTTATTTTATCAAATTTTTCAAAATACTGTGATATACATTCAGTAACACTTGTAAAAACAATGTCTTTATTATCATTAAGAATATATTTATGATTTTTTTCATCGAGATGAATTCTTTTATCTGGTTTAAAAATATTATCCATTACAATTTATCCTATTATTATTAATTAAGCATTTTTGATTATTAAAACTAACATTATCAATTTTATTTTTAATTTCATTACCAAAGTGACTAAGTATTAATCTTTTTGCTTTTGCTTTTTCTGCTATATACAATGCATCATTTAATGTACTATGATATGTTTGTTTTGCTTTTTCCAAATTATAATTCATAAAAGTACATTCATGAACTAAAATATCACAATTTGAAGCAAGATATACAGTGTTATCAGTTGGAAGTGTATCAGTAGCTATAACAATACTAAAATTTAAAGCATTAAATCTATATGATAAACATTTAACACTATGTTTCATTATAGCTGATTCCACAAATATATCATCATTAAGTTTTTCAAATTTAGGATTGGTTAAAATTTTATAACTATAACTTAGATTTATATTTTGCATTATTAAGTTAAAATCAACATATTCTTTTAATCTTTTAGGACCGTAAATAATTATTGGTGTATTGCTATTACTTAATTTTTTATAAAATAATAAATTTATTAATCCTCCAATATGGTCTGGATGTAGATGCGTAATAAAAATATATCTAAGTTTGTTCCAAGAATATTTATGCTTTAGCCATTCTAAATATGTACCTTCACCGCAGTCAATCATAATATCATAATTTGAACAAGAAATCATGTAGGAAGATACACCCTGATCAAGTTGAGGGCTACCTGCAGACATGCCTAAAATTTGAAAAGTATTAATCATAATTAATAATGAATTAAAATTAACAAAAGAAAATTAAATTATTTTCTATATGTCAAGTTTAGATTTATTTCTAACCCAAGATCTATCATCTCTATGATGACTTTTTTGAATTTCTGCCCATTCTTCAATAATATTTTCAATTAATTCCACGTCTGCTTTTGGGACATCATCCATATGAGATTCTATAATTGATTCTAATTGTTTGATTTTCTCATCAACATTTTCGATAGATCTAAATAATCTTGATTGATCATTTATTGTTAATTCATGTTCTTTATGAAAATGCTGATTTCGTTCTTTAATAGAAACAATTAAAATAACTAAAAAAATTAATAATACAATTAATATCATTTTATTAAGCACCTATCATTACATTATATCCAAGCAAACCTGCCCAGTAAAAAATAATCATTACAACCATAATTAATAGGGCTGCAGGCCAAGCAAACGTTGCCATCCTGATAAAATCTTTTGCATCAAGCATTCCAGCTGAATAAACAATAGCACTAGCAGGTGTACCAACCACAAGCCAAAAAGCCATTGATGTTGAAATAGCTAAACTTACACCAACTAAAATTGGGTTTGTTCCAGAGCTCAATGCCATTTCTAATACTACAGGACCAATTACTGCAACCGTAGCACCAGCGCTCATAAAATTTGTCATCAATGCTCCAATTAAAGCGATGAAGACTACAAGAGCGAGACCTTGTTCAATACCCATTGTACTTAAAATTCCAATTAAACTATCAGCTAACCATTTAGCAGCCCCGCTTGATTTAAATACAGACCCTAAACTTATTGCACCCGCATATAAAACTATTACTCCCCAGCTTATATTTTTTTCATAATCAGACCACGAGGTTAAACCAAGAATCATATAAAGAACCATTCCTGTCATAGCTACACCACCCAATCCTAAAGGGAAGCCAATTAAAGAAGCAACAACTGATTTATCAGTTATCCACATAAAAATCATTAGAATCATTATTAACGCTACTATCCATTCTTTTTTACTCATCTTACCATGTTTATCTAAATCTTTTTTTAGCTTTGAAACTGCATGGGACAAATCAGAAACTTCTGGTTTGTAAAGAAATGGGAGTAAAAAAGCAAAAAATAAACCTAAAAATACTGTATAAAAGACTCCCATTATCATCCATTGGAAAAAATCAACTTCATATTGTGTTCCTAAATTTGATAAAAAACCAATCATAATAGCATTTCTAGCACCACCAGTAGGACTCATCGGAGCACCAACCATACAACCTATAGCAATAGCCATCATTAATAATTTTCCTAATTTAGGTGCAGGTGTTATTTTATTGGTCAATGTGTATAATGATAACGCTATTGGAACAAACATTGGAGCAATTGAAGCCTCACTAACAAAAGCTGATGGTATAGCAGTACCAATTAAAATCCCAAAAACTATATTTCTTGTTTTTGTACCAGATAATTTTATAACCAACATACCAATACGTTTATCTAAACCATATTTTACCATAGTAGCTCCCATTGCAAGGGAGCCTGTAATAAACCAAACAGCGTCGTGAGCATATGTTGAAACTATTTTGTAGGGTTCTGTTACTCCAAAATATAGCTGTACAAGACCGATAAATAAGGCTACAGCCGGCATAGGAATTGCCTCAGTGGCAAAAAAAATAGTACAAGTTGCTAACAATGCAATAATAACCTTCATGTTATATGCTTTATTAGCTATTTGGTCAGTTCCAATGTCTCCAAAAATTTCAGCCGCTTTATCTAACATTGATTGAGGTGTAGGAAGTAACCAAATGAATACAAAAATAATTAAGCCTACAAATAACCATTTAAAATCCGTAGTTTTACCAAATCCGCTAGATGTTTCTTTTGTTTGATTAGGCATTTTCTAATTTATAATTATTTTAATTAAAATAGAATGATATTTATTAATAAAATAATATCAAGGATATCAATAATTTGATCATCATTTATGTCACCCTGATTATTGAAATCAATTAATTCCAATATTATATTTGTCATTAGAATTACATCAAGAACATTTATAACACTATCTTGATTTAAATCGCCAGTAATAGGATTGTAAAAGTAATCAATTGGATATTTTAACGCTCTAACAGTACTTTCATTTCCCTGAAAATACCATTCAATATCTCCGTTCATATTGACTTCAAAAATCTGATCATCTGCAGCAGAAGTAACAAAAGTATTTCCATTATTCATTCTATATGCACCTGACTGTGTATTTGAATAAAAATCATTTTCATAAATCCAATGATAACTTGATGGTCCAAAAGGATTATTAGAATCTAAACTATAAAAACCATTTTCGTTTACTGGTGGAACTATTTCCAATACAGCCGAGCTATTAGAACTATGATTATTATTAAATAAAATAAAATTACCTTCTCCAGGATGGCCAGTAGATATCCAATTTACGCTATGTTGAGCATTAAGGATTTGATCATTTGCATTGCCTCTGTTATAGTTTTGTGGATTACCCCATCTATATAAAAAATCACCCCCACTACCAAAGATTCCTCCGGAATGACTAGCTGCTTGTAATGATGTTTCTGTATGCTCAATAACATAAAATTCGTTCATGTGCCTAGATGAAATAACTATTTGCTTAAAAGAATCATTATAATATATTGAATTTAAGTGATTCCAATCTCCAACTCCTGGTCCACTCCCACCTCCTCCAGATGTTGAACAATTTATATCTAGCAATTCAGGATGTTCACTTATAATACCAAAATTATCATAATCTAGATTTGTATCTTGAATCAAATGATCCCAAAAATGCCATTCCCAAACAATATTTGCTTCATGTATGCCAACTGGTTCTATTTCAATTATCATGTCTAACGTAAAATCACCATTGAGATTTTGTTTACCTGCCTCAATAGCTTCCTGGTATGATTTAGTTTCTGAACAAATTGCTAAAATATTACCATTATGTAATACAGAAATATCATGATGAGGTTCGCAAATTTCATCTGGAATTGTATAATCCCATAAAATTTCATTATCCCAGTTTTTTTTTAAAAATCTTCCACCTGTAGGTCCACCACCCGGTCCACCTTCGTCATTTGAACTAATTTGGCAAGGTACATATAAAATACTATCAGAGCTTATATATGCTACACTTGTTACTTTAGTATCATGATTCCACTCATTTATTATATTTTCATTATTATCAATTAGTATTGTTTTTCTTATATTACCACCACCTTGTGAACCAGTTGTAATCAAAGCATATCCATTAAATGGATCTCCAAACAGTAATTTTATTGATAAAGCTATTATTATTTTAAATGCAACATTCATAATGAAAATATATTATTAAAAAAATATATGATTAATACAAATTCTTAAACTATATGTAACAATATATTGTATTAAATTACAAAATAAACTTTTGGAGCAATGATGAACTTACAAGATTTATTAAAAAAAACAGTTGAAGAAGATGCTAGTGATTTACATTTAACAGTTGGATCCCCTCCAAGAATACGTAAGGGAGGTAAGTTAATACCTATTTCAGATAATAAATTATCACCATCTGAAACGAAACTTCTTATAACTTCTGATATTAATGATAAAAATAAAGAAAAATTAACATCAGGAAGTGAAATTGATTTTTCTATATCCGTTCCAGGAATTAGTAGATTTAGAGTAAATGTATTTAGTCAAAGAGGAAATTGGGCAGCTGCATACAGGAGATTACCGTTTGAAATTCCACCTATAGATTCTTTAGGATTACCATCTACAGTAATAAACTTAACTAAAAGTAGAAAAGGTTTAATTCTAATTACAGGCGCAACTGGAAGCGGAAAATCAACTACACTTGCTAGTATGGTACATAAAATAACAAAAGAATTAGAAGGACATTTAATAACTATTGAAGATCCAATTGAATACCTTTATCCTCATTCCAAAGCTCAAGTAAACCAACGTGAAGTTGGTTTAGATACAGATTCTTTTGCTTCAGGATTAAAAAGTGCTTTAAGACAAGATCCAGATGTGGTGGTTGTAGGAGAGCTAAGAGATATGGAATCAATGGCGGCAGCAATTACAATTGCTGAAACTGGACATCTTGTTTTTGGAACATTACATACAAACACAGCAGCTGGAGCAATAACTAGATTGGTAGACGCATTCCCTCCAAATAAACAAGATATAATTCGAATGAATTTATCTATGTCTCTTCTTGCTGTTGTAGCCCAACAATTAATTCCAAATAAAATTGGAGAACGTTCACTAGCCACAGAAATACTCATTTCAAATCCTGCCATTAGGGCTTTAATTCGTGAAAATAATATTCATCAAATGGATAATTATATTAAAAGTGGTAAAGACGAGGGAATGATTCTTATGGATGATTCATTATTAAATTTAGTTAGAAAAGGTGAAATCAGTTCAGATGATGCTTTAAGATATTCAATTGATCAAAAAGCAATCAAATCCCAGTTGGATATTTTATCAAGACAACCAAACTTTTAATTATTTCCTTTTAAAATTTAGTTTTCTTTTATTTTTTTTAAATGATTTTTTTGTTTTTCTGTGATTATTTGTGTTTGGTTTATTTTTAGGATCCTCTTTTGCAACTTGAACAATTAAGCTAACTCCTTTAATTTTTTTACCATTTAACAAATCAATTATAATTTTCTCTTTTTTCTTATCAATTTCAAAAAATGAAAAAGATTTTAATATTTGTATTTTTCCGATTATGACACTATCTGACTTTAATACTTCATTAATTATACCAATTAGATTTGAAGGGTTTAATTTATTTTTGGAACCAATATTAATATATATATTTGAAAATAATTTTTTATTTCTATTTGGTTTTACTTTTTCTTTTTTTCGATCATTTCTATTTGATAATAAATTTAAATCTTTAGAATTTTTGTAATAAGATAAAAATTTATTAAACTCAGCTGAAACAAAATGTTTTATTAACTCTTCTCTACTTAGCCAATCTAATTTTTTATATATTTTAGGAAGAAATTGCTCGATTTGTGCTTCATCTACCTCAACTTTTTCAATTTTATCTATTAAAGCAAATAATTGTTTTGTACAAATATCATTTCCAGAAGGTATTTTTTCATGTTTGAAAGAAATTTTGAAATTTTTCTCAATTGCTTTAATTTTATTCATCTCACGTGTATTAATAATTAAAATTGATATACCGCGTTTTCCAGCCCTTCCTGTTCTACCACTCCTGTGAATATAAACTTCAGATTCATCAGGAAAATTATAATTTATTATATGTGATAAACTATCAACATCAATACCCCTTGAGGCTACATCTGTAGCTACCAGCAATTGTATTCTCTTTTTCCTAAATCTATCCATTACCTCATCTCTTTGAGATTGCGTAAGATCACCATGCAATGAGTCAGCATTATAACCATCTTGCATTAATTTATTTGATACTTCTTTAGTCTCTCTTCTAGTTCTACAAAAAATTATTCCATAAATATTTGGATTCATATCTGCTATACGCTTCAAAACTTCATATCTAAACTTTGCTTGAACCATATAATAATAATGATCAACTTGCTTCGTAGAAGAGTTTGTTTCAGATGATGCAATGTTAATGGGATCATTCATATATTTTTTTGTTATGGATAATATTTTTTTTCCCATAGTAGCAGAAAATAGCAAAATCTGTTTATGATTAGGTGTTTTAGATAAAATTAAATCTAAGTCATCTTTGAAACCCATGGATAACATTTCATCTGCTTCATCTAAAACAACTCTATCAATATACTGTAAAGATAATTTTTTTCTCTTTATCATATCAACTGTTCTACCTGGTGTTCCAACAATTACATGAGCACCCTGCTTAAGAGATCTAATTTGCTTTTCAATACTTGATCCTCCATAGACAGGAACAATTTTAATTCCTGATATATATTTAGAAAAAGTATCTAAATCATTAGATATTTGAATACATAATTCTCTTGTTGGACACAAAATGAGAGTTTGAGGTTTTTTTACTTCAATATTTGTAAGGTGAATTGATGGTAACCCAAATGCTCCAGTTTTACCAGTTCCAGTTTGTGCTGTTGCAATAATATCTTCTTTTGAATTAATTAAATAGGGAATTGTCTTTGATTGAATAACTGTAGGTTTAGTAAATCCAATATCTTTGATAGCATTTAATATCTCTTTTTTTAAATTTGTTTCAGTAAATGATTTCATTTAATAGGCGTTCTTTTTAGTAATTTTTTAATAGTAAATTTATGATGTAATTTATTTAAGTGTGGTCCAAGAAGGTAATATACAATCAATTGTTTCATTAATTTTAAATAAAAATGTGTCATACTGTCAGTTTTAAACCAAAGGAATGATTATTGTAATTATACTTATTAAAAATTAGGAGATTAAAAGTGTCACAAAAACAATTTCAAACAGAAGTAAGTCAGCTGCTACATCTTATCATTCACTCACTTTATTCACATAAAGAGATTTTTTTAAGAGAATTAATTTCAAATTCTTCTGATGCTCTTGATAAATTAAAGTATCTTAATTTAACTGATGACAAATTTAAAGGTTTAGATTTTAATCCAAAAATAGATCTTGCGTTTAAAGAAGGTGATAACCCTCAACTCATAATCACAGATAGCGGTATAGGAATGACTAAAAAAGACCTGCAAGATAATTTGGGAACAATCGCTAGATCAGGAACTAAAAATTTCCTTTCAAAATTGTCTGGTGACGCAAAGAAAGATTCTAGTTTGATAGGTCAATTCGGAGTCGGTTTTTATTCAAGTTTTATGGTTGCAGATAAGGTTACTGTGACAAGTAAAAAAGCTGGTTCTAAAGAAGCTTGGACTTGGGAGAGTGATGGTAAATCAGGTTATGAAATTAATAAATCTAAAAAAAGTGAATCTGGAACAGAAATCATCCTTCATCTCAACAAAGAAGGTAAGGAATATGCAAATAAATGGAAAATTGAAGAAATTATTAAAAAATATTCTGATCATATAGATTTTCCAATTTATTTAACTTTTGATGATATTGAATATGATAAAGATGGTAAAGAAAAAAGTAAAACAGAAAAAACAGATCAAATAAACAAAGCTACCGCATTTTGGAAGCGTCCTAAAAATGAACTTAAAAAGAAAGACTATAATGAGTTTTACAAAACTTTATCGTTTGACATGGAAGATCCAATGGATTGGATGCATACAAATGCAGAAGGTACTTTAGAATATACACTATTATTTTATATTCCTAAAAAAGCTCCTATGGATATGTACAGAGCTGATTACCAGCCAGGTGTTAAACTCTACGTTAATAAGGTTTTTATTACTGATGATGATAAAGAACTACTACCGACTTGGTTACGATTTATCAAAGGAGTAATCGACTCATCAGATTTACCATTAAATGTTAGCCGCGAAATTTTGCAACAAAATAGGGTTATGGCTAAAATTAAATCTAATGCTGTCAAAAAAATACTTGATAAATTTAAATCATTAGCCAAAAACAATAATCAATACATTGTATTTTATGAACAATTTGGTAAGCTTTTAAAAGAAGGTGTTTACCAAGAATTTGAGCACAAGGAGACTCTAACAGAACTACTTAGATTTAAATCTTCAAAAAATGACGGTTATCATTCACTTCAAGATTATGTAGAAAGAATGGAAAAAGATCAAAAAGCAATTTACTATATCACTGGAACTAATGAAACTGCATTAAGACAATCACCTCTTCTAGAAATGTATCAAGCCAAGGGTGTTGAAGTTTTGATTTTAGATGATGAAATTGATGAAATCATTATACCTTCTATACCAAAATACAAAGATATTGACCTCAAATCAGTAAATAGAAGTGGTGCTGCAGACGATTTAAAAGGAGATGCTGATAAAGACAATGAAAAAGATCTCAAACCCTTAATTAAAAAAATTAAAGATGTTCTTGGTGATAAAGTTAAGGATGTTAAATCTTCAAATAGACTAAACGATTCTCCTTCTTGTATTGTAGCTGATGAAAACGATCCAACATCACAGATGCAAGAAATGATGAAAGCTATGGGTCAAGGTGGTAATATGGATATAAAGCCAATTCTAGAAATAAACCCAAAACATCAGATTGTAGTTAAGTTAAAATCAATGAGGAAAGGCAAATCATTTGAAGATATTTCATTTTTACTTTATGAACAAGCACTTCTTCAAGAGGGTGTACAATTAGACAATCCAGCTAATTTTGTAAAAAGACTTAATAAAATGATGGAAAAAGCACTTTAACAATGGAATACAGGAACTTAGGAAATTCTGGTCTCAAGATTAGTGCCTTATCATTTGGCTCTTGGGTAACATTTGTAAACCAGTTAAATCAGAAAGAAGCAACAGAATGCATGGCATATGCATATGATCAAGGAGTTAATTTTTTTGATAACGCTGAAGCATATGCTTCAGGAAAATCAGAAATTTTAATGGGTAAAATTATAAAAAAACTTAATTGGGATAGAGATTCTTTTATTGTTTCAAGTAAAGCATTTTGGGGTGGAGAATTACCAACACAAAGAGGTTTGAGTAAAAAACATTTAAATGATGCTTGTATTTCTGCTCTGAAAAGGCTTCAAGTTGATTATCTTGACTTATTTTATTGCCATAGACCAGACCCTGAAACTCCTATAGAAGAAACTGTGTTTGCTATGAATGATCTTATTCTTCAAGGAAAAATAATGTACTGGGGAACCTCAGAATGGTCATCAAAAGAAATTGTTACTGCATTCAAAATAGCTAAGAAATATAATTTACGAGGCCCTACAATGGAGCAACCTCAATATAATATTTTATTTAGAGAAAGGTTTGAAATTGAATATAAAAATATCTTTAAAAAATATAGAATCGGATCTACAATATGGTCACCATTAGCATCTGGAATATTAACTGGAAAATACCAAAAAGGAATTCCTAAAAAATCTAGGTTTAATGTAAAAGGTTACGAGTGGTTGAAAGAAGAATTTGAAAAAAATGACACTGATAAACAAACTAATATTTTAACTAAACTAAAAAAATTATCTGATAAACTAAATATAACAATGGCTCAATTGTCTATCATTTGGTGCTTAAAAAATCCAAATGTTAGCTCAGTAATTTTGGGTGCTTCATCAATCAAACAACTTAAAGAAAACCTTGACTCGATTAATTATATTGATTTATTAGATGAAAACAAACTCAAAATTTTAACTTAAGATTTAAGCTATTTTTTTCAAAATAATTACTCTTTCTCTATTTCTTCTCTGCGGAATCGATAAGTCAGATACGTAATTTTCAATAATATCAAACTTACCTATTGCATAATTTTTTATTTCATTCAAATTAACTTTGAAAGGCGGACCATTATTTGTTTTTTTATCAAAAGGAATAAAAATGCCGTATAAAATTCCGTCTTTTTTAAGGATTTTATGTACCAAATCAAAATACCTTTTTCTTTGATTAGGGTGAATTGCGCAATAGCATGTATATTCATAAACCATATCAAAACTATTTAAATAATTTTGATCTAAATTAAAAATATCCTCAATAATCAGTTTAATCTTAAGATTACTATCAGATATTTTATTTTCAAGATTTTGTATTGCTTGTTTTGAAAAATCTACAGCATAAACCTCATTATTATATCGTGATAATTCTATAACATCGTGGCCGTTTCCACAACCTAGAACACAAACTTTACCAATATTGGTTTTTTTATTTTTCATATAATTAGTCAGAATTGGTGTAGGTCCACCAATGTCCCATTTTGTTTTTTCATCAATATATTTGTCATTCCAAAATGAGGATAAACCTATATCATATTTTTTATTAAAAATAAAAACAAAATCACGTTGCAAATAAGCAATACCAATAAATACAAGTTGGAATGGTAATCTTCCCCAAGCGATAATTGGAGAAATATCCATTGCTTTTCCATTTGTTTGAGCCAAGTAAATATTAGCTGGAAAAACAAGAACTAATAACAAAATTAAACCCATACAGGCATGGTATCTTGTAAAATTAAACAATAGAAGAATACCAAGCAATATTTCAAATAAGCCACTAATATAAACTAATTCTAGATGAAATGGTAAATAAGGAGGCATAATTTGTAAAAACCATTGTGGGTCCGTAAAATGTTTTATTCCAACATTTATATAGAAAATAGATGTAAGAATAATAGATAGAAATTTAAAATAGTCTTTTATTTTCAATTAATTATCAATTTTTATGTCAAGTATTTTTTCAGCTTCTGGTTCATCTATTGTTATAACATCTCGCATTTTTCTATTTATAGCATTAGTTCTTGTTAACCTTAAATCGTTTAATGATTTCGAAGCTGTATTTAATTGTTTGTCAACTTTTTCTAATTGTTGACCAAATTTATTAAACTCTGTTTTAACAGCTTCTAATATCTTCCATACTTCACTACTTCTTTTTTGAACAGCTAAAGTTCTAAAACCCATTTGCAAACTGTTTAATAAAGCAGAAAAAGTAGTTGGACCTGTAATAGTAATTTTATATTTATCTCTTAAAGACTCTAATAATCCAGGTTCCTTTAGTACCTCCGCGTATAATCCCTCAATAGGTAAAAACATGATTGCAAAATCAGTTGTATTTGGAGGATCAATATACTTGCTTGAAATTTCTTTTGCAAAATTCTCAATACTTCTAACTAATATGGATCTTGATTTTTTTATTTCTTCTTTGTCACCACTTTCATATTTATCATTTAAAATCGAATAAGATTCAATAGGAAATTTAGAATCAACAGGTAACCAAATATTTTCATCTGAATCCTTACCTGGAAGTTTAATAGCAAACTCAACAAAAGATTGACTACCAGCTTTAGTAGCAACATTTTTACCATATTGTTCTGAAGTTAGAATTTGTTCTAAAATATTTTCTAATTGATATTCACCAAACACACCTCTAGTTTTAACATTTGATAATACTTTTTTAAGATCGCCCACACCAGAAGCAATATTTTGCATCTCACCCAAACCCTTATGAACTTCTTCTAATCTTTCACTAACTTGCTTAAAGGACTGACTTATCCTCTTTTCTAATGTTTCTTGTAATTTCTCATCAACAGTATCTCGCATTTTTTCAAGTTGCTTGGTATTATCTTCACGAATTTCTTTTAATTGTTGATAGATAGATTCTTTAACGCTTTTAATATTTTCATTGAAATTTTTATCAAACCGTTCTAGTGAAGAAGAAAGTTCTATTCGATTTTCTTTTGCAATTTTATTAGAGTCTTGTCTATTTCTTTGTAATTGATCATTTACATTTTTTTCGTTATTTTCAAGCGCAAGACTAAATTTAATTAAATGTTTTTTTAAATCTGTATTATCTGATTTTTTGTTATCCTTAAGCTCTCTAAACAGTAATATCATTAATATTAATAAAGCTATTAATATCGTAATTATATCCATAATTAACTCTTTTGTTTTTTATTTATTTTAATATCTAAAAATAAAAAAAAACGAATGAAACATAATTTGCTTCATTCGTTTTCTTTTAAAATAATTACCAAACTATTTGATCAACATAAGTTTTTGTTTTTCTATAGAATTTCCAAATTTAAAAGCAACAAAGTAAATACCACTTACTTGATTGCTAGCATCCCAAGATAGTGAATAATTACCAATACCAAGTGATCCCTCAAGTATTGTTTCAACTAGCTGTCCTGAAATATTATAAATTTTAATGGAAGAATTTACATTTTCATACAAGTTAAATGATATATTAGTTGTCGGATTAAAAGGATTTGGATATGATTCATCTATATTAAAAGATTTAGGTTCAACTAAATCATTAATCACCATCTCCATACCATTCATATCAGATACAATAATATCTTGAATCTCAATATCTTCATAAAATTCTAATTTTATTTGACCATTTGAAGATTTATCTAATGTATATGCTATTATAGTTCTTTCATTGTGAAATAAATCCCAGCCAGAAGGTAAAAGAGTATTTTTAATATTCATATCATCTTTAAGAGTTATTTGAAATCCACCAATTGAATTTCCAAATAATTCAAAACTATTTTTATCGACTACAAACTCTGATTGTAAATTAGAGCTTGAAAATTCTCTTAAATTGTTTTGAATCATATTGATCATTTCTACAACATCAAGAACATCTAAGTATCCATCATTATTTACATCAGCATAATTAAACTGGAATTCTGTTGGTTCATTAAATAATAATATAAAATCAATTGTTTGAACAATATCTAATATATTTAATTCGCCGTCGATATTTACATCTCCAAGATAACTACCTAAAGAAACTGAACCATTTATTGATTCAAAGTTCAAGGCTTCTCCACTTTCATCTGATACAATTAAGTCTGTCAAAATTAAATCAATAGAATCCATATCATTATTTTCATTACTAAATGTGTAGTTAATAGTAGCTACATTAATTTCATCAGTTGGTTCAATAACGCATCCTTCTAAACTAAACATAAGAACAATTAAATCACCATCTATATCATTTAAATTTGCATCAAAACAATCAATTTGACTATTTATTTCAATACCATCTAGTACATTTGGAACATCTAAAACACTAAATTGAAAACCTCCTACAACTACATCAGACTGTAGAAATACATTAACAAAAAAGTCAGATCCAGGTTCAACTGTAACAGATTCTAATTTAACATATCCATTAGTTTGACTGTCTTCCTCTTCATCGTGATCTCCTTCATGCTCCTCATCATCTTCCCACTCTTCCTCTTCTTCATCCCACTCTTTGTAACATCCTTCTTCATCATCCCAA
>PAFF01000009.1 GCA_002704045.1 Fidelibacterota bacterium
GGAGTTATTCCATTTGATAAAGCTTCATTTGTAAAATTGGGAACATCTTCCATATAATACGAATATCCCCCAGAATAGAAATTATCACCATCGTGAGCAAATACTATTAACATTGGTTGTTGAGTATCATTCTGATCTTGAATTTGTAGAATATCATACAAACCATAACTTTGAGCTCCTTCTTCCCAACTCATTCCCATTGCTACAGGTATTACTTTAATTTTATAAATTTGACCTGATTCAGGATCTATATGTTGAGCATAATGAGGTTGATAAGAAAAGGGATATGCATTCGTTGGTCCACACCCCCTGCTTATTTGTTTATTAAACCAATTTGATTGATCTGTATTAATTTGATCAGCAGGATTTGGAGGATCGCACATTTCTCCATGCGACCCAAAACTAATTGGGAAATTTTCAACGGATCTTGATATATGATTATTGCCAACATAAACCCAATCTATTCCCTCCTCTACAAGAACTTTAATAATTCTTGTTGAAAAAGATAATTCAGGGGGGAAAAAACCCACCGATATGTTTTCATTACCCCATATATCAGGATATAAATACTTATAAATTTGAATTTCTTTGCGAAGTGTATTTTCATCAATTAAAGGTGCTATTGGATGATGATAAGGTACTATAACAATATCTAGCTTTGGATTCATTCCAGGAGTCATCCAATTTCTTGATTCAATGAAACTATTATTCCAATCTGAATAATATCCGAGCGAGTTATTTGTTGACAAACTATTAATATTCTCTATTAAACATCCAGTGTAACTTATCTGAGCACCAGATCTAGATCCACTCATCAAAGATATTGAGTTTCTAATCCTATATTGATATGCAGCAACCCTATCATCCGAACCAAAAATTTCTTCCAAATTGTTTTGTGGATTTTCTGCTCCATAAACCATTGACTCCCAAGCTTTTTGATAAGTGTTACCAAAATTACTTTCATCAGGCCAGTAAATTGGTTGCTGAAGATGCCAATGATATGATGTATATATTTGACAAAATGCAAATGAAGTTAAAAGAAGAACTATTTTTTTAAAAAATAAAATCATAAAATAAATTAATTTAATTTATATAATTTTAATGACTAAATCATCATCAATTCGAAATCTTTCACCATATATTCCTTTTGGATCTGCTTTTCCAACACCTAGCACCATGACAACGTGAGACATACTATTTAGATTTAATATCTTTTTAACTCTTTTATGATCAAAGCCCTCCATTGGACAAGAATCATAACCCTGAGCAACTAAAGCCATCATAAAATTTTGACAGGCTAAGGCGGTTGTTTTTGTTACAATTTCAAAAACATCATGTTTAAAAATCGGTCCTCTAGAAACAGGTTTAAAAAAACCAAAAAAGTATATTATTATAGAAATGATTTTTTTTACTAAACCCAAGATTCCTATTCTATCGTGTGTAAATGCGATGGGTATTAATTTATTATAGTATCTTTCAATTATTGGAAGCAATGTTCCTTTTGCTTTATAGTCTTTTAAAATAAGTTCTTTATTTCTTCGCCAGGTATCTATCCTAGAAACAGCCACAATTAATTCCTGTGCAGTTTTTGCTGCATTTTGTGAAAAGCAAGCCTCAATTAATCTATCTTTTTTATTTTTATCTTTGACCCAATAAAATTCCCACGGCTGAAGATTTGAGGAATTAGGAGCAAGTAAACCAGCTTTTAAAGCTTTCTGAATAACTATATCTGGAATACTTTCATTTGAAAATTTTCTAACAGATCTTCTTTTTTCAATTAATTCAAAAAAATCCATTCTATATACACCCTTTCAATTAGGAAATTACGAAATTATTTGATTATAAAATTTTTATATGTGTTAATGATATTATAAATCTAATAAAAAACCTCTTTTACAGAGGCTTTTTATTTTATTTGATTATTGCAAACTTATTAATATTATTTTTTTGACGCAATCAATGTAGTAAAAATGACTTTTAATATTAATCCATATAAAATAGGTAAAATTGAATATCCAATTGATACACTGAATTTATATAACATATTTTCAGTTTCACCACTTGGTACACCTAACAACATCATTACCCAACCAATCATCATTCCTAAAAATGCTACAGGTATAAATAATTTATTCATCAATTTCATACCTTTTAAATCTGGCAAAAATTTACCATACGCAGCTAACACACAGCCATAAGGGACACCAAGACTTATAAATATACTTATAATATCAATATAACTTCTCATAGGTTGACCTGCACCCAAAGAACAAAGATACATTGCAAAACCTGTAAAAAATAATCCTAAAAAAACTCCTATTAAATTGATAATCATTATTCCTCCCTGTTTGTATTGTAGTATTTAGTCTCAACTATAAAAATGCTATATATTTTTAACAAAATAAATTATTCTAATTATCACCAATTGCAAACTTTTTATATTTTTTGCCATGAACTGGTCCATCATCATTCCAAGCCCAATCACCAAACCTAGTCCTCTTGTAATCATCTATTGCTTCTTTAATTTCTTGATGAGTGTTCATAACAAAAGGCCCGTGCTTTACAACAGGCTCATTAATAGGTCTTGCTTGTAAAAGAAGTAGAAAATTTTGACCATTTAATGATGAAATTTTTATTGAATCAAAACTATTAATTTGAATCATTTTCTTATTACTAATTTTTTGTTTATCAATTGAAATTAAATCTCCACTGTAAAAATATAATGTTCTTGCAATCCCTTTTTCTACTTTTGGTAAAACAAATTGCGCCCCATCATCCATTTTAATTTTCCATATATTAACGTGATTTTGTTTTTCAAATGCCCATGAATTTAGAGGTGGTTTTGGTGCTTGATCATTATTATATGAACCTGCTACAATTTGTATTTCAGTTTTAATGTTATTAATATCATGTTCAATAATATTAGGGATTTCATCTTTCCAAAACATTGAAAAATTTGGAGATACTCTTTTATTAATCGATTTTAAATTAATCCAAATTTGAAAAAAATCAATTAAATTGTTGCTCTCTTTACTTAATAACGGAAACATTTCAGAATGCTGAACTCCATCTCCAGCAGTTAACCACTGTACATCTCCATCACCATAACGTGCCGAGCATCCTAAAGAATCTGAATGATCAATTATCCCTTTATCAACAATTGTTATTGTCTCAAATCCACGATGAGGATGCCTAGGAAATCCAGGAATTTTTTCACCGTGATACATACTCCAACCATTAATATTAGAAAAATCATTACCAATATTTCTTCCATCTAATATTTCATTTGGTCCCAAGTTATCATTCGCTGGTGGATAGTTATCATTATGATGCACACAAAATAAAAATGGATCTAATGTTGGCCAAGGTCCAGTTTCTGGCAAACTTGTAATTTTGAAGGTTTTTGATTTTTCTTTAAAAAATGTTGTATTAGAAAAGGGGAAATTTACAAATGCAAGTAAACCTAAAATAAACTTACTCATTTTTTTTAAAAATTTACTTCTTGATATAAAATTTAATTTTTTCAATTGGTTTTATTGATTTAAGATAAGATTAACCAATTGAACGACATCACTTACATTAACATCACCATCGTCATTTATATCGTAAATTAAATTATTAAAAGTTTCAGAGTTTAATATATAATCTACAAGAACTACAACATCACCTACATTAACATCACCATCTCCGTTGATATCACCTAATTCATTATTATCCACGCGTATTAAACTATTGTTTTGGTAATTGACATACCATATTTTTTGATTAGGATCGATTTTAATACCCATAATATTATTTTCATTACCTGTATCAATACGTCCTAATTCAACTGGAGAATTAATAGAAATATCATAAAAAATAATATTTCCAGTGGAGTGATCACTAATAACTAAACGATCGTTGAATAAATCTATTCCAGATGGTGATTCTAAACCTTGGTCTATTAAAATTTCCCAATCAGCATTTTCCATCATATGATATTCTTCTAAAGATTCCCCATATGGACTTAAATCATAACTATAATTTCCTGAGTTAGTATTAAACCTTAATATTCTTTGATTTCCAGTATCAGCTATGTATAATAATCCCGATTCATCATCAAGTACCATATGACTTGGTATACCCTCTTGCCTTAAAACATCTACTTCATCATAACGCCACACTCTTCCATCTGAATGATCACTTCCTCCAATTTCATGAGGCATTGCAAAATCATATCTAACAATTGATGAATGATATCCATCAAAAACCCAGTATATATTTCCACTTCCAGCATATTCTATTCCCATAGAATAAGGACTTTGATGGATCATATCTAAATGACTTCCAAGCAAAGGTCCATCTTGATTCATAACAGCATATATTGAGAGATCAGAATCCCATAAAGTTGGACCCGAGAAAAAACCATTACTATTATAATTTGCATCTTGACATTCTAAAGTATTTGCAAAAAATCCATTATCATCAAAAGCAATAGAACTAGCATTATTCATAAAGTGACGAGAGTATGAATCCTTCATATATTCTGACGAATGATTATCTAATCCAACATTGTGAAAAATAACGGTACTTCCGCCAGCTTCTAAACGTCTGGCAAAAACTACATCAGAATTACTTGCAGTTAACGCCCAGGAAGTTTCTCTAGCCCAATCATCAGTATTAATTATAATTTCTAATTCTACTTCTTCATCAGAGCAAGCATTATCACAATTACTTGCGATATTAAAGTTTGTTGATTCGCTAAATTCAAAATCACCACCAGATGCAAAGACATTATTACAAGCAGAAACTAAATATGAACCTTGACTACTTTCGCAACAAATACCATCACCATGCGAATCATAAATAGTAAATGTAAATTCTACATTCTGAGGAACACAAATAGTATGAATATTTTCACTATTATTATTATAAGGATCTTCACCTTGATTTATAACCCATAATTGATTATCAATAGTTGGGTGAAAATCTAAATCTCTAGGCCTTTCAACTCCATCTTGGAAAGTTCCAAAAACTGTAAAAATATTATTCCCAGTAAGATAATTATCTAACTGATGGTTAGACAATAAAAATGATATTGTGAGTAATGTTAAAAGATGTGTTTTGTTGTTAATTAGTAATTTTTTAAGGTTTTTCATAATAATAATTTATAAAAATATTAGTCTGCATAAAAGAGGGCTATAATTAAAATTAAATTATAAATTTTACATCTACTATACTTGATTCTAAAGCTATTAGTATTAGTTTAAAATGATGTTAACCATAAGTATAATATCTAGTATATCTAAAATACCATCATTATTCAGATCTGATCCATCTAAAGGAAATATTTCAGGATTGAGTATGAAGTTAACCAATATAATAATATCAAGAACATCAATTACCTGATCGTTATTTAAATCTCCTTGATCATTATATTGACACTCTAAATTTGTCACAAACTGAGCAGCACTAGTTGGCATATTTATTAAAAGATCACAATCATCAGAATTGTCTAATAAATTATAATTGAGCCATTGAATGACTTTTTCTCCTAATTCTCCAGAACCTGCGCTTGGATCAAGACCAGTTCCATGATTTCCATTTTCTAATTCGAACAACATTTTAAAGGTTGATTCAGGGGTATATTCATAATGGATGGCAGCATCGGTATCAGATGGATTTTCAATATCTCCCTCACTTGAAATTATTAGTACAGGACTTGAATGATTTAAATGCTCTGGATGCAAACAATAATATTCATATGTTGGATCAGTACAATTTTCATAATCTTGGATTGCAAGACCCGGATTTAAAGCAATAACTGCTTTTAAACTGGAATCAAGTGTAGCTGCATATTGAGCTGACCCACCACCAATTGACCATCCACTGGTTGCAAAGTTGTCAATATTAACTTTATTTAAAATAGGTGATTCCAATCTAATATTTTCCTGTTTCAAAACATCTATTGCATCTAAAAGACTTAAAGCTAAATCACTCATATCATCATTGTAATAATCATTGATCCCAATTGTCATTGCAATAAAACCATAGGAAGCATAGTATGAACCCCAATCGTGCAATATTGATTCTGGTGAAAAAGCACCTGGAACAATAACTATGCTACTATAGGGTGGTTCACCATCAATTGGATGAAATACTGTAGCACCTAAATAGCTATCACTAATTATTAAACCATCAGCTTCATTGAAAGTGTCATATTGAAAAGGTCCATAATTCAAACCACTCTCATTTTCACCGATATCTTGACATTGGCTAGTTTCATTATTCCATTCGCAGTATTCTAAATATTGCAAACAAGTATCATAATCAAGATCAGAACAAGCTGAATAAATGAAATTTATTAGTATTAACTTTAAAAAAACTTTTTTGTGCATTCACTAATCTAAAAAATAAAGGAGGGTTTATCAATTTAAAATATTATTATTTAGTTATTTAAAATAGTAGTTACTAATTGAATAATATCTAACACATTTAATTCTTGGTTATAGTCAAAATCACCATACAAGTAAATACAATAAGTATTTGATGATACAAGAATTTCATCTACCAATAAAATCACATCAAAAATATTAATCGTTTCATCTAAATTAATATCCCCAATTTCTCCTACCTGACAGATAGCAAATTCTGTAATTACAGCCCGATGATCAGATGGCCAAGGATCACAATCATAAATATATGATTCTAATGGATATAATTTTTGAATATCTCCTTGTTTATAGTATATCATATCTATTCGATCATGAATATCCCAACTATCAAAACTATCTTTAGGATAACCTGGAGACCAAGTTAATCCAATATTATCATTTACATTTGGATAAACTTCTCTGAATGAATCATAAAATCCATTGTTTAAAAGAAATTCAGAAACTGGCCAATCTATTTCAAAACCAAAATTTTGATTTATATTATTGTTTTGCCAATCTAATGATGAAGGCGTATTATGATCTCCAACATATACAGTAGGTAAGTTTGGATTATTTAAAGGATTATTAATTATTTGATTGTAAATATTTAAGTTTTCTAAATATCTTGTGGATAGTTCATTATTAATAACTTCTTCAACTGAAACTCCTTCATATAAGTCATATGGTCCGTAAGGATATGCTGTTAAATGCGATGTAACAAATTTTATCATTTTAGATTCAGAGATTAGTAAATCTGCTCCGAGACCATACAAGTTATAATCATACGTATCAATTATAGGAAATCTTGAAATAATTGAAATATTGGATTCAGTAGGAGTTGAATATAATTGTTCATATCCATCAAAAGTATAAAGCAATGATTTGATTTCATTAATTGAAGCGGGGTTAGTTTCCTGAAATCCAATCACATCTATATTCAATTGGAATATAATCTCTGCAACTCTATATAAACCTCCGAATCCATATTGAGCGCTGTACCATGTATTAAATGTCATAACTTTAAATACATCGTTAAAATTAGATTCCTCAGATTCAATACAACCATCTATAATTGTAAATGGGTAAGAATCTATTAATTCATAATCGTTATTATAAAATAATCTTAGCTCGTAACTACCAGTTGGTAATGTTATCGGAGAAAAATTTACATAGCCTGAATCTAAGAAATTGTAATTATTTTCTTGAGTCCCATCTGTATATTTCCAATAAAGGTATTCTTCATTGGGTGCATTGGATTGGAAAATACCTATCCAATCACTTCCATAACTATCAAGTCTTGAAAAATGAGCCTCTATATGCTCTCCTACAATGAAAAAATCTTTATTTGATTCGATTACAACTTCAGAGAATGATAATCCAAATAATATTAAAATTTTAAAAAATTTTCCCATAAAACAATTTACATAACAAAAAAAATCTATGAAAGAGACTTATAAAAAAAACATAAATAGATTTAAAATATTACATTCAATTCACAACTTAAGTAATCAACCTAAAATTATATTGACTAGTTGTACTATATCTAAAATATTAATAATTCCATCTTCATTCAAATCAACACTTGTATCATTTCCATTTACCAAAACAATATTAACCAAAAGTATAACATCTAAAATATTGATAATTCCATCATTATTAAAATCGCCTATTAAACTATCAATTTTTTTATAAATCCACGCTTTATTTGTTGATATAAATCCATTTGGATCAAATCCTCCAAAATAAATTGCATTCTCTCCTTCAAATGGGGACTTTACATAACATCTAGTTGCAACTAACTCAGGATCTGTGGATGTAATTAATTCATTTACTTGCTCCAAAACATATTCACCATTACTGTATCTTTTAGCATATAATGCTCCGCTATAATAACCATTCCAGGACGGATAATCACCCCCAACGATTGTTGATTCAAAGCCAATTATATGATAAAAATCATTATCTAGATCATCAGATATTTTTAAAAACTCATTATATGCACCTAATAAATAATTAACTGTAGTTCCTGGTAAATAATCTTCAACTAATAAAGAAATTTTGGTTTCATAGATCCTATCAAAACCACCATTTTCATTTGGATCTAAACGAAATATTGTTCCTTTTGATTGACTGTTTGGACACCACATTAACAACATTGAATCATAATCCCCATTATTTAAAGCAGTCAATCCTCTAATACCTCCAACAGCAGGGTTAATATCATTATTTAAATCACTAAAATCATGAATTATAGTATAACTGGGATCAAACCCATTTATTCTTTTATATATTTTGTTTCCAGATGAAAAATATAACTCTTCATTGGCTACAACAATACCAAGAGGTCTCATATCTAATGCATTAATTTCCGGAACCTGGCTCCATTCAATTTTATTATCTAAATCTAAATTATATTTGCCTACAAATATTCCTTGAGTGCCAACAGACATAAATAGCATTTCAATACCAGTTATTTCATCATTGTAAACCTGCATATCTCTAATTGAATAGCTCTCATTACCCATTGGTTGATCACCTTCATAAATCGTACTTATATTCCAAGTATTGTTTTCATCATTTCTAATAAACGCACTTGCTGTTACAGGACCGAATACAAAATTTGAAGAAAAAGCTGCAGTGATTAATAAAGTATCAGGAGTTTCTAAACTGTTACCAAACATATCTTTGGTAAAAATAACTTGTTTTAAAATTTCCGGTCTTAGATAATATGAATCTAAGTTTAAATCAACAATCCAATCATCATTAGGATCACTGAGTTTTAATATTTGAGCCCATCCAAAATTAATATCATTTCCACCATAAAATATATTAAGCTCATCCTGCCAGTAACCAACTGATGCAAATAATTCATTTTTGTGAGTAACTAATTGAAGTACTTCAGACCCACCCATATAATTATTGTTTTCGTCTAAAGTACCAGAAGAAAAAGAATTTTCCCAAACTTGTGCGCTCGTTAAGACAAAAAATATCTGGAATATGTATTTTTTCATAAAATTATTTACATAACAAAAAAACTATTAAATAAGCTTGTAACTTTAGAGTTTTAAAAATTAAAATTTTTAACCTAAAATTAATTCTATCATTAAAACTACATCCATAACATCAATTGAACCATCACTATTAAAATCAGCAACTGAATTATACCCATTATATTCTGTGATAATACCAACTAATATTATTACATCTAAAATATCTATATGATTATCTTGATTTAAATCTCCTAAAAGATCTTCAATTGTACCCCCATCCCAATAGATATCATCTAATGCAAATTCACAGTTAGTACCATTTGTTTCTAAAATAACAAATTGATAACTTAACATTCTCAAATCAATTAATTCTCCTCTAATATCACTAATTGGAATTGAAGCTTGTCCCCATTCGCTATTTCGGGATAAACCATAAGTTAATTGGTTAGAAGGAAAATTTACATATGATTGATTTCCCCAAGTATCAATGATTCCAACTTGAAAAGATACATTTGAAGGAATCTTAATTCTAAAATTTAAAAATCCCTCTTCATAATTACTCATATTAACTGGTTGAATTGACATTATTCCAGCACCAAACCATCCAGCACCAGTAGTTGACCACGATATTCCATTTTCACCTTCAAATGGAGGAATTGAGCCATCAGTTAAAGTGCCTTCCCATACATATATATGTGAATCTACTTCAGGTACTAAACTATTATAGATTGATGTATTATCTGTAAATAATCCTAATGATTCACCTTCTACATTTGGTGGACCTAAATGAACATTACCTTTGTTATTCCATTCAAAAACTTTTATATAGTCAACATACATGCTAGCAGGCATAGTCATTGAAATTGGTAATCCATTACCACCAATATAGTTTGCGTCTGTAAATAACCCCCCAATTGCCAAATTTGCAATTAGATAAAAGGGTTTTAAAAATTCATTCGACTCATCATTAATTTGCATTGGCTCAGTATACAAATCATATTCAATCTCGTTATCAATAACTGTAAATCTTATGCTCTCATCATCCCAATATATACGATATATAACAAATCTATCGTTTAGAGGATTTTCATAATTATAATAAGGCCTACAATCATCATCGTCTGGGTCCCATGAAATACTTGCTGCTCCAGAAGGATTGTCTGGCGTTACAGCATCGTCAGAATAAAAAATAGCATTAGCCCCTACAACCTGATTGACATTCGAATTATTTAATCCATTGCCTCCATTATGCTCATCATGCAAATCTCTAAAAGATTGTCTAGAACCCATTTCCATCATATCTATCTCACCATTACGTGGCCAAGCATAATTTGATGTACCTAACAACCATATTGCAGGCCATCCTCCTAAATCTAAATCAGGTATGCTAACTCTTGATTCTATAACACCGTATTGAACTGAAATATTTGATTTAGAAATTACCTTGCCAGATGTATAATTTAAGGGATTACCCCATTGATCTGTAATTTCTTGTCCGGTTTCATTTTTAGCAAAAATATGCAAAGCATTATTATTCGGTTCACTAGGAATCGGTGAGATACTTACATTTTCTTCTTTATAATATTGCAATTCTCCATTACCCCATCCCCAAGAACCATTACCCGTAATCTTAATCCAATTATCTAAATCATTAAAGTTTTCTTCCCAAATCAAATCTCCAATCTGAGAAAATATGAAATTAATAGGTAAGAATAATAATAATATCAATTTTTTGTTTTTTTTCAAAGTCTGTAATTCCTCATTTATAAAATGAAATTTAATTTCATTTCGTTTATATAAATTATCGTTTGATATTTTCACTATCTCTAAATTATACAGAACTTAACATCAAATAAAAAACTATGTAAATGATTTATATACTCAAAATTGAATTAATGAAATTCGATATTAAGTTTAACTTTGTCTATTAAAAGAAAATTTAATTAATAATAATTTCAATTAGTAGTATTATATCTAAAATATCAATATTACTATCATTATTAAGATCTGCGTGAGAATTATATTCACTAAAACCATCTAAAATAATGGATACAACCAATACCGCATCTAATATGTTAACTGTACCATCATCGTTTATATCACCTAAAATAATATCAAATTCCGATAGTTGACAAGATCCAAAAATATATGGTCCTAAAACTAAATCTATATCTGAAAAAGTAAACTGTCGATCATTCCATTCACCAAATCCGCAATCTTCAGACAAATCTGGTTCCCATCCTGGGCTATCCCAATAATCATAAAATCCATTTTTGAATTTGTAGGTATAAGTGCCTGGTAATATATCCATTGTTAACTCCCAAATATTATTACCTATATCCGACATTAACAAACCCGTAGGACCTGCCAACTGTATATCGGAGCCTGAAACATAAACGCCCGTTTCATTGACATCTTCGTTTTGCATATCTACCAAAAAGGTAACCTTTGGTGCTAATGGAATATCAATACAATTTCCATTTTCACATATTTGGTTATTCTCACAAATAATATCAATGCATGAATTTTGATTTTCATAAATTCTTATGTAATCAATTTCCATAGAACTATCATCAAAACTGGGACTAATACTTGGTAAAATAGCAATATTTAATAATAGATACATTTCTGAATCAAATGGCCAAGTATCTAAGTTATAAGTTCCCGGACTATAAATATAATGGATGTTATCATCTACGCTAAAAATCATCTCTTCCTCATACCATTCAAAAGTATAAATATGAAATTCACTTGATACATTTGATATATATTGTCCACCTAAATTAACTGTACCTCCAAAACTTGAAGGAGTATGAATAGCACTTTGAATATAATTTTGATTAGACCCCCAATGCTCCATAATATCTACTTCACCACAATTAGGCCAAGGCGTATTTCCATATCCTAATGTCTGCCAATATGCTCCGGGCTCATCAATATTTTTCCCCAACATCCAAAGAGCAGGCCAGGTGCCATTGCCTTCTGGAAGTTTTGCTCTAATTTCAACTTTCCCATATTTAAAAGCGTATTTTGAGTTCAATCTTGCAGAAGTATATTGTTTGGTATATCCTTGATCAGTATATGTTTCATTCTTAGCAATTATTTTTAATGTACCATTGCTTACAAAAGAATTATCTATACGATCTGTGTAATGTTGAATTTCTCCATTGTACCAGCTACCTGATTGTGGAATCTGTGTTTGATGGAACCAATTATCTGAATTAACCTCACCATTCTGTTCAAATTCATCAGACCACACTAGTTCCCATTCTTGTGTCATAACAATACTTAAAATAAAA
>PAFF01000010.1 GCA_002704045.1 Fidelibacterota bacterium
ATTTCATGGATTTCCTTTTATAATTAATGATTATTAGTTCCTAAATTTAATTATGGAATTAATTTTTATAAATAGAATATTTAAAAAATATGTATTTTCTAATATAAATCTAACATAGTCAACATAATTTAAGAAATGAACAAAAATAAAAATATATTAATTGTTGAGGATGAGAAAGATATCAGAGATTTATTAATTTTTAATCTTCAGAAACATAATTATATAATTGACTCTACTCACAATGGTGAAAAAGCATTATCATTAATTAGAGCAAAAAAATATGATTTGATTTTATTAGATATTATGATTCCTGGTATTAATGGATTTGATTTAACTAGAATTTTAAAAAATGATGACACCATATCTATGATTCCTATTATAATGTTAACTGCTAAAGGAGAAGATGAGGATATCATTAAGGGTTTAACTATTGGAGCCCATGATTATGTTACAAAACCATTCAGTATTAGCGTATTATTAGCTAGAATAGATAACGTTTTTAAAACTAGAACTAATAGAAAAGAAAGTAAATTAGATTCCATAATTTACAACAGATTAAGGATTGATTTAAAAACAAGAGATGTATATGTTGATGATAAAAGTATTGAATTAACATATACTGAATTTGAAATTTTAAAATTATTATCTAGTCATGAAAAATGTGTTTATAGTAGAGAAGAGATTATTAACTATATCAAAGGTTCAGATTATATTGTTACTGATAGAACAATTGATTTTCAAATAGTTGGTTTAAGAAAAAAATTAGGGCCACTTGGTAAATATATAAAAACAGTAAGAGGTGTTGGATATCGTTTTATCGATGGGGAGAGTTAGTGTATTTATTACCTAAAAAAATACATTCAAGATTTTTTATTACAAATCTAATTATTGTCTTTATTGTTGTCTTTTTTTTCTTGTGGTTTTTTAATATTTCTTTTTCTTCATTTTATTATGAAGAAAAAGAAAATGATTTAAAAGCTAGAGCTACATTAATTTCTAGTTTTTTAAAATCTTACTCTAATTTAGAATCTTTAGATTTATCTATCCTATGCAAAAAATTTAAAAACGATACAAATACAAGATATACAATTATAGATTTGGATGGTAAGGTTTTAGGTGATTCAGATGAAGAAATTATTTTTATGGACAATCATATAAATAGACCTGAAATTGAAGAGGCAATTTCTGGGAGAATTGGAACTTCTATTAGATATAGTAATACACTCAAAACAGAAATGCTTTATTTGGCCATTAATGAAACTATTAATAATGACATTTACATTATAAGGTCATCGGTACCAATTGGTTCTCTGCAAAAAAATATTATAAAATTTAATTTTCAAATAATTGTAGCATCGAGTTTTATAATAGTAGTTTCATTACTAATAAGTTTATTAGTTTCACGTAAAATTGTAAATCCAATTGAGAAAATGGTTGTTAATGCTAAACTTTTTGCTAAAGGCGATTTTAGTAATAGAATATTACCATCCAATACATTTGAGATAAATAGCTTATCAAAATCATTAAATTTGATGGCTAAGCAATTAGATGAACGAATTAAATTGATTACATTGCAAAAAAATGAAAGTGATGCTATACTTTCAAGTATGTCAGAAGGCATAATAGCTACAAATCAAATGAATAAAATAATTAAGGCTAATAATAATTTTAGAGAAGTATTTAACCTTAAAGGTAGGGCTATAGGAAAAGATATATTAAAAATTATTGATAATAATGATTTTTTATTATTTTATAATAAGCTGATTAATCATAGAATGTCTAAAAAAATAGAATTAACTATAGATAATATAAACAACAGGACTATTCTTCTATATGGTACGAAGTTAAAAAATGAAGATGGAGATTATATTGGTAATGTAATTATTTTAAATGATATAACTAAAATTAGATCTTTAGAAAGAGTAAGAAAAGAATTTGTAGCAAATGTATCACATGAACTAAAGACACCATTAACAGCATTGAAAGGTTATGTTGAAACCTTGAAGGAAGTTGATAATGAAAAAGATTCTATGTATTTTCTTGAGATTTTAGATAAGCATACAACAAGAATGAACTTAATAATTAATGATTTACTTGAGTTGTCAAAATTAGAAGAAGCTGATCAATCAAAACTTCTTATTGAAAATATAAATATTAATGCTATGATAGAGGATGCTATTTTAGAGTGTCAATACGCATCAAATAAAAAAAATATACAAATATTTTATGATTTGAATGATGAAACTTATTTTAATCTTAATAAAAGATTAATCCAAGAAGCATTAGTTAATATTATTCATAATTCAATACAGTACAGTAGTAATAATACCGATATTTTTATAAATTCATATATTGAAAAAAATAAATTACATATATCAGTTAAAGATAATGGTATTGGAATAAATCAAAATGAAATCAAAAAAATATTCAATAGGTTTTATTGTGTCGATAAATCTCATAGCAAAAAAACGGGTGGAACAGGATTAGGTCTAGCAATTGTAAAGCATATCATTAATTTACATGGAGGGAAGGTTAATGTTAACTCTGAAATTGGAAAAGGGTCTCAATTCATGTTTATATTACCAAAACCCAAAAATGTATAAAAAAATTCATATATATCTATTCATAATATTATTTACAATGAATTGTAAAAAAGAAAAGACTTTTTTTGATGAAAATGGTATAGAGTTCATAAAATTTTCAAAAAATAATATCTTTGTCTCAAAATATGAAATTTCAAATCAAACTTTTATAAACTTTGTGAATGATGGATATAAAAAAAATATTATCACTATTGATTCTTTAAATAGAGTATTGGGTAGTTATGATGGTGATAGGTATTATAACGAAGGATTAAAGATTTTGTACAAAATAAATACAGAATCTGATATACAATTTGAAGATAGTTCTTTTTATTGTTTGAATGATCGAAATTTATTACCTGTAAGAAAAATTAGCTGGTTTGCATCACATCTATTTTGTAGTTATTATGAATATAGATTGCCGAAAGAGAACGAATGGCTGAATTTATCATTAGAGTCAAGTTATAATGATCAATTGTTTGAAAACAAGGTTACTGAGGTTAATAAAATATTTGATTTAACTACGGATGGTATTGTTAATATTAATTCGAATGTATCTGAATGGATTGAACCATTTTTCGATAATCAATGGCCATATAAACAAATTAGAGGTGTTTCTTATAAGAATATTTTTGATCCCCTAAATAAAAAATTAGGCAACTATGCGCCTCAGTTACTTGAAGATGTTGGATTTAGACCAATTATTGATATTAAAAAATAATTCTATCCACCAATTATTTAAACTATCGCTTTACAAACATTATTCTAACATAATCACCATGGAATTGATAAAAAGGCCTCTTTGATTAGAGGCTTTTTTATTTAAAATTAAAAATTAAAGGAGTTTTAAATAATTTAGTTTTCGCAGGAACCATCGTGCGAAGAATCTAAATAAAGAATGTACTCTACACATTGATTTTCACTATATGCATTAAACTGAGGGATTTCAATAACTTCATTGAGTAAAACCGTTGTATTTGATGTTATAATAGCAGTTCCAATTTCTTCTTCCCAATTACCTCCTGCTTCAATACAGGATATTGAATCAATTAAAGAAGATGAGTTTTCAAATCCATTGCAATCATAGTCTGAAATAGTAATTATATTAGAGTCTAAAGTAAATGTTCCGGATTCGCAGTCTGGATAAATAAATAAATTATCATCATTAATGATGATGTGAGATTGATCATATTCAAACAATTCTAGAAATGTTGTCCAAGTACCGTTTATAGAATTACATTCATTTTGTGAATACAATGTTGATTCTAAGTTAGGATAATTACATAGTCCAGTATATCCTTGATCATCACAACTATCGTTCATATATATTGTTATTTGATTGAATTTATAGGAACCATAATTAAATGAATTTAAGTCTTCATTAGTATTTGAATTAGTGGTAGCATTTTCATTGCAGCTAACAATTAAAATTAAAGTAATTATTATCATCTTAATTTTATTTTTTATCATTTAATTCTCCAATCGATAATAGATTATAAATTAAAAAGCCTCTTAATTTAAGAGGCTTTTTAATTTATTGTAAAATTTAATTACTTATTTTGACCAATGAGCAAAATCACCAGGGATAATACCAACATTATAGCTTGCGATTTCATTGCCATATGAATTAAGTACCTTAACAACGTTATAATCAGAGTAATTTGTTAAAGCGAACCATATTTGATCATTTATTTTTTCTATGTGATAAACTTGATTTTGATCATATGATCCAATTTGATCATTCGTATTTAAAGTTAGATCATCGTTTACTGGCACTAATCCTCCATTGTAAGACCTATAAACAGTTGAATTATGAGTTAATATTGCGCCACCACAAGGAGCTCCTGAACCATAATTTTCAGTTGAAATTTCAGAACCTATTTTGGTGATACCGTGAAATGTATTAAACGATTCATCGTAGAAGGTTCTGGATACATATATTTCATCTTCAAAAAATGTGATTTCTTGTGGCCCTGAATCAACATCAATAACTTCCATTAAAGAGTTAGAATTTATATCAATTTTACAAACTGTATTGCCTGTACTAAAGTATGCATCTGAATGAGGAACTGTAACCCATAAATAATCATTATGATAATATAGGTTTTCTGGTAATCCTTCAATTGGAATTGAGGTTTCAATTACATAATTGTAAAGATTGAAAACTTTAATATCATTTGAATTCCAATTTGTAAAATATACTTTGTCATTTATTATTTCTAAATCACGTGGACTAGAACCGCCTGTTGATATTTCAATTCCAGGCATACTTAAACCATTTTCAGTAATATCATATATTTTTATCATATGAGTATTGTTTAATATAACAATAAGTTTATCATTATAAACTTCAAGTGATTGAACAACATCACCAAGTGATTCGGTTTCATAAACATTTCCAAAATCATCAATCATTGAAATGGATCCATTTGATGCACCATAATTACCTTCGTTTGCAATAAATGTCCACGTAGTGTTCTCATTTTCATCGCAAGTACCATCGCCATCGTCATCGCTTAGGCAATTACCATCACAATCATAGTATTCTTGCGCATATTCACAGCTTTCATCATTAATAGTTGCTTCTATGTTATAGTTACAGGCATTTTGGTCAATACATCCATATATATCACTACCACCAATAAGCATTTCACAACTAGCTGTAATAGCTTCAGAATCCAGATTTGAAAGATCATCTGAACATAATTGTTCTTCTTCTGGTAAATCAGTTGATTCACATCCCTCATTACAATAATTTACTATAGCGTTATAAGCAGTTTCACATTCTTCTATAGAAGCTGTACCACTAACTACATTAAAAATATTATCAATATATGTCATCAAATAGGTAGAACAATTTTCATCTCCACCATCATCATTGTAAGTACATTCTCCATCAATACATATTTGATCAGATTCACAATCGTAATCTGAATAACATTCATGATCATCATCATTTTCTTCATCACAAGAACCATCGTGATTTTCATCATATGCAAGAGTGTATTGAAAACATTCTGTATCGCCAAACCATTCATAACCAGCATTCTCACAATCATTTTCATTCATAAATTCATCGCTTTCACATCCACCTTCTTCAACATCAAATATGGATATTGTACCATCATTTGAATTTAACATTCCACTTAATAAATTTACATCCCAATATCCACCAACTGAACTACAATCTTCCTCTGTAGTGATATCTTCTAAATCATCTCCATATTGATCTTCACAATCTGATTCATCAATTTCAATTGCAAAAGTTGTTGAATCAAAACTGAATGAATGAACTTCACAATTAGGATTAATAAATGAACCATCATTACCAAATACTATGTGTGGAGAACCTGCGGGATCATCACCAATGAATACCTCAATTAATGGGAGCATTGATCCTCCTAATGAATCACACTGAGCCTCATTAAATTCTTCTATGTCTTCATAATCATCATGATAACACATTGTGGTAATAGGTTCGCCAGAGCATTCTTCATTTGGATATATAATTATATCGATAAATTGGTATGAGCCATCTGGAGATACAATTTGGTCATCACTATCATTATTGTAAATACATTCTCCATTAATGCACGTTTCATCGGATGGGCAGTCTTCATCAGAATAACATATTTCATCGTCAATTGGTTCAAGGCAGGTTCCATCATGATCTGAATTATATGTTAGAGTAAATTCAATACATTGTGCTTCATTCCAACCATTATTTGTTGATTCACATTCTTCTTGAGAAGTATAATCACTGTCATCACAATATGCCAAACGTGATTGCGATATAATTATTGAGCCGTCTGATAAATTATACATTCCATTATAAATATCAGATTCCCAATATCCTCCAATAGAATCACAGGCAGTTTCATTTGTTATGTTAACGAAATCTTCACCATCAAGGTTCTCACAAAAAGAAGCGTTGATTTCAATTGAATATGTTGCTAAATCTAATGTGTCTAATGTGTACGATAGAGTATCACAATCAGGACCAATTACTGAACCATCACTTCCAAATATAGCATATGGAAGAGATCCATAATCTTCAAATAATTCATCAATTAATGGAACCATTGTTCCACCAACAGAATCACACTGAGTTTGTGAAAATTCATCTATTTCGAAATCGCCTGAATAATTGCAAACAGATGTTAAAGCATCTCCATAACATTCACCGTCAGTATAAACGGATAGACCAGAATATTGGAATGAACCATTTATCATCCCGTCTTCTAAAGTTTCATCTAGACCATCAAGTGCATTTGCAAGATCGTCTGCATCATCACACCCAACAACTAGAAATAAACTTATAATAAAGATATTAAAATAATTTTTCATTTTTTTCCTCAATCGGCTTGTTGATAAAAGATATAAAATATTCAACCGCGAAATATCTCATATGGTTAGTATCTGACTTATCTAAAATTAGAATTACAGTTGCGCGACAGTTTTGGATTTGCACCAAATTCCTAACAAATTAAGGTTTAATTTTAGCAATATATTTATTACTATTCAAATTTAATTTTACTTAATTGTAAAATTATGTAAATGTTAAATAATATGATTTCAAATTGTAATATTATACAGTGTAGTATTTTTAATACAATAACTAATTCAGGAGTACTTTTAATGAAAAAATATATGTCTATTTTGCTTTTAATATTTACTAATTTTATTTTTGCTGACTGCTCAGATCTTGATTATGATTTGTGTATATATTATGCTTCTTTTGGATGTGAATGGAATGAAGATACAAACGCCTGTCAAGATTCTGGCGGTGGTGGAGGTGGTGGTGATTCAGATGGACCATATACTTATTCAACTATAACTGAAGCTCAAGGATTAAGAAATGGACCTGATTATTTAGATGGGGTTCTATACTATCCATTGGATGCTAATCCACCATATGCAAGTATTGTTGTTACTCCTGGTTTTGGAGGTGATGGCTCATCAATGTCTCAATGGGGATCCTACTTCGCATCAAATGGATATATTGCTTTGGTAATTGGTCCCAATGATCCAATAAATGATTCTCACGGTCAAAGAGGCGAAGGTTTAATTGATGGAATAGAAACTATTAGGCAAGAAAACTATAGACAAGGATCACCTGTGAATGGTTTAGTAGATGAAGATAATTTTATTGTTTCTGGATATTCTATGGGTGGAGGAGCATCACATAATGCTGCTTTGCTGGATGGATCTATAAAAGCGTTGATATCTCTAAATCCAACAGTTATTTTTGAAGATTGCAATTATTGCCCAGAAGGTAATTATGAAGGAGAAATATTTTGTATATGCCTGGTTCCTGAACTTATAGAACATTATGTACCATCCTTAATATTTGCAGGTCAAGTTGAAGTAAATGAATTAGAATCTTACGCCGGAATGTTAGGGCAGGATGTGTATACAAATCTTCCCGAAAGTACTGAGAAAATAATTTTTGAGGTGGCTGGTGAAGGACACGGAGCTGCTGCATATCCTTATGGAGAAGTATCTGATTACATTCTATCTTGGCTTGATTACAAGGTTAATGGTAGTGAAGAAGCTTGTAATGCACTGCTTGAAACACCGTCTATAACATCGCTTTATAATAATAATTTGACTTGCTCTACAGTTGCTAATGGTGATGTTAACGGCGATTCTATTGTAAATGTACAGGATATTATTTTAACAGTTAATTTGATCTTAAATTTAAATTTTGACCCATTAGCTGATTTAAATAGTGATGGAACAATTGATATCCTTGATATAATACAAATTGTTAATATCATCATCCGATAAATACTATTATTTTTGTAAATGGAGTATTATCAAGAAGTAAGTATAAAAAATGTAACTTTTGATAAGGTTGTATCCTCATTCAACAATATAAAAATTGTAAAATTTTTAACTCAGCTCCAGCCCATTCAAATCATTGAATGGGATGGAATTGAAGATGGTAAAGTAGCTCATTTTAAGTTATGGTTTTTTGGTTGGAAAAACTTTATAGTCATTCATTCTGATTATTCTTTAGATGAAAATGAACTTTCATTCGTTGACAATGGTCAAGTACTACCGCTTGAGTTAAAATCTTGGAGGCACAAGCACAGTGTTATAAATAAAAATGGTTACGTTAAAATAATTGACCATCTGCAGTTCAATCATAATTCTTCTATTATAGGTTATTTACTTTATCCCTTATTAGTATCTCCAATTTTTTTAAGAAAACTTCTTTACAGATTATATTTCAGATAATTTATGATAAGATTATGTATAACATTTTGTTTGTTTAGTTTAATGTACGGGAATTTACATACTAAAGATTTCAATATAAAAAAATTTATGGGTAAATGGTACGTTATATCACACATACCAAATTTTATTGAAAAAGGGGGTATTAACTCTTATGATGAGTATACGCTCAATGAAGATAGTACCATTAATGTTTTTTACCAAACTATAAAGGATGGAAAATCAAAAACAATTAAACAGTTGGCATCAGTTGATGATTATATAAATCCAACTAAATGGACGATAAAATTCGTAAAACCTTGGATTCCTTTTATCAAAGCACCATATGAAATAGCATACATTGATTACAGGCACCAAAATGTTGCAGTGATCTCCAATAATTACGCTTGGGTAATGTCAAGGTCAAAAACTATAAACCAAGAATATTATAATAAGATTTTAAATATTCTAGAAACTAGTTATGGTTTTAATAAAAATGAATTTGTCAAGATTATTCAACATTAATATTTAATCATCTAAAAAATATTGTTTTTCTATCATTTCAAGTTCTTCATCACTTGGTTCATTTCTGTAATCATCTGGATTAATATTTAATATGTTTAACATTTTCTTCTCCTTTGCTTTAATTATATTTTTAATTGTTAATTATTTTAACTATTAAATATTATTGTAATTAAAA
>PAFF01000011.1 GCA_002704045.1 Fidelibacterota bacterium
CACCGAATGAGGATATAACTATTGGACCTAATACTAATAACTCAGGATACATTTTTACCTCCACAAAATGGACAGAACTTGTCTGTCTGTTTAATTATTTTTTGACAATGTTTACATACTACAAATTTATCTAAATCAGATTTTCTGTAATAGTATATAGAATGAATAATAATTACAATTATTGTAAAAAAAGACAATAAAAAGAATATTTTTAGTTTGTTATTAAAGTATTTATTTTGATCAGAAAGTGTATTATTACTTTTTAATTCTTTTGTATTTTTTCCAATACTAACATTCTTTTCATCAACAACAAATTTATCATTAAGTATATCAATTGTTGTTCTTTTAGAAAAGTTAATGTAATTGACTTTAATTAATAAACTATCAGTTGAATTTAATTCAGCTATTTTTGATCTAAAATAATTAACACCAAATTCATCAGAAATTTCTTCAATATTATTTAAATTTGTTTTAAATACATCTGCACCAATATGTTCTTGAACAACAATATAAAAACTTTCTAAGTCAATATTGGTTTTTAAAAAATATTTAATTTCTCTATCATTACTACTTCTATCAAATGGATTAAAATAAAATTGCAAAAGGGTTTTTTTATTATTTATGTCCAAATTTAAATATTTATGAGTGCTGTCAATATTATAACTAATATCTAAAATATTATTACTTTTATTTTGTCCGACTCCTACTGTTTCTATTGCCATCTTAGTTTCATAAGGTAATGATAAGGTGAATTCAAAGGGAATTTTAGTAGAATCAGAATCTATTTGGAGTGAGACTAAAACACCTGAATGATCATACTCGGGCCATATACCAACAATCAAATTATTTAAAGGATAACTTGCAAAAACAAAAGAAAGTATTGAAAAAAATAAAAATCTAATCATTATCAACATTTAAAATCGCAAGGAAAGCTTCTTGGGGTAACTCTACTCGTCCAATTTGTTTCATTCTCTTTTTACCAGCTTTTTGTTTCTCTAATAATTTTCTTTTTCTTGTTATATCACCTCCATAACATTTTGCAGTAACATTTTTTCTTAAAGCCCTAACCGTTTCTCTAGCAATTATTTTTCTTCCAACTGCAGCTTGAATTGGGACTTCAAATTGCTGCCTATGTATTACTTCTTTTAATTTTTTACATAATACTTTTCCACTTGAATAAGCATTATCTTGATGAACAATTATACTTAATGCGTCTACTACATCTCCAGCAATTAAAATATCTAACTTTTGAAGTTTTCCATCTCTATATTCAAGAAAATCATAATCTAGTGAAGCATATCCTTTTGTATAAGATTTGAGTTGATCAAAGAAATCATAAATAACTTCACCAAATGGAATCTCAAATAACAATTGAACTTTTTGTTCAGTCAAATATTGTGTTGATTTAAAAATTGCTCTCCTTGAAACAGCTAATTTCATTACAGGTCCAATAAAATTAGGTGGAATCAAAATCTCAGCTCTAATATAAGGTTCCTTAATTGATTCAATTGATCCTACTTCAGGCATTTCAGATGGATTTTCAACCCATATTTGTTCTCCGTTTTTCAAAAATATTTGATATCTTACATTAGGGGAAGTAGTAATAAGATCTAAATTAAACTCTCTTTCTAATCTTTCTTGTACAATTTCCATATGAAGTGGGCCTAAAAATCCACATCTAAAACCAAATCCTAATGCTACAGAGGTATTAGGCTCAAATGTTAATGCAGAATCATTCAATTGCAATTTTTCTAAACTAGTTCTTAAATCCTCATAATAATTTGAATCTATAGGGTATAATCCGCTAAAAACCATTGACTTAATGGGTCTATATCCTTTTAATGGTTCTTTCGCTTCATTATTTACAGTTGTGACAGTATCACCAACGCGAATATCTTTAACATTTTTTAAATTTGTAATTATGTAACCTACATTCCCTGCTTCCAATCTTTTGACAGGAGTTTTATTTAATTTTAAAATACCCACCTCAGTAATTTCATGATAAACACCATTTGAAAAATATTTAGCTTTCATCCCTTTTTCTAAATACCCATCTACCATACGAATGTAGGGAATTACTCCTCTATATTGATCGAAAGTTGAATCAAAAATCAATCCTCGAGGTTTATTTGTTTCAACTATTTCTGGTGGTGGAACAAAATTAATAATTGCATCAAACACATCTTGAATTCCAATACCATTTTTAGCACTGATTGCTATTATTTTTTCTTTTTCACAACCCAATAATTCAACGATTTGATCTTTTGCAGATTGAACATCGGCATTATGCATATCTATTTTATTTATAACTGGTATGATCTCAAGATCATTTTCAATTGCTAAATATGCGTTACTTACAGTTTGAGCTTCAACTCCTTGAGATGCATCAATCAATAGTAATGCTCCCTCACAAGCTGCTAAACTTCTCGACACCTCATAAGTAAAATCAACGTGACCAGGAGTATCAATTAAATTGAATGTATAATTCAAACCATCACTATGTTTGTATTGCATCTGTATGGGATGTGATTTTATTGTAATTCCTCTCTCACGTTCAAGGTCCATATCATCTAAAACCTGGTTTTGCATATCTTTATCATTAATGGTACCTGTGCTTTCTAACAATCTATCAGCTAGTGTAGACTTACCATGGTCAATGTGCGCAATAATGCAAAAGTTTCTTAAATATTCTTTTTTCATATATTAAATTTATTAATGAATTACATTTTTTTTATGATTAAATTTTTATATTTTAATTGAGAATGATTCTCATTTAAATTAATCATTCATAAATTGAGGTTATAATGAGGTTAATATACATTGTATTTTTATTATTGTTTGCGAATGCCTGAAACGATAAAACAGTTGAAGCAAAAAGCAAGCAAAATTCAGAACTTGCCAATGATACAAAACATTTAATTAACGTCTATATATTTTTAGCAGAAAATCATGACTTACTTCATGTCATGATGGGAGAATATGATGGAAATCCTAAGCAATCTTTATTAAAATTTAAAGAAAAGATACAACCTTTAAAACATAATCCATATTTATTACAGGTAAACTTCATGCTTGAACTTATAAAAGTTAATACTGATAATACACTTGAAGGCGCAGCTTCTTTTGATTCTTTGGTTGACTATTATCAAATGGGGTACCAGTTAATGATTGAAGGTTGGGTAAAGGCTTATAAAATACCATTTGATTTAACACAAAATATAGAAGATTACAGAAATATAAAAAAATTCTTTGGCTGGGAATAATTTTAAACCTTTTTTACAAAGAGTTGATGCACGCGTCTTATAATTTTGTAACCATTCTTTTCTGCTATTTCATTTTGTAATTTTTCAATTTTATCATTATAAAATTCTATTATATCGCCAGAATCAAGACATATCATATGGTCATGGTTTCTTTTACCATGTACTAAGTTGCTATCATATCTAACTCGACCATCACCAATTTCTAATTTTCTAACAAATTTATATTTAACTAATATATCCATTGTTCTGTAGAGCGTAGCTCTAGAAACCTTGTTTCCTTTTTCTTTTAATTTTAATAAAATCTCTTCGCATTCAAGGTGTTCATCAGTCTTCATCATTTCTTCTAAAATAGCTAAGCGTTGTGGAGTACTTTTGAGGTTTTCTTCTTGCAAGTTTTTTTTAAATTTTTTTATTACTGTTTGCATTTAACTTTTTATTTTATATAAAATGACTATCAAATATAATTAATTTTGATAATCATTATGAAAAAAATAAAATCAATATCATTTATTTTAATAACTTGGATTACAACTTTTTCATTTGGTACTTTAGTTATTGGTTTAAATTGGACTGACAAAAGAAATAGGGTTTTTAAGTTTTGTGAATTATATTGGGCTAAAACTATTATTTACTTTTCTGGTATTAATTTAAATATTCACGGAAAAGAAAATATTAAAAATAAAAGATATATATTTTGCTCAAATCATAAAAGTGCTTTAGATATTCCTATTGCGTTATCTATAATTAATAAACCTGTGGTATTCCTTGCAAAAAAACAACTTTTCAAAATTCCAATTTTTAGTTTAATATTGAAATCTTCTGGTATGATTGAAGTTGATAGGGAAAATAAAAATAAAGCGAAAAAATCAGTTAATAAAGCAATTAATAAAATTAAATTTAGCAATAATTCTCTTTTGGTTTATCCAGAAGGAACAAGATCTTATAAGGAAAAAATAAAACCATTTAAAAAAGGTTGTTTCATCATTGCAGTCGAATCAGGGTTACCTATTTTACCAATTACAATAAAGGGGGCAGATAAAGTACTAAATAAAACAACATTGCTAATTAATCCAAAACATGAGGTAGATATCTACTTTCATAAAGAAATTGATACTGTAACTTATAATTTAGAAAACAAAGACGAATTACTCGAAAAAGTAAGAGACCAAATTACCAGTAAACTTTGACTTATATCCTTACAAGATTAGCATATTTTAAAATAAATTTTTTAATTTGATTACCTGAAAAAGATATGGTTACTTTTGATTCACCTCCTATTCCTTGCACATTTAAAACTCGTCCCCGTCCAAAGACTTTATGCAATACTCTATCTCCCTCAATAAAGGTTTCACTCGTATTTTTTTCATTATATGATAAATGTGGCACCTTGTTTTCAATAAAAGACCTTTTTTCGTAGTCTAAATATTTATCAGGAATTTCATTTATGAAACGAGATTTAATAGTAGGCACTCTTTCTCCAGAAAACCTTCTTCTTGAATTTGAATGAAAAAGCAAAATTTGCTTTTCAGCTCTTGTAACACCAACATAAAATAGCCTTCTTTCTTCTTCAAGTTGCTCAACATCATCAATACTAGAGTACAAAGGGAAAAGACCTTCTTCAACACCTGCAATAAAAACATAAGGAAATTCAAGTCCTTTAGCACTATGCAAAGTCATTAGAGTTACGGCATCAGATTCATCATTCCATCGATCTATATCACTTAAAAGTGAAACTTCTTCAAGAAAATCAATTAATTTAAGATCAGGAAATTTATTTGTATAATCTTCAATACTATTTATAAGTTCGTTAACATTAGACCATCTATCGTACGAATCGTCGGTTCCTTGATCTAAATAATATTCTTTTAAACCTATACTTTTAATCAATTCCTTAACTATTGACAAAATATCATATTTATCTGAATTATCTGAAGCTTCTTCAATTAATTTTCGGAAAATTTTAAGGCTCTTTTTTTGTTTCTGTCCAATGTTTATTTCACCTAAATTTTTGAGCGAATCAAAAACATTTATTGATTTTTCATTAGCATAATCAATTATTTTCTTTACTGATGTTTTTCCTACACCCCTTACTGGGAAATTTACTATTCTTTCGAAACTTATTAGATCAGAATTATTTACTATAAGTCTTAAATAGGCTATTACATCTTTAATTTCTTTTCTATCATAAAATTTAACACCTCCTACAATCACATAAGGAATTGCGTTTCTTCTCAAATAATCTTCTAAAATTCTTGATTGCGAATTTGTTCTATACAAAACTGAAAAATCACTAAATTTACTTTTATTATCATCTTTAATTTTTTTTAAATTTTTAAGAAGTTTTAATGATTCGTTCTGTTCATCTACACATTCAATAATTTTAATTAACTCACCCTTCTTATTATCTGTCCATATTTTTTTGTTGGCTCTATTTAAATTTTTAGATACAACACTATGTGCTGCATTTAATATATTTGATGTAGATCTATAATTTTGTTCTAACTTTATTATTTTAGCATTCAAAAATGATTTCTCAAAATCTAGTATATTTTGAATGTCTGCTCCCCTCCAACCATAAATGGATTGATCATCATCTCCAACTACACAAATTTCTTTATGGTTTTCGGTTATAGATGAAATAAATTTGAATTGAGGCTTGTTAGTATCTTGGTACTCATCAACTAATACATATTGATATTTTTTTTGGTATTCTAACAACTTTTCAGGAAATTTTTCAAATATCTCTAATGGTAAAAGCAAAAGGTCATCAAAGTCTACTGCATTGCTTTCTTTTAAATCATTTTGGTATTTTTCATAAATTTTTGCAATTTTTATTTCTCTATATTCTGAAGTAATTTTTTCATACTCATTTGGATATATCATTTTATTTTTTAAACTACTAATTAAATATGATATATTTTTAAAATTATATTGTTTGGTATCTAGATCTAATGATTTAATGGCGTTTTTAACTAATTTTGATGAATCATCTTGATCATAGATACTAAAACCTGGCTCATAACCTAATAAATAAATGTTTTTTCTTAAAAAAAGAGCAGATATAGAGTGAAATGTTCCAATATTAATTTTGGAAACATCAAAACCATTTATCAGTGAATCTACCCTATTTTTCATTTCTTTTGCTGCTTTATTAGTAAATGTTACAGCTAAAATGTTCTCAGGTGGCATTCCCATTTGATCTACTAAATAAGCTATTTTATGAGTTAGAACTCTTGTTTTTCCACTACCTGCTCCAGCAAAAATCAAAATCGGCTTTCCAAAACTAGTTACAGCAATTTTTTGCATTTCATTTAAATTTTTTAGATAATCCATTAAAACCTTTTTCTATTTTTTTTCAATTTATTTTTTGCTCTGTTATGATCTTTATTTGTTTTAGTAAATATATGACGACCCTCCCCATCTGCTACAAAATATAAAAGTTCACTTTTTTTTGGATTAATAGCAGCTAAAATTGCATCATACCCTGGATTATTTATCGGCCCAGGAGGAAGTCCTTTGTATTTATATGTATTGTATGGAGACTCAATTTTTAAGTGTTTATTATATAATCTTCTATTATCACCAGGTAAAATGTATTGTATTGTTGGATCTGCTTGTAAATACATTTTTTTATTTAACCGGTTATGGTATACTGATGAAATCAATGAAAGCTCATCTGTATGAGGAATCATATATTCACCTTGAATAATTGATGCTAAAGTTATTAACTCCTCCATCGTATATTTGCTTTTATCAGAAACAGCTACAGCCTTTTTATATTTTTTAAAAAAATTATTAACTAATACAGTAATTATATCTTCTTCTGTGTATGATTTTAAAAAAACATATGTATCAGGGAATAAAAATCCTTCAAGAGATAAAGATTTTATACCAAGAGAGTGGATAAAATTATAGTTTTGGCATAGTGACTTAAATACATCAATATTTATATCTAACTTTTCATTTATTTTATCTGCTATTTTATCAATGGTCCACCCTTCTATTAATGTCACTTTAATTTTATCTGCTGATTCCGTAGTTAACACTCTTATCAATGAACCTAAATTACTAATACCATTAAAATTGTATCTTCCAGATTTTATTTTTCTGTGGTTCCCTGTAAGTCGCATACTAAAAGAAAAAAACAATTCATTATATTCACATTTATTTTTGTTAAAGATACTAATTACATCTTGCATAGAAGAGCCTTTTTCTATGACAACTAGCTTATCATCATTTGGATAATTAAACTTACTTGAAGTTATTATTACATAACTTATAATGGATAAAAACGTTAGAAAGAATAACATATAAAAAAATGATATATAATTTGTTTTGAATATCTGTAAATATCTGTCCATTAAATGAAGATCGTTATTTTAATAATATAAAAAGTGTTGCCATAGAAAAATAAAAGCTTCTAAATTTAATAACTTATGAGTAACAAAAATCAGGATAAAACAACTTTTTTTACTAACTGGGATTTTAGTTACAAGAATTACTTGCTTTTTTGCATAGGTATTGTTGTAATTTTAGCAGGTTATTTATTAATGTCTTATGGCGAGACTACCAGTTTTATTTCAGTAAAGCTCTCTCCCATAATACTGATTATTGGTTACTGTGTTATATTACCAATTTCAATTGTATATAGATTTATAGATTAAATAATTAAGGGGTGGTAGTTCAATTGGTTAGAGCACCTGCCTGTCACGCAGGAAGTTGCGGGTTCGAGTCCCGTTCATCCCGCTCAAAAGCCTAGATTTCTTTACGAAACTAGGCTTTTTTGTTTTATATTAAAATTAATTTCAAATATTATTAATATTTAAAAAATGTGGTTAAATTTGTTTAAAACAAACTTAAAATTATAACTGAGTCCAAAATTTTGAAAGTTTATCAATCCCTTCATCAATTTGATCGCAATTGATTCCTGAGTAAGCAAAACGAATAAACTTTCTCGATTCATTATCATCAACTCTTCCAAAATGTTCTCTAGTGCAAAAAGCTACTCCAGTATTAAGCAAAGTTTTTCTTCTAAAGTCTTCATAAGATTTTGCACCCATTTTATCATAAATATCTGTTATTTCAGGGAAAAGATAAAAGGTAGAATTTGGTACATATAAATTAATACCATTAATTTGTTTTAGTTTTTTAGATAAAAGGTCACGTCTTTTTTTTAACTTCGTCAAAATATTATCAACGCCATTTTGATTTCCTTGCAAAGCTTCTATACCGCCATATTGAATGAAATGATTTGTGCAAGATTCGTCATTAACGCTTAACTTTGAAAAGTACTTCATTAAAGGTTTTGGTCCAACTGCAGCTCCAAGCCTCCACCCTGTCATGGCATATGTTTTAGAAAATGTAAATAAAATTACTGTTCTTTCAAACATTCCTGGAATTGAAATTATACTTTTAGGGGTGCCTGAATATTGAATGTTGAAATAAGCTTCATCGCTCAAAACCCATAAGTTGTTTTTGATTGCAAAATCGGCTATCCAATTCATTTCTTCTTCACTTGATTCACTACCCATTGGGTTTTGGTAATTATTATAAACTAAAATTTTTGTTTTACTACTAATTGAATTTTCTAATTGTTTTTTATCAATAGAAAATCCACTATTACTTAAATTATATGTATATGGTCTAGCTATTCCACCATTGTATTCAATTTGGCTTTCATATATTGGGTAACCAGGATTAGGATATAATACTTGATCACCTGGATCCATTAGAGAATGAATAAACTTTAAAATAACTGGTTTACCTCCAGGCTGAACTATAATGTTATCTCTTGTAAGATTAATATTTCTTTCATCGCCTAATTTTTCTGCAAGAGCATCTCTCAATGCTGGTATTCCTTCTGAAGGAACATAACCTGTTTTACCGTCTTTCATTGCAAATTCTGATTTTTCAATAATATTTTTAGGGGTAGTTATATTAATATCACCTAAATGGAATGGATAAATTTTGTTTCCTTTTGACGCAAATTCATTAGCATCTTTAGAAACTAAAAATGCTGTTTCGGTTCCTAAACAATCTAATCTTTTTGAAAAGTCTTGAACCACTATACCTCAGCAGACTTTTCATCAAATGATGGTAACATATTTTCCAATTTTTCAAATCTATATTTTTTGCTTTTACAAAAATGGAGAATTGCTTTCATTTGCCATTTTGAAGATAAATGAGACTCATCAATAACCTCAATCAGATTTCCTCCGAATCTCCAATTATTATCCCAATCAGGTGACAAAGAGAATTCTTTCATCAATGGATGTTTAATCCAATGTACCATATTATTTATGGATGTATTTGTAATTATCATAGAATTAAACCAATCATCATCACTCAAAACTGATTTTTTGTATGTTTCATTTTGTATATTATACAATGTCCATGATAAAGCAGCTACTATCTTTATATTTGGAAAATTAGATTTATTAATTTCTGGTAATATTTTAGTCAATTCGTTTATTACACTAGTCCCTCTAACTATGATAACGCCATCTTTTGGACGATTAGAATCGTATTCTTTAATTACATATGCACCTTTAGCAGATTCGAAATGAGATGGCATACCTAATAACTCACGATCAGGAATATTAATTGGAGGTCTAGTTAAATGCAAAACAACTATTGGAATATCTTGTCTTAATGATTCAGCAAGCATCACTGGTACTTCATTATACTCCCAAGGATGTAGATTAACAACCTTACCTTCGGGAAACAACTGAGTCACACCAGGAGCAAAAATTCCAAAGTGAGTTCTACTATCTTCAGCAGTTTCAGGTCCAGAATGTCCCGCTACCCAAATAGTTTTTCCAACCTTTAATTGAGAATCTTGTGCAATTTGACTAAATAATCTATATGCACCATATTTTAAGTATGAAAAAGATCCATAAGTACTACAAGCTGTAATGTAACCGTTAAATTCTGAATAAGGATTATCAGAAAAATTAACAGTACTAATTCCTGTCATTAATCCAGCATTAGCAAATTCAGTTATTCCTTGCGGCAAAAGAGTTCCTTTTGGTTTTTTTGTATGATGATACATTCCAAAATCATCTTCATTTTCCCATCCCTTGCTAAATCCAGCTATATTTGTTGATCCAGCAAGATCAGCTGAACAAACCAATGCGAGTGGCCTACCATAATTATTTTTTGAATATGTGTTAAGCCAGGAACCAAAATCTCCAAAAGCTTGTCTATTTGGAGCTGATTCACCGGGTTTTTTAAATAAATTTTTTGGATATTTATGAAAATCAAAAATAGATGAATCAGATAATGGATTTTTAGTAAAATTTTGACGAGTATTAACATTATCATTTATGGATTCAGCGATTTCTAGTAATCTATTAGCAACGTAATCAACAAAACCTGGAGTTTTTTCATAAAGAGACATTACTGTTTCAAGACAATCTTGCATTTGCTTTTTGTTTTGTTGACTATCCTTAAATGCAGGCTCATCTAAATATTTAAATGTAAGATTATATTTTTTAGAAAATTCTTTTCTTAATGACCAAAATTCTTCTGAGTTTCTTTTATGTGGGGAACCATGACTAGCACTATCATATTTTAAATACCCTCTACCTTTTCTTGTTTTCACCCAAATAGCTTTTGGCTCATTTAGATTTTCACGATTAAAAAGATTTGTATAAGCATTTAAAATTGATTTCCAATCATCTCCGTTTTCTGTTCCTTCAACTTTCCAACCATACGGTTTAAACCAATCTTTTGGAGTACCAGCCTTTATATTACTGAAAGGTCTATTATCAATACCATAATCATTCCAATCTATAACATAAACTAAATTTCCAAGTCCTAAACCATAGGAAGAAATACGAGCTTCATGCGTTACTCCAGTTGTCAAGCCTCCTTCACCCTCAAAAGCGAAAACTCGTGTATTTTCAGCACCAGAGTATTTTAATGCAAATGCTTGACCGGCAGCTGGCGCGGCTCCATGTCCTGATGGTCCTGTATTAAATTTGAAAAACAGTGTTTTTCCTTCCATTTCTGCATGACCAGGGAGTCCATCCCTCCTTCTTAAATTGAGTAGATCTTTATAGTTTAATGTAAAATCAGAGCCCATAGGATTAAGATATATATTATTTTTTGTTTGATCATATTTAATCCTTAAAGCTTCATTTAAAACTGCCAATGTTGAATATACTACAGGATTTGTATGACCAGCTATTAATACAAAACGATCACCAAAAGTTAATCCAGGATTTCTAATGTCCCATTTCATAACACCTGATAATAATGTAGATAACAAAATAGGTACTTTAGACCTAGAGCCACCAGGATGCCCACTCTGGGAATGATTTAAAGAAATGTCTATACATTGATCAACCATCGAAAGTAATAAATCCCAATAATGTATATTTTCTTTATTTTTAGTGTAGTAATTCATATCCTTAATTTATATAAAAAAAGTAGTTTTAATAATTAATAGTTTCTAATTATTCAAGATAATTTCAATCATTCTTACAGTATCAAGAATATTAATATCACCATCACCATTTAAATCAGGACTTAAATAGTCACAGGATCCATCATCAAAATTAGCCATTGGGTTAAAATTATTTGCACATATATCAATACAACCTAATACTACATCTTGTTCAATGAATTCACAACTAGGAGTAACAACATTAATTGAAGGAATAAATCCATTACTTCTAGCTTCAGCTGCAACCATTATATTGGACATGCATACTTCACCTGCTCCATTTTCAAATGACAATGTAGTCAACATACTATATTCATTAGCATTTGAATGGATAACATTTCCAGTAAATGAGAACCCACTAACAGTAGTTTCATTTGAAGTTAATTGGAATCCACTATTTTCTGCAGCTCCTCCTGACGCATTTATAATATTTATACCACTGATATCAAATTGAAACCCCGTAATATTTATTGAATTCAATATATCAATATTAATAAAACCAGTACCGTCATCATTAATATTTAAACCAACAAAATCTA
>PAFF01000012.1 GCA_002704045.1 Fidelibacterota bacterium
ACCAGGAAGAATTCTAGTTTTTGAAAATAATATTAGTACTAATAATTCTTTTCCATTTTTAGATATAAGAAATATTGTTGATCAAGGAACTGGTTATACTGAAGAGGGATTATTAGGTTTAGCATTTCATCCAAATTTTAGTGAAAATGGATATTTTTATGTTAATTATACAAAATATAGCCCCCGTAGAAATGTTATTGCTAGGTATCAGGTTAGTCAAGATAATCCAAATGAAGCAAATTATCAGTCATCAAATATAATTTTAGAAGTCAATCAACCATACTATAACCATAATGGTGGTCAAATGGGTTTTGGACCTGATAATTATTTATATATTTCTTTTGGTGATGGAGGTGGAGCAGGCGACCCAGATGAAAATGGACAAGATTTAAATACATTACTAGGTTCTATTATTCGTATTGACGTTGATAATACCGACTCTAATTTAAGTTATAGTATACCAGATGATAACCCATTTTTAGGTTATGAAGCTAGGCCTGAAATTTATGCATATGGTTTAAGAAATACTTGGAGATTTTCTTGGGATCAAGTAACCGGTAAACTTTGGGGAGCTGATGTTGGTCAATATTCATACGAAGAAATAAATTTAATACAATCAGGTTTAAATTATGGATGGAAAATTATGGAGGGTAATCAATGCTATTCTCCATCAAATGAATGCAATACTGATGGTCTTGAGTTACCAATTTTTGAATATGAATTATACGTGGAAGGTGTTTGTTCAATAACTGGAGGTTATGTTTATAGAGGAGACGATTTATGGCAATTAAGGGGGAAATACATTTATGGTGACTGGTGTACTGGTGATATTTGGTATCTATCTAATATTGATAATGATGATTCAATTATAAGTGAGCATATTATAAATTCAGATTTAAATATTACATCTTTTGGTTTGGATGAAGATAGTGAATTACTTATTTGCGCTAATAACCGAATTTATAAGTTTTATTCTGATTCAAATCAATTAGGTGATATAAATAATGATAATCAAATTAATATTTTAGATATTGTCAATTTAATTAATTTTATTTTGGATAATGATTTTTTACCTGTTGCTGATATTAATGGAGATAATATTAATAATGTCCTAGACATAGTTTTACTAGTAAATATGGTTTTAGGTATTGAATAAAAATATTGCTTTTATAATGTTATTTTATTTAAAATTAGAGAGAGATTAATTCGTTAAAGACGAACACAAATGGGAAATGGGGCTTTGAGCCCCTTTTTCTTTATTATTCTAAAATTTAATAAAATTAGAAACATATTATAGTTAAATGAGTAGGATATTATATGTTGCCTTAAATAAAGGAGGAAAAAATCAACATGAAAACATTATTTGGTAAAATTATTTTAACTTTAACATTAATTATTATTACTGGTTGTGGAAGTAAAAAAGGTCCTGATTTATCCCCAGAAGTATCCCGTAAAACATTGAAAAGTGCACCTGAATGGTTTCTGAAAACACCTGAAAAAGAGGGTTACAGGTATGCTGCTTCAACTGCTACAAGTCAAGATCAACAACTTGCGATTAACAAAGCTAGATTAGATGCAGCACAAACTTTAGCATCAATGGTTAGTTCGGAAATGAATGGTTTAGTAAAACGTGCACAAGAAGAAACTGGTTTAGGAATGAATTCAGAACTTATAGATCGTTTTTCACAAACTCAAGAACAAGTAATTACTACAAGTTTAAAGGATTGGAAAGTAACTCAAAAAGAGATAAAAGAAGAAAAAAGTAATAATAAAAGAATATATAGAGCATATGTCATGGTAGAATGGGATGAAAATGCGGCAAATAAAAAATTATTACAAAAAATTAAAGATGATGAAAAATTATATACTTTAATGCGAACTACTGAATTATTTGATGAAATGGATCAAAAAGTTGAAAAATACAGAAAACGATACAAGAAATAAATTTATTGAATTGATGATTTAATTTGGTTATATAAATTTTCAGTAATATTTTCTAAAGCTTCATTAATAATTTCTTCTTTATTTGGAGGTATTTCAGCATTTTTTTTCATTTTTTTTTTCCATCTATAGTCTAGAACCATTTCATTTCCGTTAAATGTTGCCCAATCATAACTATAATTGTATATTCCTTCAATATTGCCACCAGAAATGACTTGAGCTGTTTCGGTATCGATAATTTTAAAAGTTCCATTAACCTTTGCTGAGGATTCTTGCTTGTGGTGAGTTACAGTACCTCTAACAGTCTTGTAAGTGTATTTCTTTTTTATTTTACCTTTTGCATCAGTATAGGTTGTTGTTTTATTAATAATTTTTTTATTTAACTTTTGTTTTTCACTTATTTTCTTTGGATTATTGACAATAATTTGATTGATTTCTCCAGTGACCATCATGTTTATGCCATTTATTTCTCCAAGTTGAATTTTTTGAGAATTATCAACTAAACCTGAATGTGATAATTTTTGTTCTTTAATTATTAGGTCGATTTTATCTCGGTTGATGATATCTATAAATTCCATCAAGTTATCATCATTAAAAAATTTGGATAAAACGTTGGTTGAAATATTTTGTGAAATTGATGAGTATTTCTTTTTACCAGTTTTATTTTTAAATGGGAAAATACCTAATTTTATTGATGCTAATTTTCTACAGTCCTCATATAATTCTTGGCTATCCTTGTAGTTTTGTACAAATTTAAGAGCATTTTTAAAAGAAATAGCAGCAACTTTATAATCATGTTTAGTTTCATTTTCCATTTTTGATAAACCATAGTTATAATGAGCTTTGGCAGCATTATCATTAGCTTTCTCTAGTTCGATAAAATAATCTCTAGTATTCGAATATTTTAGAATTTCATTTTTAATTTTAGAGTTCAATGATTCAATATCATCTATTAATTTTAGTAAAATTTTAAGTTCTATAACGATTGAATCCCATTTATAATAATCACGAGAGATTTTTAAACGTTCAATATTTTTATTGTGAAAATCTATACCTAATGGAAATATATTTTGTAATAATTCAATTGATGGTTTGTACGTATCTTTATACCGTAAAGAAATTATGCAATCATTTATTGCTTTTTCATAATTTCCAACACTATATGCTTTTTTTGCATTTAAGTAAGCTGTACCATGAGAGGAGAGATAGGCACAATTACAAAATAAACTAATAATTAATATTTTTAAAATAAAACTAATTTTTAAATTTCCAGTAAACATTAAATATTTTCTATTTTTGATTTTATTTTATCCATCTGTCTTCGATCTTTTTTAGTAGGTCTTCCTTTTATATTTTTAGTTCTAAAAGTTGATAATGAAAAATTTATTTCATTTTTTATTATTTCCTCTTTTGGTGTTATATCATTCAAATAGTTGTTGACTAATTTAGCATTAACTCTTTTGTCAATCAGATCAATAACTTCATATCTATGATTAATGTATCTTTTTCTTACGTCGATAATTGTTTTAACAGTTATACTATAAGAAGGTTTCACACTTTTACCATTTATCTTTATTTTGCCCTTTGAGCATGCTGTTCTAGATATTGAACGAGTTTTAAAAATTCTAACTGCCCATAACCATTTATCTATTCTTATTTTATTCACAAGTTATTATACTATTTATTATTTAAATAATAAACTTAATTTACTAGCGTAAAATTATGAAAAATAAATTTAAAAGACCTAAATTTTCAAAAAAAGAAACAAAAAGTAATTATTTTATCCATGGATTAAATAATTCAATATCTTTAATAAAATCAGATAAGTATGAAATAATTAATATTTTCATATTAGAAAATTCATTAGCTTGGAAAAATAATAAAATTCAAGATTTAATAAATGATAATAAAAAAATATGTAAGATTTTTAATAAAGAATTATTTTCTAAAAAATTTGATGAATTCAGAACGCAAGGTATAGTTATTAATTTTAAAGGAAAAATTTTAATTGATTTACCTGATTTTTCAAATACAATTGGTAATCAATGTTTGTTATTATTAGACAGAATTACTGATCCTCAAAATTTAGGGCAAATTATAAGGACTTCAGAATGTGCAGGAATAAATGGAATCATTGTACCAGATAGACATAGTGTTGGAGTAACTGATTCAGTTATTCAAGTAAGTCAAGGAGCATTTATCAATCAAAATTTATATTCTTGCGGAAATGCACATCAGTTATTAATGAAACTAAAAAAACAGGGTTTTTGGGTTATAGGCTTTGAAAATAGTATTGAAGCAAAAAAATGGTATGATATTGATTATAAGGGAAAAGTAGTTATAATTATTGGTAGTGAAGGCAAAGGAATAAGAAAACTATTGCTTGATAATTGTGATTTTATTTCAACAATTCCAATGAAAGGTAAGATTAATTCGTTAAATGTTTCTGCAGCGGTTAGTGCTATTTTATTTGAAAGAAATAGACAATTAGAAAAATAAATTATAGTCAAACTTTAAAATATAGACAATTATACTTGTGATTGATAGATAAAATCCAAAAGGTAATTTATAATTTATTTTAAACCCCTTTTTAATTGACAGCATTATCCAAACTATTAGAGCTATTACAGCACTTAAAAAAATTGTAATTGCTACTTTTATCAAACCTAGCCAAGTACCTAAAATGATAATTAGTAATATATCACCAAAACCTAAAGTCTGTTTTTTAAAAATTTTTGATGTGATAAATGCTGTTCCACCTAAATAACTCAATCCAAATAATAATCCAACAATTGAATCCTTTAAGTTAGCTGAATAAATTATATTATAAATTATTAAACCAAAAAATGCTAAAAAAATCAAAGATGTGGGTATGATATAATATTTAAAATCAATAACAGCTATAATACTCAAGATTCCAGTTATCCACAAAAATAAAATTGCAGTTTCAAAATTATAATTTAAGAATCCATATGACCATAAAATACCTGTAGATATTTCTATCAATATATATTGAACTGATATTTTAGATTTACAGTAAAAGCAATTTCCCCGACATATCAAATAACTTAAAATGGGTATGTTTAAATAAAATGGAATAGTTTTTTTACAATTAAAGCAATGAGATCGGGGTGTAATTATTGAAAGATTTTTTGGCAGTCTAAAGATAACAACATTATAAAAACTTCCAAAAATACTACCTAGAATAAAGTATAAAAAAATCACATTTAATTTAAAATGCTAATGCTGATCCAAAATGGAAAATAGGTAAATACAATACGACAATAATAAATCCAATTACACCGCCAACTAAAATGATCATTAATGGTTCTAATAACGAAGTAAGTCTATCTACTATAGCATTGACTTGTTTAGTATAAAATGTAGATGCTTTCAATGCTAAATTATCAATTTCTCCAGTTTCTTCACCAGTTGATAATAATTGAAGTAAAATAGATGGGAAAATTCCAGTTTCTCTCAATGCCGCTGAAATATTCAATCCATTTTCTATATTTTTAGATGCGTCGATAAGAGCGAGCTCATAATGTCTATTATCAACTACACGACCAATTAGTTGCATAGTTTCTAAAACAGATACACCAGCACCAGTCAAAATTCCAAAAGTTTTTGAAAATTTAGCCATTATATTTTGCTCTATTAATTTCCCAAGAATAGGTAACTTAAGTAAAATTCTATCTTTAATTAGTAAACCTGTATCGGTTAATGTAAAAATCCATATTCCAATAAATGTTAAGAAACCTGTAGATAATACAGAAAATAGATTATTATTAAACCATTCACCAAAATCTACAAGCATTGTGGTATATGCTGGTAGTTCAGAGCCTAGCGTTTCATAAACAGACGAGAATTGTGGAATAAGAATAGAAAAAGTTGCAAATAAAACAATACCTAAAAACATAATAATGAAAATAGGGTAATACATAGCAGATTTAACTTTACGTTGAGTATCTTCAACGGTTTCTAAATATAAAGAAAGCTCTTCTAAAGTTTCTGACAACTTACCACTAACTTCACCAGCTTTTATCAAAGATATATAAAGATTAGAAAATGTTCCCTTATGTTTTAATAAAGCATCAGATAAGAGAGAACCACGTTGAATACTTTTTTCAATATTATTTAATATTTTTTTAAATTTTTTATTTTTTTCTTCCTTTGATAAAAAATATAAAGATTTTTCAACTGTCAGTCCTGCTGAAAACATTGTTGATAATTGCCTAGTAAAGAATACTATAGTTGTCAATGGAATACTATTTTTGAATTTGTCTACTGATGTATTAATCCGTTCTAAGAATGGACCCATAAAATCAAATGAGGCATCTCGTTCTGATAATTTAATTATTACAAGCTGTTTATTTTGAAGCATTTCGGCTGCAGCGTTATAGTTCTTTGCTTCTAATAAACCTTCCTTTCTAGAACCATCTTCTGTTCTAGCAATATACGAAAATTCAGACATTAATTATCCTCAACTGTTGCTCTTAAAATTTCTTCAATAGTTGTTTCTCCTGATTTTACTTTTCCTATTGCAGCATCTCTAAGCGGAGTCATTCCTTGTTCTTTAGCAAGATTATATATATCGTTTGCATTTTTTTCATCAAAAATATATTGTCTCATCTCTTTATTTACTTCAAGAATTTCATGAATGGCAGTACGTCCCTTATAACCTGATTGACGATTTTCATTAGTAGGTTTACCCTTATAAAAGGTTGTTTTTTGAGCATCTTCTTTGCTTAATCCAGCTCTTTCAAGTTCAATATCACTTGGCGTATACTCCTCTTTCGCATTCTTATCAATCGTTCTAACTAATCTTTGAGCCATAACTAAGTTTAATGAAGATCCTAATAAAAATGGAGGAATTCCAAGATCTAATAATCTAGCAATTGTTGATGGAGCATCATTAGCGTGAACTGTACTGAAAACTAAGTGACCTGTTAAAGCAAATTTAACTGCTATGTTTGCTGTCTCTTCATCTCTTATTTCTCCAATTAGTAATACATCTGGATCTTGACGAAGTATTGATCGTAGAGAGCGAGAAAAAGTTAGCCCGATTTTATCATGAATTTGAATCTGATTTATTCCAGGAATCTGATATTCTACAGGATCCTCGACTGTTGTTATATTTATACTTTCAGAATATATTTCTTGCAGTGCTGCATACAGAGTTGTCGATTTACCGCTACCAGTTGGCCCTGATATAATGATCATTCCATAAGGCTGATTTATCCATTTTCTAAATCTTTTTAATTTATCATCAGGAAAACCAAGATTAGATAACGTTAGTTCTTTTCCTCCACTTCCAAGTAATCTTAAAACAACTTTTTCACCGTGAACTGTAGGTAAAATAGATACACGAACATCAACGTCTCTTTCAACTGTTTTGATTTTCATTCTTCCATCTTGTGGTAATCGATGTTCTGCGATATTTAATTTTGATAAAATTTTAATACGTGTTATTATTCCATTTAATGAAGACATTGGGGGAGACATTATTTGAGTTAATACTCCATCTATTCTTATTCTTACAGATAAATTTGTTCTACCTGGCTCAATATGAATGTCAGTTGAATCTTCCTTTATTGATTCTGCAAGAATAACATTTACTAATTTCACATAAGGAGCATCTTCAGCAGAAACTTCTTCTGTAGCTAAATCTAACTCATCACTATCTTCTTCATCTCCTCTAACTATACTAATCTGTGACAATGCGGTTTCAACTTCACCTGATTGCTTAATTTTGTTATATGTTAAAGAAATAGCCTTTTCTAATGCTGATTTTGCTGCTACGTAGATATCAGGAGATTTATTAGTTAGCTTTTTAATAGTATCCAATGAGGAAATATCTTCAGGATCCTCCATTGCAACTGTAACCATTGAGTCTGTCATTCTTAGTGCCAGTATATTTTTCTCAACAGCAAAATCTTCTGGAATTAGTTTTGCTGTATCTACATCAGCCTTAAAAAGTTCGTCTTCAGAAAGTGGTTTGTGACCGGTTTGTAATGAAAAAGCCTTAACAAGATCATGCTCATTAATGTCACCATTGTTTATTAAAATATCTCCAAGTTTTTTCTTGGTTATCTTTTGAGTATCTAATGCTTGCATCAAAGTATCTTGAGAAATAATATTCTCATGCACAAGAATATCTCCAAGTTTTGCAAATTGTGGGTTAAATGACATATTAATATTCTTTCTTTATTGTTATTGAGCTGGACAAGTACTTGTAATAGTTAGATTTACTTCTTCACTTACCGCACCATTAGGATTAATTAAATTTGCTTGAATTATGGGTGAAGTGCAAGTAAACTGATCAGGATCACTATTAGTCTGAGTACATTCAGCATCAGTATAAGTGACTGTCCAATATTTATTTCCAAAAGCATCAGTAGAAACAATTGTAGGGGGCTCAGGAATATTATCTCCATCTGTCCAAGTATAATCACCACTCGCCTCACAGTCACCTTCATTATCAAAATCATAAACC
>PAFF01000013.1 GCA_002704045.1 Fidelibacterota bacterium
CACTTTTATAGTCTTCAAATTCGGTAAGTTTATTTTTTAATTCTTCATGATCTCTTTCTATTCGTTTCTGCTGGGTCGTCAGTATCCTGCTTTCTTCTTTAATTGATTTATCAGCATTCTGAATAATTCTTAATGACTTTGATTTTTCAATTTCAAATTGTTTAATTTTTTCATTATATTTCCCATCATTAGTTTTATTGTCGGATAATATTTTCTCATATTCCCAATCAAGTAATTCAAAATTTTTATTCAAATCCAAATTATTTCTTACCTCGTCTAGTTTCTGTTTAACTTTAAAAAGATTATCTTCATTATAATCATCTACCAATGAAAGAAGTGATTGGTATATATTTCTAAATTCTTTATTAATTAAAATTTCATTCTCTAAAATATTTTCATTTAAACGAGTACTGAACAGATCTTTTGAGTAGAAATCACTCAGATATTTTTCAAATTCATCTTTTTCTAGTTTTTTTGACAAATATTTATTTAAGATTTCTTTAGTTTTCTCTGGATTATTTTGAAATGTATTGAGGCTAATAAATAAAAAATTATTATAATTGCAGTTTTTTATAATTTCCAAAATGTAAATAGACCATAAACATAAACCGTAAGTTATACTTGTTGTATCTCTTCTAAGCATTGAAAGTGAAACTTCTATTGGATTCCTTAACAAACAAATATATTTTGTTCTGACCTGAATTTCAGAAAATACTTTTTTCCAAAAATTTATTAATATAGAAAATCTGGGATCTTTTAGGATTATTTTGTTGTTTTGAAAAAGCTTATTTCTGATTAATTTTTTAGCTAAGTCTAAATTGACGTCAGTAATAATTTTGCTATTTTGCAACTTATTGTCGATAAATTGATTTTTATTCCAAGTGAAATTAACTGATTTCAATAATTTTTCGTTAAAGTCAATTATGTCCTTGTCTTCAAAATAACCTTTCTGATTGTATTTATTTTTAGGAATTAAGTTTTCTGTGAATTCATAACCATAGCATGATACAAATTTTGCGAATAAGCTTGTACCACTTCTATGTGGTCCCAAAATAATTATAACCTCCACTTCATTTTGCGACATAATATAGTCTTTAATTAAATAAATTTGATCTTGTAAGTATAAGTCCTTTTTTATCTTTTTCTGATAAAATTTTTTCGTTTGCATTTGGCCATTCGATTCCAATACTCTCATCATTCCAAATAATTGTATTCTCATTTTCTCTTGAGTAGTGATTTGTGGTTTTATAATGAATACAAGCCTCATCACTTAAAACTAAATAACCATGTGCAAATCCAGATGGTATCCAAAACTGTTTTTTATTTTCTGAAGATAGCTCAACTCCAACCCATTTCTTAAATGTTTGTGAGCTTTTTCTTATATCTACAGCAACATCGAATATCTTGCCTTTAATAACTCTTACTAATTTACCTTGCTCGAAAGGCTTAGATTGAAAATGAAGGCCACGTAAAACATTTTTAGAACTTAAACTTTGATTGTCCTGAACAAAATTGATTGGTTTTCCTACTACTTCCTCAAATATTTTTTTGTTGTAGCTTTCAAAGAAATAACCTCGATCATCATTAAATACTTTAGGCTTTAAAATTTTTAAGTCTTTAATAAAACATTCTTCTATATACATAAGCTATTTAATTAACGATTTTAAATATTGGCCATACTCATTATTTATTTTTTTTGCAATTTTGTTAAGTTCATTTTTTGTGATCCAACCTTTGTTATAGGCAATTTCTTCAGGACATGCTATTTTAATTCCTTGTCTTTCTTCGAGTACAGAGACATACGTGCTTGCCTCTAGTAAAGATTTGTGAGTGCCTGTATCAAGCCAAGCACTACCTCTACTAATTATATTAACTGATAATTTATTTTTTTTCATATAGACTGTATTTAGATCAGTTATCTCAAGCTCTCCTCTTTTTGACGGCTTTAATGATTTAGCATACTTACTGGCATTTTTGTCATAAAAATATAAACCAGTTACAGCATAGTCAGAGTTAGGTTTTGAGGGTTTTTCTTTTATTGAAATTGCTTTACGGTTTTTACTAAATGTTACAACGCCATATCTGTGAGGATCTTTCACTTTGTATGCAAAAATTGAAGCACCAGTCTTAGTACGATTAGCTTTATTAAGTGATGATTGAAAGTCAGTGCCATAGAATATATTATCGCCTAAAATCATCACAGATGGATGGCCATTTAAGAAATCTTCAGCTATGATTAATGCTTGAGCTAAGCCCTCAGGTTTCATTTGCACCTTGTAATTTAACTTTATACCAAGGTTTTTTCCGTTGCCTAAAAGATTCTGAAATAAATTTATGTCTTCGGGGGTACTAATAATCAGTATCTCCTTTATATTTGCAAGCATGAGAGTAGAAAGAGGATAATAGATCATTGGTTTATCATAAACAGGGAGGAGTTGTTTGCTGACAGACTTTGTGCTAGGAAAAAGACGTGTCCCTGATCCTCCCGCTAAAATAATTCCTTTTCTCATTCAATTCCTTTTCAAAATTTTGCTTTTTTAATTTTACGTAAGGTTTTAATTTAAAAATATTCTTGATGTATATATTAATATTTGTTTTCTGTTAAATCTTTTAAGATTTTGTTTAATCCCAATTCCCAATTTTCTAATTCTAAACTTAAATCCTCCTTTATTTTTGCGTTTGATAATAAACTATTAAGTGGCCTTCTAGCTTTAGTTTTAAAATCTTTAGTTTTGACTGGATTTATATTATTACTTTTTAACAATACTTTTTGATTTTGACTCTCTAAAAAACTCACTACTTTCTGGGATATTTCATACCAGCTGGTTGAGCCATCAGGAACTAAGTGATATATTTCTTGCTTATTAAGAAAACTCTCTTTTAAAAATTCTTTTAAAATCCTAGTTATAAAATGTGTTGAGGTGGGCACACCAATCTGATCGCTGACAACGTTCAGTTCACTATTTTTTTTAGATAAATCAAATATTTTACTAATAAAATTGTTTCCTGAAGAGGATATAACCCAGCTAATTCTAAAAATTATGAATTTGCAACCTGAATTAATTATATATTTCTCCCCAAGTAATTTTGAATTGCCATACTGATTAATTGGATTTGTCATTTCATTTTCTTTATAAGGCTTGTCAGATTTCCCATCAAATACATAGTCAGTTGAAAAATGAATTAATAAAGCATCAATTTCTTTTACTGCGTCCGAGATTATACGCAGTGCTTCTCCATTGATTATGAATGCTTTGTCTCTCTCTTTTTCAGCTAAATCAACATTAGTATATGCTGCAGCGTTTATTATAACCTTTGGTTTAATTTCAAAAATAATTTTTTTTAAGATATCTGGATTACAAAAATCAGCTTCGCTTTTTTTTAAAAAGATAAATTCTTTATTTTCTCTGAAATCTCTAAAAAGTTGACTTCCAAGCTGTCCACTTTTTCCAAAGACTAGAATTTTCATTTCTTTAAAAAAGACTCTTTCTTTTCTTTTTCATATATTTGATTAACCCAAGTTTGATTATCTAAATACCACTGAACTGTTTTAGTAATGCCAGTTTCAAATGTTTCTTTTGGAGACCAATGACATGCTTGTTGTATTTTGTTTGAGTCAATGGCATATCGTTTATCATGTCCAGGTCTATCATTGACATATTTTATCAATTGCTCATATTTCATGCCATCTTCTCTTTTAACCAATAAGTCTAGCCTATTACATATCAATCTAATAATATCAATATTTTGCATTTCATTGTTTCCACCAATATTAAAAACCTCAAAAGGAACTCCATAATTCAGTACATCTTTTATTGCATTACAATGATCATCAACATATAACCAATCACGAATTTGCTTACCATCGCCATAAACAGTTATTGGTAAATTGCGTAAAGCATTATTGATTACTAAAGGTATTAATTTTTCTGGATATTGAAAAGGCCCATAGTTGTTTGAGCAATTAGTTATAAGAGAGGGTAATTTATAGGTTTTATTATAAGCTCTTACCAAATGATCGCTTGAAGCTTTACTCGCAGAATAAGGGCTATTTGGTTTGTAGTTATTTTCTTCAGTAAAAGGGCTTTCTGACTCGTGTAACGAACCATAGACCTCATCTGTTGACACATGCAAGAATCTGAATTTTGCTTTCTCCTGTGAAGATAAGCTAAGCCAATATTTCTTACTTACTTCAAGTAGATTATATGTTCCGTTTATATTTGTTTTAATAAAATCATCTGGACTTTTTATACTTCTATCAACATGACTTTCAGCAGCAAAATTTATTACAGCTCTAACTTTAAATTTATAAAATAATTCTTCGTAAAACTCTGGCGAGTTAATATCAGTTTTGATGAAAGTATACCTTTTGTCTTGATCAAATATATCTAAATTTGATCTGTTTCCAGCATAAGTTAAGGCATCAATGTTTATTAACTTCTCATCAGTGTCTGAAAACCAGTTAAGTACAAAATTGCTGCCAATAAAACCAGCTCCTCCAGTTACAATAATTGTCATAAAATTACAGCCTTTTAAAAATTATTCCAATTATTAATGCTATATGACCGAAATATGTTTGCCTATAAAATTTAATTTTTTTTAGATTAATTATAACTTCGAACCAACTATAATTACGAACTATTTGAAGATGTTTAATAGCTTGTTTAGCTTCTAGTGAAAGTTGATCATCTATTTTATTTAAAATAATTAAATTTTGATTAATCCATTTCTTTAAATCACCCCTTAAAAAATAAAAAATCCTTTTAATTCTCGAAAAGAACATCATATTATTTCCAATTTTATTATTCTCATGCTGTCTATAGAATACTGATGTCCATTTGTCATAATTGACCTTGCCGCTTACTGACGTAACAATCAAATATATTAACCAATCATGACTTACAATTTTATCATTTGTACCAATACGTGAGACTATTTCGAAAGTTTTCCTATTAAATATCATCGTATTTCCTCCTGCGATACTTTGAACTAAAGCATTGAAGATGGATGGTTTCTTGGAAAATAAAGGAGAATTGCCAATAACATTATTTTTAGTATCTATTAACTTTGTTCTAGAGCAATACAACAATGCATTTGACGGTTCTTCCTTTGAAAGAAATTCTATTCCTTTGGTTAACTTATTTGGATCCCAAATATCATCCTGGTCAGCAAAAGCATAATAACTTGATTTAGATGAGCTATTGCATAAAAGTGAAAGAAAATTTTTGCTAAATCCATTTCCAGGTCCATTCACAATTTGCATCTTTTCTCTGCCCCATTTTATCTGAAATTCTTTTAATATTTTTACTGTTTTATCAATTGATTTATCGTCAGATACGATAATATTCCAGTTTTTAAAGGTTTGATTTTCAATAGAAATTAATTGCTCCTCAAGAAATCGACTTCCATTATATGTACACATCAAAATTGTTATCTCTGGCATGTTAAAATGGTATCTACTCCCTTGAATGGATCATGTTCTATATTGATTTTATAGTAAAGTTTAATAAATTATTACTAATTAATAATATTTAAGATTGCTAATTAAATACAAAAACTAAAATATCATTAAATTTTTTATTATAATTGAATTTTCTGTGTTAGTATCTGGTATTGCCGAAAAATAAACATTTTTTTAAAATATCAAAGGTTAATATAATCAATGAATAAGGAACTTCTAGAAAATTTATTAAATACTTTTGGAGCCCAATTTGGAGAAATTGCATGGTATGACCTAGAATACGATGACCCAAGAGTATCTGAAATGGTAAGACATCAGACTCATGAAATCAAAGAAGCAATAAAAGAAAATTTTTCCGATGTAGAATTTAAAGATTTAAGAGTTTTAGAAGTTGGTGCATACCGACACCACAATATGCATATAATTAATCATGATTATGGTTGCAAAACTACAGCGACAGACATTTCAGCCGCTTCATTAAATATGGGAAAAATTAGAGCAGAAAAGGAAAATATTAATTCAAATGCAACATTGGTTGCATGCGACTTTCACGATTTACCTTTTTCAAATAATCATTTTGATGTTGTCTACATTGCATCTTCAGTTCACCATACTTGGAAAACTGAAGTCGTATTAAATGAATTATTAAGAGTTACAGCACCAGGTGGGATCATAATTTTGTCTAATGAGCCAGTAAAAAGAGAGCTTTGCTTTTATCAATTTAGATCAAATCGCATAGAAAAGTTTTGTTCATGGGAAAAAAAAGTACATGATTCAAATCTCATGTTTACTATCTCATCTCCGGTTATTGGTTCGCGTGATGAGGAAATATTTGGAATGATAGAAAACGATCGTATTCCTTGGTCAGTTTATGAGAATTTTTTTCAGAAAGTCCAAATTTTAAAAAGAGATTTAGTGCCGGTTATGGGAGCCTTTGAGAATAAAATCATAAATGAAAAGTGGCGGGTGGATCGTATTGCTGAAGAAATTGAGATAAAACTTGAAAATTTGAGAGAATCTTTTGATCGTACTGCTCAGTCTCTAAAGTTTAGCCTGCCCTCTAAAGATAATGTTTATGCATTAGTAAACGATCAGTCTAAACTTTTAAATCAAGTATATGAAGAAACTGGAGAAGATGGGAAAGTTTATTCTTCGCAACTGTTTGGTGCTTCAATGAAGGCAGTTGTAAGAAAAACTATTAACTCTGATCGCTCGATAGAGCTATTTAGACGCAAAATAAATCTTCTAGATGATATATATGTGGAATCTCCATATTTAGAAAATATTGAGGTTGGTATCGACAAAATTGAATTACCAACCTTTAACAAAAAAAATAAATATGATTTAGAAAAAATATTTAATCCTGATCAATGGACTATGTTAGAAGAGTCAAACGGAGACTATTATTCAATGTCGATGAATACTGAAAAAGGCTCAATTCATTTGCCTGAAAGTTCAATGATGGGATTAATATTGCTGAGATTTTATGCAGTGTCTATTCCAGAAAAGAACTATAATGTTGTTTTTAAAATTGGAGATTTAGAAATAGGATCTCAAGAAATAATATTATCTGAAACGAAAATTGTTTACTTATTAGTGCCTGCTAAAAAAACTGAAATACTGGTAAAAGCAATTTTTAACGAGGAAAAGGATGGTAAAGAGTTCACTCATCATATTCGATTAGCAGTTTGCAAGAGAGTCCCAATTAAGTTTTCTCAATGAAATTTATACTTACTTTGAGCATCTAAATATTAGCTGAGGGGATAGTAAACCTTTTGTAAATGACTGATAAATTTCAATTCTTACATTTTTGAAACCTTTGTCCTTTAATGTATCAATGACGTCCCAACCAAAATCCGTGAAAACTAAAGAACCTTTTTCTGACAATGGGTTTCCATGATATTCAGCTGGTTTAATATGATTAATCTCACCATTTTTATCTAAAAAGGCTCTTATTTCTGACACATATGTTCCAGAATAAAAAGGAATAGTAAAAATAAATTGTCCATTTTTTTTTAAAACTCTATTACATTCACTAAAAGCTTTACCTGGATCTGGAATATGTTCAAAAACTTCATTACTTACGATTATATCAACTGAGTTATCAGAGAAACTCAAATTTTCACAATCTTCATGACGAATATCATCATAATAAGATCCACCTATGTGACTAGAGGACAAGTACTCACTTCCAATAACCTCAGCATTTTTAAAATATTCATTTACAAAATTAAAGTAAACTGTGATTTGCTCCATCAAATAAACTTTACGCTTAAGATTGGTTATCATTTGCTTAAGTATAGAAATGCTTAATCTCTGACGACTATTTAATTGACATTGAGAGCACTCAAGTCTTTCTCTAAGGTTATGAATGTATAAATTTTTTTCCATTCTACCTCCCCATTTCATATCTACAGAAAAGTGAGTATCAACCTCACATACATTACAATAGCCAGGAAAAGTGTATTCTTGAAAGTTGAATTTTTCTCTATGGTGAATTAAATCTTGATCATATTTAAAGCCATAACTTGATTTAATATAATGATCATAAATGAGTTTGCAGTCTGTTTTAAATAAGGGAATTATCTTTTTTTTGTTTATACGACAGCTTATCCAATAAAAAACTTGATAAAACTGAATTTGAATAAGTCTTTTAAACAAAATTATAAATTTTTTAAACATGTGAACAATTAAACTATATATTCTATAAAACTATTAATATTAAATTAGATATATTAAAAAAATTTATTGGTTAATTACTGTAGTAACTGATATACTTAATTTTTACAAAGAATGTATAATGTATTAAGTGTCAAAAAAAGCATTAATTACTGGTATCTCTGGTCAGGATGGAGCCTATTTAGCAAAATACCTCCTCGATAAAGGATTTAAAGTTTATGGACTTGAGCGAAGATCTGCATCAAACGATAACTTCAGGTTAAAATACCTAGATATTTTAAATGAGGTGAACATCTTCAATATTGATTTATTGGAACATACATCTATCGCAAGTCTAATTGCCTCAGAGCAATTTGACCATGTTTATAATTTAGCAGCACAGTCGTTTGTGGGAGACTCTTGGAATAATGCAATAACAACTTCACAAATAAATTCTATTGGAGTCGTAAATTTGTTAGATGCGATTAAACAATTATCGAATACTACAAAATATTATCAAGCTTCTACTTCTGAAATGTTTGGCTTAGTTCAAAATACTCCTCAAAACGAGAAAACACCATTTTATCCTAGAAGTCCATATGGTGTATCCAAATTGTATTCTCACTGGATGACGGTAAACTATAGAGAAAGTTTTAATCTACATTGTTCATCTGGAATTTTATTTAATCATGAGTCTCCTTTAAGAGGATCCCAGTTTGTGACAAAAAAAATTGTCTCTGGCTTATGCGATTACCTAAAAGATGGTAATAAATATTTAGAGTTAGGTAACTTAGATGCAGAACGAGACTGGGGATACGCGGGTGATTATGTAAAGGCCATGTTTCTAATGCTTGATAAAGATGATCCTGATGATTATGTAATTGGAACAGGAAAGAAGCATAGCGTGAGAGAATTCTGTTCTATTGCATTAGATAAATTAAATATTAAGTACTCGTGGGAAGGTCAAGGTATAAATGAAAAATGTATCTCTACTAAAGATAATAAGTTAATAATTCAAGTGAGTGAGAAATTTTTCAGGCCAGCTGAAGTTAACGAACTACTTGCTGATCCCTCTAAAGCAAATAAAAAACTTGGATGGAAATCAGAAACATCATTAGAAAGCTTGATTGAAATGATGATTGAATTTGAACTTTCTAAATAAATTATACACCTAAAAATAAATTTATTAATTTCTTTTAAATTCCCTCTACAGCAGTCTCTATACCCTCATTGTTTAGTGCAGAACTAACTTTTTACAAGAATTTAAATCCTTGAGATAATTTATTATTCCTACTACTAAATAGAAATAATCAAAATCATTTGTAATGCCAAAATCTCTATAAAATTCTTTAACCTTAGATATGCAACCATTCTTAATTTTAATTGGTTGCGGGGGTAGGATTTGAACCTACGACCTTCAGGTTATGAGCCTGACGAGCTACCAGACTGCTCCACCCCGCGTGAAAAAAAATTATATTAACAAATTTTATTTATATTAATATTTCAACGTTAAGATTTGGAACATAACTGTCATAAACAGCTATGTCAAACATTCTATATGGAATTAGCTATTAAATATGTTTATTTTTTTTATAATAAATGGGAGTAATTAATTTAAAATATCATTTGGAAAGATAAAAAATATGATTGATAAAATTCCTTATCTCTTAAATATAAAAAAATTAGAAACTTATATTGAAAAGTATTCTGTTAATTTCAGAAATAATAAACCATTTAGTCACGTGATTATTGATGATTTTTTAGAAGAGGAACATATTAATTTTCTATCTGATAATTTTCCAAGCAAAAATCATCAAATTTGGCTAGATTGGAAAAAAAGAAGTCCTAACCAATATGGTAAACTAGGGCCAGGAAATTCTGAAAAATTCCACTTGCTAAACGAACATTTACAATTGGCTCTTATAGAATTTAACTCTTCAAAATTTATCTCTTTTTTAGAAAAAATGACAAGTATAGAAAGACTGATTCCAGACCCATATTTTACAGGAGGTGGATTTCATCAAATTTTAAAAGGTGGATTTTTGGATGTACATACAGATTTTAATTATTATAAAAGATTAAATCTTTTTAGACGCATAAACGTTTTGATATATATAAATGAAAAATGGCTACCTGAATATAATGGTGAGTTAGAGCTCTGGAGTGGCAATAAACAAACAGGAAGATGTGAACTTAAAATAGAGCCAATTAAGAATAGATGTGTAATTTTTAATACAAATAAAAGCAGTTTTCACGGGCATCCATCTGAATGGAATGCTCCAGATGAAATTACCCGTCGTTCTTTAGCGCTTTATTATTACACCTCTGAAAAGGAGGACGGGCAGCATTACGATGAGCTTACTGATTTTCAAAATATAATAACAAAACAACTCCCAAAAACTTAGTTTTACTTATCTAAGTCATCGGTGCTAAGAGAATTATTTGTATAAACTAATAATAGCTTGAAGAGATTTTGATAAATGTAATTTCTTCTTTTGTATTTGGTTTCCATTCATATATTTCAATATAAATTTCACTTGCATTATTTGGCATAATAGTTGGTAGATATAATTGATTTGAGCCTTTATTTAACACTCTGTTTTCGTAATCTTCATATACAATGTTTTTTTCTTTATCAAAAATTAACTTTTTTATAATTACAGTATTTTCTCCAATAGATGAGTTTATATCAACGATAAAGTTAGCCCATAATGTATTTTTTGGTATAGCTTGAGTCAGAGATTTTTTGTTTTGATATTGCATCTCTGTACTTTTGAGAGGATATTTTACGTCATTGACTAAATCGTAAATTACAAAATGCTTATTTCCAAAGACAATATTCTTATCACTCAAAAATTTCATCTCTTTATATTGATCTATAAAACCACTTCTATCTTTGGTATCTACTATCCAATACCTAATTTTTTCTTTTTTAATAAATTCTCTTGTTTTTTCTAAGTTAGATACTTTTCCAAATAGACTTTCACTTGAATTCATTGTGAATGCATGAGTATTAAACTTATGAACAGGATAAAATTGTCCTGTGACAGCTACATTTTCTTCTTCAGAAATATTCTGATTTACAAAACTATCGATTCCGAAAGCAATGTTTTCTCTCATTTCATTCAATTTTGACTCATTCCAAAATAAGTGCTGCCCAAGAATAATTTCAAAATTCATCCTCACACCTGCGGCTGATAAAAAGATTAAACACCACAGTAAAATAACAACATTAAGGGTCTTAGATATGTAATTAAAGCTAAATAATTGAATTTTTGTCTCAAGTAAAATAAGTGAGACAACCATAATAATAACATAAGCATGAATCCAATATCTTAAAACTAAAGTTCCATCAGAGAACAAGTTGGTTGCAAAAATGGTTAAGAATGACGTAATTAATAATATAAAAAGAAAATTACTTGTTTTTAATGGGTTAATTAATAATAAGAAAAAAATTGAGTAAAAAAAGTATATTGACCAAATATTTGTACCTCCAGGAAATGAATGAAAATTATATCCATTAACAAAAAGATTTATGGGTAATAGTATTATATTTTTTAAATTTAACGGATAATTGAATATATCCAAGTGGGCTGGATTAATAACATTAGCTTTAAACTTACTTTCAAATAAAAAATCTGGGAAAAAAGGGAAGAAAGGATTGCCAGTTTCAATTGTTGTCCATACTAACCATGGAAATAAAATAAAAACAATAATAATTAAATAAAAAATAAAGTGATTATGAATGAATTTATTTGAATAATATAAATGACCAAAATATTTAGATAAAATATATAAACAAGATAAAACCAATACAAAAAATAATATATTTATTTTAATGATACAGGCGAATGCAAGACATACTGCTGCAATAGCCATATAGTATACATTTGAAGATTTTTCATAATATAAAATCGAACTTAATCCCGCCAATAAAAATACGAGTATTGGAACTTCAAAAAATATAGAAAAACTCTGAACCCAAATAAAAGGGCTACTAATAATTATTACTGTGAATATAAGTGAAAGATCTTTTTTTTCTAAGAAGAAATCAAATATTTTATATAGTAATCTTACTAGTAATAAGAAAAATATAAAGATTTGAGTAGATGCTCCGTATTCACCATTAAAGAAGTACCCTGGTATTAGGACTAACTTCATACCTTGAGGTGTCGCCCAGTCCCAGAGGTAATAATGAAAAGGAATTGTACCTAATCTCTTAATTTGTTCTAAAAAAGTCAGACGATAAACTAATCCATCTGACTGAGTTTGAGGAAGACATGTGAGCATAAATGAATAAAAAAGGACCGCAGATAGTATTAAAATTGTTAATGCTTCTGTGTTATTTAAACTGATCTTAAGTATGTTTTTTACATTTTTTATGCTTTTGACATTCAAGATAAGTCCAATGATGCTTATACCTACAAATAATGTAAGAATTAATGGTTGTTTTAAAAGACTTAATGAAGAAAGAAAGAAAAAACAGAACTGTAATAAAACAATTCCTAGTAGATAGTTAAATAAAATTGACTTATTGAATTTGTTAATCGAAGTAAAGAAATTTGCAAAGCCAAACGATAAAAATATAAATAGAAGATTTAAATAAATATTGATTTTTACAGAAGAAAAGATAGTAAGTAAAAAAAAACTTATACCTAAAATTAATATAATATTAAGAAGGGGATAATTCTTATTAGTTAAATTTAAAATTTTA
>PAFF01000014.1 GCA_002704045.1 Fidelibacterota bacterium
TAATTTAAATAATGGAAAAATTTGGCTCTCCTCAAATTTGAGTGGCGATGATGAGGTTTACGTTCTTCAGAATACTGCTCAAATATATAATGAGGTCTCGGCAATTGGAGAAAAAACTAACCAAGGTAAAGTTGCGTTTTCTACTTTAGATGGTTTTTTTGAAATAGTTAAATCAAATAAAGATGATTTTCCTGATTTCATTGTTGAATATTTAGATAAGGATATTCGGTTATCAGAGTTTGACGATTTATCTTTTCAAAATCTAAAAAAAATCAAATTGAAAAATTGGGATTTAATTCCAAAATACAGTGTTGATTCTGAACAAGACATTGAGCCATTAGATGAAGGTTTTAAGTATGATATTGGAATAGGATTAGGTGAAATAAAGGATAACACTTTTTTTGAAATTGCATTTATTCCAATTTATCATAGAGATAATTTTCGAATGGCATATGATTTGTCTTACAATTTGTCATCTAACAATGATATAAAAATAAATCATTTTGGTAGTATTTTTGATATAATTGATAAAATTATTTATTTTGATTATTTTAGTAGTAATGGAAAACTTTTTGTTCACATTGGTGATATTTCAAAAATTACATTTGGATATGGGCAATTAGTAAGAAATTATCGTAATACTTATGGATATCCTCATCTTCAAAAAACAGGTATGACAACAAGTATTGAAATAAAAGAAAACTTTTTAGATTTAGAGTTTTTTATTTCAGATGTAGAAGACTTTAGTAATGGTGGTTCATTAGTTGGAATTAAAAGTAACATATTTTTGTCAGAAAATTTCCCATTGGATATTGAAGTTGGAATTGTATCTGATATTAATCAATATGCCAATTATGCATCTCAAACTGGCCAAGAAGTTGTAGATTCAAGGAGTTTATATGGTTTTAATCTTAATTTGAATTACCAGATTTCTAAAACTTATTATAACGCCTTCTATTTATTTTTTGACATGGTCTCACTTTTCTATCCAGACAATCGAGTATTTTACCGAGAATATAGAGAGGTAGAAAGGCAAGGGGCATTTTCTTTTTCTTTCCCAGGTATAACATACACATACGGTAAAAATGTAAAAATATCAGGGGCTTTGCACTACAATTCATCACTTTATGAACCTGGTTTTTTTAATTCAACATATGATTTGTTTCGTGTCCAAAATATAGAATTTAATACCTCTGTAAATGAGCATGACACTCTTTATAACTATTTGGTGAATAAATACCCTTCATTAATTAGTAACGATCAAGATAAATCTATTTTGGTAACGAAAGATTTGCACAGTATAATTAATAATTCTCAAAATACTTTTGAGTCCTTTGGCGTTTCATTTGATATTGAGACACGAATTCAAAAGATAGGTGGATTAGAACTTTACTTTCAGCATTTAATGGAGAATGTTCCAGATGATGTTTACAGTGTAACTGAGGTGATAGCTAAGACATACCAAACCATTGATTTTAGATTATTTATTAATGAAGGCGTTATTTTGAAAATGAATAGAGCAGAAATTTATTTATCTCAATATAACGAACACAGTGGTTTAAACTTAAGTAGTAATACCTTAAGTAACAATACTTCGATGGGATTAAGTTTTGATTTCCAAATTTCAAATAGAATAAATTTAATATTTGACCTAAAAGATACATTTTATGATATAAATTATAGTGGTTTAATATTAGATACATCTATCGAAAAAGTAAGATCTTTAAATTGCGATTTCATGATGGCTTTTTAACATGAGTAAAAAAAATATTATTTTCAAATATGATTTTGGACATAAGGGTTTCCTAAAAATGGTATATTTATGTATATTATTTTCTATTGGAATACTTTGCTTTGGTGCCTATTTTGTATTTAAATTTTTGAATAATGGTATTTAGTCAATACAAAAATGTATTAATAGGAATATGCCTTATTGGTTTTGCTATGGGCTCTATAGTTGGAGCTTATATAATTTATATAACCAATAATTATTATTGGATATACTTATCATCTCCTGTTTTGGCTATTGGAAGTGCGTTTGTTATTTTTGGAGTATTAAAAAAAAATAAATAGGAATTTATTATATGGGAGAAAATAAAGAATCAAACAAAAAAAGTGAGTTAATGACAAAGTTGGACGAACTTTTGGGTAATGTTGGAGAAAAATATGGTCCCTACATGATTGAAGAGCTGTATAATAGAATGGAAAAAACGGTTCAAGAGTTCAATTCTGAGCTAGATAATTTATTTGAGAAATCTTTTGACAATACTCAAAAAATAAACAACGCTGTGAATAATGCTATTTCTAGTGGGCAAGTTCCAGATATTTCAGGAATTAAAAACAATATTAATCAAAATGTGCCAAATTTTATTTCAAATAAAAATGAAAAGAAAGATTCAAAATTAGAATCAAATAAGAAAAATAAAGAAAAAAAGAAAAAAAGAAGTTTTTTCTCAAAAAAGAAAAAATAATGTGCTGAGTGGGAAGTTAGCGGTCTCCTGAACCTGAAATCCGCTATATGCAGGACTGATCTCCGTGGGAAGGATTTTGCTGAATTATTTAATTTATATAAGTAGTATTGAGATCCCAGCCTTGCGCAATATTGTGTTTTTAAACCCCGTCAGGTCTGGAAAGAAGCAGCGGTAGAAAATAATTATATGTGCCGTAAGTTACTGGTATTGAGCTGGCTGTATATGTTAGTATTAAACAGAATTTTCAACCCACGGTGCACAATTAAAATATATGAGTTATAAAGTACTATCAAGAAAATGGCGTCCTCAAGTTTTTGATGATATCATTGGACAAAATCACATTACTAAAACCTTAAAGAACGCTATTAGTTTAAATAGAGTTGCGCATGGTTATTTATTTTTCGGACCTAGGGGAGTTGGTAAAACAACTTGTGCAAGAATTTTATCAAAAGCATTAAATTGTCTAGATTTAAATGAATCTAATCCATGCAATAAGTGTATAAATTGTAAACAAATTTTAGATGGAAGCAGTTTAGATTTCCTTGAGATTGACGGAGCATCGAATAGAGGCATTGATGAAATACGAGAACTGAGAGAGGCAGTTAAGTATACTCCATCCAGTGGTAAATATAGAATATATATCATTGACGAAGTTCATATGTTGACACAGCAGGCATTTAATGCACTACTTAAAACATTAGAAGAACCACCATCACACGTTAAATTTGTTATGGCAACAACTGAAATCAATAAAGTTCCTCAAACAATTTTGTCAAGAACAATGAGATTTAATTTTCATAGAATTAAACCTGATTCCATTTCAAATCATTTAAGAAATATTTTGGAAAAAGAAAATATTTCTTACGATCAAAACTCTATTGATTTAATTGCAAAAAAATCAGATGGAAGTTTACGTGATTCTTTAAGCTATTTAGATCAAGTAATATCATATTCTGATAATGATATCCAAATATCAGTTGTTAAAGATGTTCTTGGTATCATTGAAGAATCGATATACTTAAATTTACTGATAAATTGCCATGATAATGATAATGGTATGGTTATTAAAATATGCAATCAATTGTTTGAAGCTGGTGTACCAATTATTGAATGTATAAAAGGTTGGAATGATTTTCTTAGGAATATTATTCTTCTAAAATCAAATTGTAATGATCAAATTACATTAAGTGAAAAATCTATTCAAAATATTAAAAAAAATCTTAATAATTACAGTTATATTCATTTTTTGAAAATCTTAAATTTTTCACTCGAATTTGAATCAAATATTAATAAAATTGATCAAATAGAAATCGCTTACGAACTTTTAATGTTAAAAATAAGCTCTTTAAATGCAAAGCATAAAAAGAAAAAAATATCAAATAGTATTGATATAGAAAAAAAAGATAAAGTTATAGAAAATATTAATAGTGAAAATTTAAATAAAATTAAAAATAATAATAATATCAATTTAGATACGGTACCTTCAATAGATATAATTGATAAAAGCAAAAATACCACTAAACAACAAAAACTTGAAAAAATTTCACCAATAATTGATTTAAATAAGCATAATCAAAAAGATGCTCAAAATGCTAATAGAATAGTAAATGTTGGAGAAACAAAATTAAATGATTCTTCTGTTGATAATAATGTTACAGAGAAATCTAGTTTTGATTTTGATAAAGGTACTGATAAAATAGATTTAAATTTTTTTCACAAAAAGTGGGATGAACTTAGAAACGAAATTGAGGGAATTGATTCAAAATTAAGTATATTTTTAGACGATGCAATACCAAAAGAATATAAAAATAATTTTTTAAAAATTGTTTTACCTGATGGCAATATTTTTCAAGCAACTAACTTACAAAAAAATGTTAATATTTTTGAGGATTATATAAATAAAAAATATGGAATTAAATTAAAAATAAATTTTTTATCAAAAGAAAAAGATAAAAAAGAATTTAAAGATAACCCTTTGAACAATGATCATCCATTAATTTCTGATGCTATAGAAATGTTTAATGGAGAAATTATAAAATAGGAGAAATATATGATACCAAAAGGTGGATTTCAATCTATGATTAAAAAAGCTCAAAAGCTGCAAGAGAAAATGCAAGAAGTTCAGAATGAATTAGAACACATTACTGAAGAAGGTCAAGCTGCAGGTGGCTTAGTTACTATTGTTGTTAATGGTAAAAAAGAGATAAAATCAGTAAAAATTGATAAAGAAGCAATTGATGATTTAGAAATGTTAGAAGATCTAATATTAGTTGCAACGAATCAAGCTTTAAAAAATATTCAAGAGAAAGCTGATGAAAAAATGAAAAGTGTCACTGGAGGTATGATGGGTGGCATGAATATTCCAGGACTCTAAATGTCATACATACCTCCATCATTGGAAAAAGTAATTGATCAGTTTTCTAAATTTCCAGGAATTGGTAAAAAAACAGCGCAGAGGTTGGGTATTCATGTTTTGAAATCGAAAAAGGAAGATATTTTTTTATTTGCTCAATCTTTAATAGATGTGAAAAATAAAATCAAAACTTGTGAACGATGTCATAACATATCTGAATCTTCACCTTGTGAACTTTGTGTTGATCCAAGAAGAGATAGTTCTTTGCTATGTGTTGTAGAAGATTCCTCTGATATAATGTTAATAGAAAAAACCGGCTATAGAGGTTTATATCACGTTTTAGGTGGTACTTTGTCGCCTTTAGATGGAATAGGACCTGATCATATTTATATTGATGATTTAATTGATAAATCAAGTAATTTTAAAGAGGTTATAATTAGCACGAATGCAAGTATTGATGGTGATGCTACAGCTTTATACATACAACAAATTCTTTCAGACAAGGATATTAAAATATCTAGATTGGCTCGTGGTTTGCCAGTTGGTAGCCAATTAGAATATATTGATGAAGCTACGTTAACTAATGCTATTGAAAACAGAACTGAGTTTAATGATTAAGTTTTTGCCTAATATAATAACTGTATTTAGGATTATTTTAGTACCTTTTTTTGTATACTTTTTAATTTCTGACATTTATCATGGAAAACTAATTGCACTATCCATTTTTACTATTGCTACTTTATCAGATATGATAGATGGTAAATTAGCAAGGAAGTATAACATCATAACTAAATTTGGTACATTTATGGATCCCTTAGCTGATAAAATTTTAGTTGTTTCAGCATTATTTGTATTTGTTTTTTTTAAAATATTTCCTCTTTGGATGTTGGTTGTAATTGTCGTTAGAGATTTTTTGATAACATCATTACGAATATTTATGGAAAATAACGGTAAAATGATGCAAACAAGTAATTTAGGGAAACTCAAAACTGCAGCACAGTTTATTTCTATTAATTTTATTTTACTTTGTTTGATATTTATCAATTATGATTTTAGTGAATTAATTACTTTTATAAATGATTATTCTATAATTTATATATTGATGTTTATGACAACAGTGTTCACAGCAATAACAGGGTTAGATTATTTTATAAAAAATCATAAAATGATAAAATTAATTATTCTGAAAAAATGATTCAATTTTCAAAGATGATATCAAGTTTTTTTTATATTGGTTTTTTTCCTATAGCCAGTGGAACTTTTGGAAGTCTGGTTGCATTTTTATTATGGTGGTTTTTTGTTCCCGAAAATTTATTTTATCAGTTGATATTAATTCTTTTTGTAATAATTATAGGTACAATATCATCGGGTATTATAGAATCTAATCTAAAATTTAAAGACCCTTCATTTATTGTCATAGATGAAGTTGCTGGAATGTTTATTAGTTTGTTCCTTATCCCTAAATCATTACTAATTTGTATTATAGGTTTTTTCTTATTTAGATTTTTTGATATTTATAAGCCCTCTTTAATAGATAGTGTTCAAAAAATTCCAAATGGAATAGGAGTCATGGCTGATGATATCTTGGCTGGTATAGTAACTTGTTTTATATTGAACTTTATTATATTTTTATAAAATGGACAATGCTTACATAATAACAATTGGTGATGAACTATTAAATGGTAATACACTTGATTCAAATTCTACTTGGCTAAGTAAAAAGTTAAGTTTCTTCGGTATTAAAGTAATTGAAAAAATATCAATACCAGATGATATTAATATCATTGAAAATTGTATTAATAATGTTTTAGAAAAAAATTGTGAATTTTTATTTATTACAGGTGGATTAGGGCCTACTCACGATGATATAACCAAAGCTGCTATTAAAAATGTTACAAATTCAAAATTGGAATTTGACCAAGATTACTATACAGAATTAAAATTAAAGTTTAAAGATAAAGGTATTAAGTTTTTAGAAAATAATAAAAGTCAAGCGATGGTATTATCTAATTGTGTTAAAATTGAAAATCCAATTGGTTCGGCTCTTGGTATTAATTTTGATATGAAGGGTTCAAAAGTATTTGTTTTTCCTGGTGTACCAAAAGAAATGCAAGTAATGTTTGAAAAAAAAATTCTACCAAAATATTTTAATGATAATAATAAAATTGTTAATAATGTAACATTATTAACAGCAGGACTGCATGAAAGTTACATTTATAATGAGATTGAAAAATTGATATTGAATTTTTCCAATTATGTAAAAGTAGCATTTCTTCCAAAATATACTGGTGTAAACATTAGATTGAGTTTGTTAAATAATAATATTAATACTGAGAAAATGTTTGATTTAGAGAATAAAATCAGAACTAAATTAGGTAATAAGATTTATGGATCTGATAATGAAACTCTTGAAGAAAAGTTAGGAGAATTGCTAATTGAAAATAATTTGAATATTGCCATAGCTGAGTCTTGTACAGGTGGTTTATTATCTAAGCTCATAACTGATGTTCCTGGTTCTTCAAGATATTATTATGGAAGCACAATTGCATATAAAAATGATATTAAAATAAAGCATTTAAATGTAGCAGAAGAATCAATCAATAAATTTGGAGCTGTAAGTAGTGAGGTAGTTGAAGAAATGGCAATCGGAGTTAGAGAAAAATTCAAATCTGATATAGGATTTTCAATATCAGGAATCAGCGGTCCAGAAGGTGGAAGTAAAGAAAAACCCGTTGGTTTAGTTTGTATGGCTTTATCAACAAATGAAAAAACAATTTCAAAAAGATTTAATTTTTTACCAGACAGAAAAATGCATAGACAAATCTCATCAAATGTAGCAATGAATATGATTAGAATATATATATTAAAAAATTATGATTAAGTCACGATTATTCATTGGTATAGATGTATCGCACTCTTTGAAAGGTGTTATTAATATGACTTCCTCAACTATA
>PAFF01000015.1 GCA_002704045.1 Fidelibacterota bacterium
TATCCAAACATTACCATTTCCCAGAAAACATTTTATATGGAGAAGATGGTGGCTTCCTAATCAAGATTGGAATGAATGAAGATATATTCATATTAGAAAAAATCATACATACATATTATCGCCATGATGCCTCAACCGTATCATTTGCTAACCAAATCATGTCACGGAGAGAGAGATTCTTTAAGTTTTATGAAAAATTTGCACTACCTTATTTTTTTAATAATTTAAATATCAAGCCATATAAATCTGCATTTAGATTATCTGAATATGAAGCTTTCAAAATATTAATAAAGTTAATCTATGAAGAAGGAAAATCAGAATACCATACTTCACTACACAAACAAAACTTACGTTATAGATTCCATTTATTTAAAAAGACACGTAGGATACTTTTTTCATATTTCCCATTTAAACTCGCATATTATACATATATTAGAATAGTCAGTATTTATTTTTATTTAAATAATGAACTTCATTAATAATATGAATTCTATTTTCACCTTTCATAATGTATTAATGACATTAAAGTATCTGGGGAAGATAAAATATTTTATTCAAGTTGGCGCACATGATGGTCAAATGCATGACCCTTTGAGGCATTTTATAACAAATAATAATTGGATAGGACTATTAATTGAGCCCCAAATAGAAATGTACCAAAAATGTATAAAAAATTATAGAAATCAAAAAAATTTAACATTTGTTAATGTTGCTCTACATCCAACAGAATCAATTATTTCATTATATAAAGTTTCAAACCCTAAAGATTACTCACATACTGGGTGGGCTTCAGTCAATCTTAACCGATTTGAGAATACCATATATAAAGACAATTATATAGAAGAAAAAGTCCATTCAATGCATTTAATGGATGTAATAAAAAAAAATAATTTTAATGATGTTGATTTATTACAAATTGATACTGAAGGTTATGACTGGGATATCATCCAGATGTTTGATTTCAATCTCTTCCAACCAATACTTATTCAATATGAACACTGCCATCTAACCAATCAAAATAACATTTCATCTATAAATTATCTAGAAAGGCTTAATTATATATGCTTTCAAAAAAGGAATGACACATTCGCAATCAGAAAAGATATATTTGACCCATTCTTTTTCATTAGTTATATATTTGTAAGAATATCAAGGTCACTCAAAACTAGACTAGGGAAAATATTATGTTACTTATAAAACATATGGTAACTATAAAAGACACTATATATCAATAATAATATAAAAAATCCTAAGTCAATTCAAAAAAATTCAAAAAAATCTTTACAGAAGGATCAATTGGATTACAAATCAATTGCACATTGGTTTGCCATAGGTTTTTTTTTAGGTGACAAAAATTTTACCAATTCTAGATTCCCTGGTATTGCTCAATTTGGACCAAACATAGATTGGCATTATTCACCTAAAAGAAATATTTCTTTTTCTGATGTTCTAGATAATTTTTCAAGTATTATTGAATCATTATTAAATAAACATTTAGGATCCAAAAAAATTATTTTGCCCTTATCTGGTGGCTTGGACACACGAACTTTAGCAGCTGCATTATTAGGTAATAAGAATATTGTGACTTTTTCATATGAGTTTGAAGGTGGTATTAATGAAACTGGTTATGCTCGTCAAATAGCCGAAGCTGCTGGATGGGAGTTTCATGAATATAAAATCTCCAATGGTTACCTATGGAGAAAAATTAAAGAACTAGCGGAATTAAATCATTGCCAGAGTGATTTTATTCACCCAAGACAAATGGCGGTAATTGATTCTATTTCTGGTCTAGGTGATATATTATTGTCAGGGCAATGGGGTGATGTATTATTTGATAATTTTCATATAGATGAGTATGCCGATATTGATTTTCAAACAAATTTTGTATTAAATAAAATTGTAAAACTTGGTGGAATGGAATTAGCAAATAAACTTTGGGAATGTTGGGGGTTGGCAGGCTCTTTTGAAGATGAATTATATGAACTAGTTCAAAGCCTTTTGTTAGATATTAAAATTAGTAATCCAATCAGCAAAATTCGCGCATTCAAATCAATACATTGGGCAAAGCGATGGGCTAATCCTAATCTCAATATTTTTTCTAAATATTCTGAAATGTATATACCCTTTTATAGTGATGAAATTTGCAACTTTATCTGTTCAACACCGGAAAAGTATTTAACAAATAGAAAAGTTCAGATAGAGTATATAAAGTCTAAAGCACCTAGATTGGCCAGAATACCTTGGCAAGATTATGATTTAGATTTATATCAATTTCAATATTTTAATTCAATTTATTTTCCAAGAAGAATATATAGGTATGGCAAAAGGATTATTAGGGAAAAGATTTTTAAAAAACCTCCATTAATTACCAGAAATTATGAATTGCAATTTGTTGGAAGGAACAATGAAAAAAAATTAGAAAAATGGTTATTCAATAATCCAAAAATATCTTCAATTATACCTGTCGATATTATAAATGAATATTATGGTAAATTTAAAAATGTTGACCCTGTAAAGTATAGCCACCCATTAAGTATGCTTCTCACCTTTTCACTATGGTGCCATAAAAATAATAGCATAAATGACTAGGTAATAATTATTTTGATTTTAAGAAGAATATTTCAAAGTGAAAAAGTTAAATATGTAATCGTTGGTTCATTTAATACTTTATTTTCTTTATTAGTTTTTATTCTAATTGATCTATTATTACAAAATTTATCTGAAAGTAGAATTATTGTATATATGTCTGCTACAATAATTGCAACTCCTTTAAGTATGACTCAATCATTCTTCACTCAAAAATACATTACTTTTAATTCTAGAGTTTCTGATGAAAAAGTGATCTATGAATATTTTAGATTTCTTTTTGTTAGTCTTTGGGTCTTAGGTCTTAAAATTATTGGTATGCCAATATTAGTTGAAATATTTAAACTACACCCATGGCTCTCTGCTGTTATAATTAACTTGTTAAAAGCAATTATTTCTTATTATGGTCATTCAATTTTCACTTTTAAAAGGAAAATTATAGAATGAAGAAATCTTCAATTTCCAACCAAGTAGTTAATATAACCTAATGAAATTTTCATTTTATCAATATGTATCTGTTTTAAAAAGTTGCATAATAACCAGAATTGAAAATACAACAAAAAAGAAAAATTGGTTGTTGTATACCATGTTTTATTGTTCTCTGATTTCGTTATTTTTCGCTTTCCCAAGCTTTGAAAAATGGGATGTATCTTCAGGCAGGTTATCTAGTTTTTTATTACAGTGTGAAGGAATCACAGAGTTTTGGAATGAAAATAAAATATCAAATATTAATTATAGATTAACAGTTCCAATATTTGTTGGTTTAATGGGTGGTGGACACATTACTTCCATAATAATTAGATATACAATTGGTATACTATTATTCGGATTGTGTGGAAAAATTATCTATAATTATACAAAAGATCGTACCTCCGCCTTTTTATTTTCAATGACACTAGCACTAACAAATCCAGGGGTAACATCTTTTTGTGAATATAGGGGTATTTTTGACGGAATCGCTTTATTTTTAATTATCATACCATTTTATATAAAAAATAACTATATAATAACACTTACCACCTTACTTGCATTTTTTACAGATGAGAGAACATTAATTTGTGCAGGATTTCTATTTACTTATGGAATCTTTAATGCAAGAAAAGAATTTGATTTAAGATACAAGATATTCAACAATTTAAATATTCCAATTATAAGTGCAATAATACTATATATGTTCATCAGGTATCAGATCAATGTTACTTATGGGTTAGAATTAGCAGAATATAGTCAATACGATGAAAGAGGTTGGAAATTATTAAATCAAATTAATAATGTTCCTGCTGCAATTTGGACTGGCTTAGAGGGTTTTTGGATTATTGTAGCATTAAACCTCATTCTATTATTTAAGCATAAGAATTTTCTTCCAGGTCTTGCATTTCTTATCACTATCATTTCTTTGATTGTATTGGGTAATTCAGTTATTGATACTTCACGATCTATGCTTTATTTATTCCCGGCAGTTATAATTAGCATGGAGCAGATTTCTAAAAATACTCCAAATAATGAAATAAGAAATATTTTGATATTGTGTTTTATCATTTCATTTATCTTCCCCAGTTACTGGGTTGGTGGCAAGTCCTCAATTTGGTGGCAATACCCAATGCCAATACAATTAATTCGATGGTTTTTTATTTTATAAAAAAATTTAAAGCTAGGTCACTTAAAGACCTATGATTGCTAAACCGTATATCCTACTTTGAAAAAGTTAAGAGTAGCAATATACTCGGGTGAAGTACCTTCCTCAATTTTCATAGAGCGTTTGGTCAATTCACTTGTCGATTCAGGCATAATAATTTACCTCTTTGGTAGAAAGCGCCCAGATTTTAATTATAACAAAGAAAAAAATATTTACGATTACACCACTCCAAATAAAAGAACATTTTTATTTTTTTTCATAATATATCAATTATTGTTAATACTCTTTACTGCACCACTAAACTTAATAAAATTGATAACATTTAGGATAAAATCAACTAAAGATTGGTCTACTGGATTTTTTACTTGGCTAGCCAATGCACTACCCATTGTTAATCATCTTCCAGACATATTTCATATACAATGGGCAAAAGCATTACCTAAATGGTTTTTTTTAAAACAATTATTTGGAGTTAAAATAGTATTAAGTCTGAGAGGGGCGCATATTAATTATTCACCTCTAGCAGATGGCTATTTAGCAAATCAATATTCTAGTTTATTTCCAAATGTCGACATGATTCATTCTGTATCAAAAGACCTTGCAACTCAAGTAGAAAAATATGGAACTGATAAAAAAAAAATCCATGTCATATATTCAGGATTAGATCTTCAGTCATTTCAGTTTTATAAGAAATCTGATTGGGAATCACATAATCCATTTCAATTTATTTCTGTAGGCCGTTTTCATTGGAAGAAAGGATATCAATATGCGTTATCTTCCATGAGCGCGATTTTAAATAAAAACATACCGATACATTATACAATTATTGCAAAAGGTCCTCCAAATGAAGAAATACTATACTATGTCAATAATTTAAGACTTGAAGATTATGTGACATTCCTTCAGTTGAAAACACAAGAAGAAGTATACCACCAAATGAAAGAATCAGATTGTCTTATTTTACCAAGTATTGAGGAGGGGATAGCAAATGTAGTTCTCGAATCTATGGCGATAGGTTTACCCGTAATAAGTAGTAATTGTTGTGGCATGAATGAGGTAGTAAAAAATAATGAGAATGGTTTTACTTTCATTAATCGAGACATAAATGATTTAACTAGTGTTATGTTAGATGTTATTGCATATTCTCCTTCAAAGCGTAAAAAAATTGCTAAGGCTGGATTAGCACATATTGAACGGCATCATAATCTCACTCAAATTGGTGAAAAAATGAAAGTTGTTTATCATAGTCTTTATAAATGAAGATTAGTGCTAATGATGTCATGATAGTGACAAGAATTAAACTAATTGGCCCTTCGTATAATTATTATAGAATCAGAAAATGAAAATAGGATTCATTTTATTTAATTCTCCAGAAAAATCAGAAACATTTTTGACTTCAAAAATAAACAATCTAATAGAGAGCGGTTATAATGTTGTAATGTTTGCAAATCAGAAAAATAATTTTAGTCTATGTAAAGTTATTCCTCATCCAATAGTTTCTCAGAATTTTGTTTTGCAGATATTTAAAATCATTGTCTCCAATATCATATTGTTCATAAAAAGGCCAAGGATATTTATCAACTTTCTGAATTTAGAGAAAAAAGATAATATCTCATTTCGGGATAGATGGAAAAATTTATATCTAAATAACCATATTTTATCGCACGATTTGGATTGGATTTATTTTGGTTTTGCAACCACAGCAATTAGAAGAGAAAATGTTTCCAAATCTATTAATGCGAAAATGGGATTAAGCATAAGAGGTTATGATATCTATGTATATCCTTTAAAGGATAAGGATTGTTATAAGCGCCTGTGGCTTAAAATTGACAAACTACATTCTATTTCTAATCATTTATTAAAGTCTGCAGAACAATATGGATTAGATGATAGAACGAGAAGGAGTGTTATTAGGCCCTCGATTGATATTAATTATTTCATTAATAAGAAAAAAATATCCAAATTAAAAATCAATAGAAAAAAAATACAATTTTTAACTATTGCTAGATTACATTGGGTAAAAGGATTGGAGTATACTCTCCAGGCACTAACTATTTTAAAACAGAAGAAATTAAATTTTAGTTATACAATCATTGGAGGAGGGCATGAATACGAGAGACTTATATATGCAGCGCATCAAATGGATCTTAATGAGAATGTTTCTTTTATTGGTTCTCAGACACACAACATTATCAAAGATTATCTTCAAGAATCAGACATTTATTTACAATATAGTATCCAGGAAGGATTTTGTAATGCAGTATTAGAGGCACAAGCTATGGGTTTATTAAGCATTGTGTCTGATGCTAATGGTCTCACTGAGAACATAAGACACAATTATACGGGGTGGGTAGTACCTAGAATGGAACCTGAATTATTAGCCAATCGGATTGAAAAAGTTTTATCTATCCCAGATGAAACTTTGATGCAAATTAGGCATAATGCAATAACTAGAATAAATCGAGAGTTTAGTTTAAGTAAACAAAAAGAAAAGTTTTTTGAGTTTTACAATAAATAATTGAACTAATAGCATAAGTAATGAGATTAAAAATATTCATCCCCAGTGATATTGATGTTTATTTAGATAAAAAAAAAATATTCTTATTAGTCAGGCCCTTTTATGCAAAAAATGGATGGACGCAATATGGTGAAACTTTTAGTAAATGGGGATTAGACTCAGATAATATACAACTTGTTTCCGAAGTCAGTGATGCAGAAATATTTCTTATTCCATATCCTATTAACTACTATTTTGAAAATCAGTTGAAAAGTCATTTAAATAAATATAATGGACTTTGTGAGAAATATGATTTAAAAGGATTTGGGTATATAGCAGGAGACTTCGGAGTAATATATCCAGATTATTCTAAAATAACCTATTATAGAATGGGTGGTTTTGCATCAAAATTAAGTAAACTTAATAGAGGCTTTCCTGCAGCGTTATCAGATCAACAAAAAAATATTTATGGTACAAAAGAAGTATCAATTCGTTCTAAAAAAGTAAGACCTACAGTAGGGTTTTGTGGCCATGCAACTTCTAGTAAAATCGTGTTAATTTATCAAACTATTAAATGTGTTTTGGAAAATAGCAGACGCTTTTTGCATAAGCCAAATAGAAAAGATTACGAACCAATTTTCCCTTCAGCCTATATGAGGGAAAAAATATTGAATACTATAGAAAATAATGATTTTGTTAATTCTCAATTTATCTATAGGAAGAAATATCGTGCCGGAGCAAAAAACAGTGAAGATATGAGAGTAACTACATTAGATTATTATGAAAATATAAAAAACTCTGATTATGTCTTATGTCTAAGAGGAACCGGTAATTTTTCAATTAGGTTGTATGAAACCCTAATGATGGGTAGGATACCAATATTTATTAATACTGATTGTCTTTTACCATTTAATAATTATATCGATTGGAAAGATCATGTGGTTTGGGTTGAATGGGAGGATAGGCATGGAATAGTTGATATAATTAAAGATTTCCATGAAAAAATATCTGAACACCAATTTAAAAAAATACAAATTAGAAATAGAAAACTATGGTTGGAAATTTTACAGCCTAAATGGATACTTACTAATTTGTCTAAAGATTAAAAATCTTTTTAATATTTGCCACTGTAGTTAAATATACTTATGATCTATCTTATCTTCGCTAGTTCTGTTATTCAAAAAAATCTTTTTCTATTTTCTTAAATGATAAAAATAATTTATAAAAATGTGGTCTATTAATTAATGACAAATAAGATTTCAGGTTTCCTTTTTTCAATAATAAAACCAATCTGGTATCTAAGTTTGGAGAATAATGATACTCAGGATCATTGGGTAGATTATCGAAAATTGAATCAAAATGAGAAAACAAATATTGATTATTGTGAAGTATATGAATCTGATAATTTTTCTCTATTTGACGCTTCCTATCAAGCTTTGCAGAAAGGCATTATCGATATAAAGGGCGAAAGGAGTCTCAATCTACCTGATAATCTTTCCGTATCATTGAATGACCAATATCTATTCTTAAGAAGGATGTTTAAACCTATTTGGGTTTATTATGTTTTATTAATTAGGATTCTCACCTTTAAAATTTCATTTGTAGAAATCACAGCATTTTTCCGATCACGAAAAATAAAAAAGATAGATTTCGAAAATTCTTATTTTATAAATACTGAATATGATAATTTCATTTCTCCCTTATTAACAAGTACACCAAAGATTAGCATAATTATACCAACTCTTAATAGATATGGATTTCTATCAGATGCTCTTTATGACATACAAAAGCAATTATATAATAATTATGAGATTATTATAGTAGACCAAAGTGTACCATTCAAAAGAAAATTTTATGAAAAATTTGATTTAAATATCAAACTAATTCATCAAAATACATCTAGTCTATGGAAAGCTCGTAATTCGGCAATAAAAAAAGCCAAAGGTGATTATATTCTTTTTTTTGATGATGACTCTCGTGTAGAAAATAATTGGATTCAGGAACATCTAAAATGTTTAGACTTTTATAATGCAGATATTTCTGCAGGTGTATCTCTATCATTAGTTGGTGCCCCCGTTCCCTCAAATTATAATTATTTTAGATGGGCAGATCAGTTAGATACCGGCAATGTGTTAGTAAAAAGAAATGTTTTTCAAATTTGCGGTTTATTTGATAGACAATTCGAAGGAATGCGAATGGGAGATGGTGAGTTCGGCGCAAGAGCACATCAAAAAGGATTAAAAAATATAATTAATCCTATAGCGAAGAGAATCCATTTAAAAGTGCCATCGGGTGGACTAAGAGAATTGGGAAGTTGGGATGGTTTACATCCAAAGAATATTTTTAGTCCAAGACCAATACCAAGTGTTTTATATTTTTATCGAAAATATTGGGGTGATAAACTTGCAAGACTATTTATCATTCAAACTATACCATCCTCATTAATGCCTTATTTTATGAAGGGTAGATATATTGGCTATATTTTTAGTTTTATAATCTTTTTCTTTTGTTTACCATTAGTAATCTTTCAGGTATATAGGTCATGGCATATTTCATCTGAAATGATTGAAGAGGGTTCAAAGATTGAGTCATTTAAATAAAATAATAATTGTTACCTCAGAATTCCCACCAGGACCTGGAGGGATAGGAAATCATGCTCATAATCTATCTTACTTTTTAGTTAAAAGAAATTATTCGGTTGAGGTAATCACTTTTAAAAGATTTGATTCAAAAATGGAAGAATATTCTAAACCAGTTCCTGGGCTAAATATTGTAAGAATAAATAAGCAAAAGTCTAGATTTCTAAATTATTTTTTATTTACAAGAACTATTTATCTATCAATTCGGGAGCATCAAAAGGTCGTAATTTTATGCTCAGGAAGGAATCCACTTATTGCAGGGGGTATTTTTAAATTAGTTTTTACCAAAATAAAATTTATCCTTGTTACCCATGGTGGTTTAGATGTAAAACCAAAAAATTGGTTACTTCGGTTAATAATTACAACTTTGATTAAGAATTATGATCAGATTGTCTCTGTATCAAATTTTACAGCAAAATGCATAAGTAGAAATATTAGTACAAATATAAAAATTATAAATAATGGTATCAATGTAGATAAAATAGAGGATAACATAAATCATAAAAATATAAAAATAAATAAAAGAAAAATTGAAAATCTATCACTTATAACTATTGGAAGAATTTCAGAAAGAAAAGGGCAAAATAATGTGATTAGAGCATTGCCAAGCATAATAGAAAAATTTCCTAATACGCATTACCATATTGTCGGGATACCCGACCAATTAGACGATATTTTATTAGAAATAAGATTCTTGTCTTTAGGAGATCATTGTACCATTCATGGTGAAATGTCTGATAAAGAGATGTTTGATCTTCTGAATACTATGGATATTTTTATGTTTTTAAGTGATCAAACTGAAGATGGAGATTTTGAAGGGTTTGGTATTGCAGTCATTGAAGCAAATTTATTAGGCCTTCCAGCAATTGGATCAAAAGATAGTGGAATATCAGATGCTATTGTAAATAATCGTACTGGGTTTTTAGTAAACCAAAAAAATAATGATCAAATCTTGGAGTCAATTCTAAGAATAATAAAAGACTATAATAATTTTTCAAAAAATGCAAAGCAACATGCCCTAAAATATTCTTGGGAAAATGTTGTTGACCAATATATTGATTTATTTAATTAACCAAAAGAATAAAAGTTGAATTAGTGATATATGTGTGGTTTTGTTGGTATTGTTGATTTTTCGAAAGAAATAAATATGAGGAAAGGACAAGATGCGCTTGAGTCTCTTAAACATAGAGGACCAGATGCACAAGGGAGTTGGTCTGATGGTCACCACATTTACTTGGGGCATAATCGTCTAAGCATTATTGATGTTTCGAAAAAAGCTAATCAACCATTCCTTTCTTCAAAAGAAGATGCTTTAATTGTGTTTAATGGCGAAATATATAATTATAAAGAATTAAGAAATCAATTATCATTTGATTCCTTTATAACAAATTCAGATACAGAAACAATTCTAGAGGGTTATCTAGAACAAGGTGTTGAATTTTTCAAAAAGTTAAGAGGTATTTATGCTTTTGTAATATTAGATAGACGTGGTCCTGGTCAAATTTTAATGGTAAGAGATCCTGCTGGAGTTAAACCACTATATTATACTGTACAAAACCA
>PAFF01000016.1 GCA_002704045.1 Fidelibacterota bacterium
ATATGGGTAATATGTTTGGTAATGGTAATGCAATGTCTGCAGAAAATAAATGTGCTATACATACATCCTTTTCTTCAAATTCAAGTTGGCAATACGATTGGTCAGAGGATCAAGACTGTAATGGCGCTTGCTTCGGTGATGCAGCACTGGATGAATGTGGAGTTTGTGAGGGTCCAGGTCCAGATCAACATTTTACCTGTGATGGTACCTTTAAACCAGAAAGCAAAGATGCTCTTCAGGTTGCTGTAGACCTTTGGACTTGTACACGATTTGAAAATGATTGTGATAGTGAGCTAGCATTATCAACCTATGGCCATATATCAAATTGGGATGTTTCATTAATTACAGATATGTCAAACGTATTCTATCATAAAACAACATTTAATGATGATATAGGAAGTTGGGATGTATCGAATGTAACGGACATGAATAATATGTTTGCCGGATGTTATATTTTTGATCAGGATTTAAATTCTTGGGATGTGTCAAATGTAACAAATATGTCAGTAATGTTTGGCAATGCTAGAGCTTTCAATGGTGACATATCAAGCTGGGATGTGTCTAGTGTGACTAATATATGGGTGATGTTTGCACATGCTCATGAATTTAATCAGGATATATCTGCTTGGAATGTATCAAATGTAGAAAGAATGTCTGGAGCGTTTGAAGGTACTAGAAAATTTAATCAGGATATATCTTCCTGGGATGTTTCAGGTGTTCAGGGTATGGATTCTATGTTTAGAAGTACGGAAGCTTTTAACCAGGATATATCAGGATGGGATGTATCGAATGTAGCATTTATGCAAGACATGTTTGCATTTTCACAAGCTTTTAACCAAGATATATCAGAATGGGATGTATCGAGTGTAATATATATGCATAATATGTTTTGGGGGTCAGAGAATTTTAACCAGGATATATCAGGATGGGATGTATCAAATGTCACAATTATGGAAAGAATGTTTGAAAGATCAGTTTTTAATCAAGATATATCAGGATGGGATGTTTCAAATGTTGTAAATATGACATATATTTTTCAAGATGCTGATGCTCTTTCGAATCAGAATCAATGTGCTATTAATACATCCTGGTCTTTAAATGATAATTGGCCTTATGATTGGTCTGGAAATTGTGACGATGATAATGATGGTATTTTAAATATATCAGATAACTGTATTTATGAAAGTAACCAAGGTCAGGACGACTTTGATGGTGATGGACAAGGGGATGCTTGTGATAGTGATGATGATAATGATGGAGCTTTAGACGATGATGATAGCGATGATTATAATACTGAGGTCTGCTCTGATACTGATGATGATAGTTGTGACGATTGCTCATCAGGATCATTTGATGTTAGTAATGACGGAACTGATACAGATGCAGATGGCAGCTGCGATGCTGGTGACCTAGATGATGATAATGATGGATGCTTTGATGATGTGGATGCTAATCCACTGGTTTACAGTGATGATACAGATGGCGATCTAACACCTGATGATTGTGATATCTGCCCGTTGGACGATGAAGACGACTACGATGGTGATGGGTTATGTGCAGATGTAGATGATGCGCCTTATTGTACCTCAAATGTTATCGATGTATGTGATGTTTGTGATGGACCTGGATATTATACTTATTACTATGATGGAGATGGTGATGGAGAAGGTGATCCACAGTATTTTATGTATTCTTGCGCTGTACAACCAGCTTATGTTTTTAATGATAATGATTTATTTCCTCAAGATGGTAATGCGTGCCACGATGATGATAATGATGGATGTGATGATTGCTCATCTGGTTTAAGTGATGTAGCGAATGATGGTACCGATTTTGATTCAGATGGTTTGTGTGATGTTGGTGATCCAGATGACGATAATGACGGAGCATTGGATGAGTTAGACAGTGATGACAATGATGCTGAAGTCTGCTCAGATTCTGATGAAGATGGTTGCGATGATTGTTCATCTGGTTCATTCGATTTAGGCAATGATGGAGATGATTTTGACCTTGATGGATTATGTGATCTGGGTGATACAGACGATGATGATGATGGATCACTGGATGATATAGACAGCGATGATTTTAATCCTGAGGTTTGCTCAGATGATGATAATGATGGATGTGATGATTGCTCATCTGGTACATATAATGTAGATGATGATGGCTTTGATTATGATATTGATGGCTTATGTGATCTGGGTGATACGGATGATGATAATGATGGAGCATTAGATGATGTAGATAGCGATGACAACAATGCCGAGATATGTTCTGATATAGACGAAGATAGTTGTGATGATTGCTCATCAGGTACTTATAATATAGATAATGATGGCTTTGATTTTGACGTTGATGGTTTGTGCGACGCTGGTGATATAGACGACGATAATGATGGCGCATTAGATGAAAATGATATTTCTGATAATGATCCATTTGTATGTTCTGATACTGATCAAGATTTGTGTGAGGATTGTTTATCTGGCCTATATAATACATCAGAAGATGGATTTGATTATGATGGTGATGGACTATGCGATTTGGGTGACTTGGATGATGATAATGATGGTGCGTTTGATGATGTAGATTCTGATGATAATAATGAAAATGTTTGTAATGATGACGATGGTGACAGCTGTGATGAGTGTTCGTCAGGTAGTTATGATTCATCAAATGATGGATTTGATTACGATGGTGATGGTATTTGTGATGCAGGCGATAGTGATGCTGATAATGATGGTTCATATAATTGTGATAGTATTTCTATTATCTCTGAGGGTTACACTTTGAATTTTGATGGAAACGATCAGGTCACAATCCCAGATAATGATGATCTTAGAATAACAGGTGATATAACTTTAGAGGTTTGGTTTAAATTTGATCAAAATGCAGGGGATTGGGTTCGTTTAGTTGGTAAGGGTTCAGCTAATCTAAGAAACTATGGAATGTGGGTTCATAAAAGTGCCAAACAATTTTTATTCCAACAATTTGATGGTGGTGTCGGACTTAGTTGGACAGCTCCTAGTATAGATAATAATAGATGGTATCATTTTGTAGGTATTAAAGAAGGAAATCAAGGAAGAATTTATGTAGATGGTGAGTTAGTTGGGACACAAAATAATATTTCTAATACAACTCCAATTACAAGTGCAGATCCATTAACGATTGGGTATGCAGGATATCATACCGGTCATAGAGGTATGATTGATGAGGTTAGAATCTGGAATGTAGCAAGGTCTGAAAGTGAAATTCAGAACAATATGAATAATGAGTTAACAGGTAATGAAAATGGTTTAATTGCATATTATAATTTTAATGAGGGTTCCGGATCCATTCTAAATGATTTAACTGGTAATGGTAATAATGGTATTATTAATGGACCTTCTTGGATCAACACTGATTTAGAAGTCCAAGAAGAATTAATCTCTGAATGTGATACAAATGATAATAATTCGAATGTATGTTCTGATACAGATGGAGACTTCTGTGATGACTGTTCTTCAGGTTCATATAATGTAGATAGTGATGGATTTGATTATGATGGTGATGGACTGTGTGATGTGGGTGATGAAGATGATGACAATGATGGAGCATTAGATATTGATGATTCATCAGATAATGATGCAACTGTATGTTCTGATACAGATGGAGACTCTTGTGATGATTGTATATCAGGTACATATAATCCATCTAATGATGGAACAGATACAGATACTGATGGACTGTGTGATGTAGGTGACTCAGATGATGATAATGATGGATGTTCAGATAGTGAAGATGATAATTCGCTTGTATGGAGTGAAGACACTGATTCTGATGGAATTTCAAATGATTGTGATAGTTGTGATTTAGATCCAAATAATGATATTGATGGTGATGGAGTTTGTGGTGATCTTGATAATTGCCCAACAGATGCTAATTCAGATCAAGTAAATACAGATGGCGACTCTGAAGGTGATGTTTGTGATCTAGATGACGACAATGATGGATGTTTAGATTCTGATGATGATAATCCTCTAGTTGATAATGGAAACTATGATGGCGATGAAAATTCAGACGATTGTGATCTAGATGATGATAATGATTTAGTATTAGATGCTGATGATTCAGAGCCTTTAAATGAGAATTTATGTTCTGACATTGACCAAGATACCTGTGATGATTGTTCATCAGGTGAGTATGATTTATCAAATGATGGGTTTGATTATGATGGTGATGGTATCTGTGATGCTGGTGATAATGATTCAGATAATGATGGGTCAACAGTGGATGTTGACAGCGATGATAATAATCCGTTTGTATGTTCAGATATAGATGGTGATACTTGTGATGACTGTTCATCGGGATTAAATAGATCAGATGAAGATGGTCCTGATTATGATGGTGATGGTATCTGTGATGCTGGTGATAGTGATGATGATAATGATGGTGCACTAGATGAGAATGATTCATCTGACAATGATCCATTGGTTTGCTCTGATTCAGATGCAGATAGTTGTGATGATTGCTCGTCCGGAACTTATAATATAGATGATGACGGATTTGATTATGATGGTGATGGAATCTGTGATGCGGGTGATTCTGATGCTGATAATGATGGTTCCTTAAATTGTGAATCATCTAATAACTATGAACCTGGAGAAGAGTTCATGCTTTCAAGTATTGCTGATGAATTATCAATTGAAATGAATATTGTAAATCCAAAAGCAAATAATGTACCAGAATGGTCGATTTCAGGGACAGTAATAACTTTTAAGCCTTGTACTGTAGATTGTGCGAATCAAATACCTATTATGACTGCAGATATTACTTTACCTTTAAATTTTGATATAGTTTCAGGAAGTTTCCAACAGATTTCTATTGGAGGTAATCGTGCTGATGATTGTAATGGGAGTGAACCATATTTTGGTTGGGATAAAGAAATTACATATCACGATGGATATGTAATGTTTGGTACACCTGATGAAGTATTATATCCAGGATGTGCATATGGTATAAATTTTGTAAATGAAACTACTTCAGTTGATCAAACAGTTGTAAATCCCGGGAACATTCTAAGAGTTCAGGTTGCACAAAGTGTTAGTCCTGAATTTTTAACAGTTGATCTTGGCAACATTATTGTAACATCCAGTTTTGATCAAGTATCAAGTGCCTGCGATTCTGATGATAATAATGCTAATGTATGTTCAGATACAGATAGTGATACTTGTGATGACTGCTCATCTGGTACATATAATGTAAGTAGCGATGGATTTGATTATGACGCTGATGGTGTTTGTGATGCTGGTGATGTAGATGACGATAATGATGGTGCATTAGATGCTGATGATTCATCAGATAATGATGCTAATGTATGTTCAGATACAGATGGTGATACTTGTGATGACTGCTCATCTGGTACATATAATGTAAGTAGTGATGGATTTGATTATGATGCTGATGGAATGTGTGACTTAGGTGATGAAGATGATGATAATGATGGTGCATTAGATGCTGATGATTCATCAGATAATGATGCTAATATATGTTCAGATACAGATGGTGATGCTTGTGATGATTGCTCATCAGGAACCTATGATACAGCAGATGATGGATTTGATTATGATGAAGATGGTTTATGTGATGCAGGAGATCCAGATGATGATAACGATAGCGCTTTAGATGAAGCAGACAGTGATGATAATAATTCTAATATATGTTCAGATGTTGATAACGATGGATGTGATGATTGCTCAGGTGGTAGCTTCAATGTGAATAGTGATGGATTTGATTATGACGCTGATGGAATTTGTAATATTGGTGATACGGATGATGATGGAGATGGCGTTGCTGATGAAAACGATTCATATCCACTTGACAATACCTTATGTTCTGACGCAGATGAAGATGGCTGTGAGGATTGTATGTCTGGAGTATTTGACTCATCTAACGATGGTTTAGATACAGATAGTGACGGACTATGTGATCTTGGTGATACGGATGATGACAACGATGGTTGCTTAGATGAAAATGATGAAAATCCATTGGTGTCTAGTCCTGATACTGATTCAGATGGTACATCGAATGATTGCGACTCAGATGATGATGGTGATGGGGTAGTCGATCTAGATGATTTAGAATCACTTGATTCTACAATTTGTTTAGATTCAGATGAGGATGGTTGTGATGACTGTTCATCTGGTCAATTTGATACCTCAAATGATGGTATTGATACAGATAGTGACGGTATTTGTAATATTGGTGATATTGACGACGATAATGACCTGGTTATAGATTTTGAGGATTCTGATCCTCTTGATGCTTCATTATGCTCAGATATAGATGAAGATGACTGTGATGATTGTTCATCTGGTCTTTACGATACATCGAATGATGGCTTGGATACAGACAGTGATGGAACCTGCGATCTAACAGATCCAGATGATGACAACGATGGCTGTTTAGACTATGTTGATGATAATGCTCTAGTATTTAGTCAAGATACTGATTTAGATGGAATATCAGATGATTGTGATAGCTGTGATTTAGATCCAAACAATGATGAGGATGATGATGGCCATTGTGCAGATCTAGATAATTGTCCAACGGTTTCAAATACTGATCAATTAGATACAGATAGTGATACCGAAGGTGATGCCTGTGATAGTGATGATGATAATGATGGTTGCTTAGATGAAGACGATGATAATCCGCTTGAAACTAGTGAAGATTTTGATAACGATGGCATAGCAAATGATTGTGATTTAGATGATGATAATGATTTAGTTGAAGATGATAATGATTCAGAACCATACAATGAATTTGTATGTTCAGATATTGATAATGATACCTGTGATGATTGTAGCTCAGGTATATATGATCTATTTAATGATGGCGATGACACAGACGGTGATGGAATTTGTAATGATGGTGACAGCGACATCGATGCTGATGGTTGTTTAGACTTAGTGGATGATGATCCTTACACCTGGAGTGATGATACAGATGGTGATGGTCTTGCAGATGATTGTGATGATTGTGATTTTGATCCTGAAAATGATGCTGATAGTGATGGTATTTGTGGTGATTTAGATAACTGTGGTTATGTAGCAAATGAGGATCAAGAAAATTTTGATGGTGATGATCTGGGTGATGCTTGTGATAGTGATGATGATAACGATGGTTGCTTAGATGAAGAGGATGATGACCCATTTAAGTTTAGTAATGATGATGATAATGATGGCAATGCAAACGATTGTGATATTTGCAATCTTGATCCAAACGATGATATCGATGGTGATGGAATCTGTGGTAATGAAGATAACTGTCCTGATGTAGCAAATGCAGTATCTGAAAATGTATCATTTGATGATAATCCGTGTAGTGATTATTATGCATTTGAGGAGTTTATGGTTGAAACTTTGGATGAATGTGCCGATGCCTGTAACAATGAATCTGGGTGTAATGCAATTACAGTATATTGGCACGTTGGTGGAGATGATGAAGGCTTATGCAGATTCTTTACAGAATGTGGTGATACATATTCGGAAGGTGAAACAACAACCGTAACGGATGTATCAACTTATTTATCAGGAGGTCAAACAGATACTGATGGAGATACATTGGGCGATGCTTGTGATGATGATGATGATAATGATGGATGTCTAGATTTTGAAGATGATAATTCACTTGTTTTTAGTGGTGATTTTGATAACGATGGTACAGCCAATGATTGTGATGATGATGATGATAATGATGGATCTTTAGATGCAGATGATACTGATGATAGTAATGCATTTGTTTGTTCAGATTTAGATTTTGATGGATGTAATGATTGCTCATCCGGACAATTTGATTTATCCGATGATGGGCCAGATAATGAACTAGATGGACTGTGTGATATTGGTGATCCAGATGATGATAATGATGGATGTCTAGATCCTTCATCAAGTACAAGAACAAATGTTGGGTTTTATGCAACAAGAGATGCAACTGTATATAGAACTAATGATCAAAACCTAATGGAACTTTATAATCAAAATCAATTCAATAATAGAAATGGCTTCAATACAATTAACGAATATTCACTAGCAGCCGCCGGTTTTGTAGTTGGTATTGAATGGGTAGATGATCATTTATATGCAATAAATTTGGATGGTATTCTGAGTGTATTTAATTCAGATCTAGAATTAATAAATTCTATAAATTTAGAACTTAATTTTAATCCATGGGGATTAACATATGATGGTGAGTATTTATGGATTGGAAGCCTTGTTAGTAATATTATCCGGGGATATGATCTTGGAGGAAATCTTGTTGGTACATTTAATTCACCAGCAAATAATGGGTTTTTTAGTCCAATTACATTTAATGGGCAATATTTCATTGTTTCTGATTACGATTATATTGGCAGTGGCTTTAATACTATATATTTAGTGGATTACGATGGTACTCTTATTAGTGAATCAATTGTAGGCGGTTTGTTAGGTGAAGTTATATCAATTCAATGGGTTCCAGATTATGATGGTAGTAGCCTTTGGTTATCTATTTACGAAGATGATCATGGTTATTTAAATACATATGATTTTGCAAATAATACATTTTTAGATCAAAACCTAATAGGTTTAAATCAGATTTTCTTTGCTTTGGCACATGATGGTACTGATTTATATTATTTTTATTCAGATATGCTTTATCAAGTTGATGATGGTATAGAACAAACATCAATTCCAACTGTAACAGATGAAAACCCATTCCAATGGAGCCCTGATACTGATAATGATGGTGCGGCAAATGACTGTGATAATGATGATGATAACGATTTAGTATTGGATGTAGATGATTTAGATCCTTTAAATCCATTTTTGTGTATTGATTTAGATTTAGATGACTGTGATGATTGCTCATCGGGAACCTACAATGAGCTTGATGATGGATTTGATTATGACGGTGATGGAATGTGCGATATTGGTGATGGTGATGATGATAACGATGGTGCGATGGATCAAGATGACAGTGATGATAACGATCCAAATGTATGTTCAGATACGGATGGTGATGACTGTGATGATTGTTCATCGGGTGAGTTCAATACCTCAGACGATGGGTATGATTATGATGAAGATGGATTATGTGACTTAGGTGACAGTGATGATGATAACGATGGCGCAATGGATGATGTAGATACTGATGATAACAAT
>PAFF01000017.1 GCA_002704045.1 Fidelibacterota bacterium
ACAATCATAATATTCCTCAGGATACAGACAACTTCCATCGTCTTCAGTCGCGTTAGGATCAAAATTACAAGCATCGCTATCTATACAACCTGAAATTTCACTGGTTAAAATTTCTAGATTGGTAGCTGATAGTAACAAATCACCAAAATTACCATTACCAGATGACCAAGTTGGAATTGCTTCAAATTCGTTTTGAATAGCAGCTTTCCAAACCTTTATTAATAAAGGATTTCCATCGATTGCACCATTTAATATTGGACCACCAAAATCAGACAAATCAGTTGATTCAATTGCAGCTATCTCTAATTGTGATCCTGTCCAAACTCCAGTTCCAACTAGAACTTCACCTTGAATTGGCTCATTACAACCAGCTAAAGGATCACAAGTTTCTAAAATTCCATTTGAATCAAAAACACCAATTTCATCTCCAATATCTAATGATGAAATAGTTGATTGAAAGATTACTAATTGAAAACTACCTGTTTCTAATAAATCTAAATTGTAATAATTTTCATCTGAATCGTTGTCTTCAAACCAACCAACACTTAAAGAATTTCCTTCTGAATTTGAAAATATAAAATCTGATAAACAATCATTTGTAACATTCCCATTTAATTGAACTAAAGTACCTTCACCAGAAGGTATAACTGTACCAGAAAAAGAAAAAGCTAGAACGGTAGTTGAATTTAGAGAAAAAGTAAATCCATTTTGAGCTGCATCACCACCCGAAGCAGATTGAACACAATTATCATGACTAAATTGAAATCCAGCAATACTATATTCAGAAAAATAGTTTAAATTATTTTGATCAAACTCTAGACATACCTCATAATCACATTGTTGAGATATAATTATTGAAAAGAAAAAAGATGTAAATAAAATTCTTTTTAAAAAGTACATGTAAACTTCTCCTAAAATTTAAAATAAAAAGTAAATAAATGGTATTACATTAACAATCATTTTGATGTCATATTGAATTTACTCATAAATTAAGTAATGATAAAAAATATCTATTATAATACATTGTAACAATATCTTACAGTTAATATTTTAATTTAATAATCGTGATATCTTGTGAACAGATAACTTAATGTTATGATTTGTTATGGAAGATATAATAATATGATCAATATCTTTTGGAATATTATTTTTCTTTTCAGTAGAAATGTCTGATTTTGTTAAAATCAATAGGGAAGGCTTATTTATTAAATCATTGTTATGTTTTTTTAACTCATTTATCAAAGTTAAATATTCTTTTTTTATATTTTTTGTTATATCTATCATGAAAACAAGAATTTTTGTTCTCTCAATATGTTTTAAAAATTGATTTCCTAAACCCTTACCATCAGATGCTCCTGATATTAATCCAGGTATATCCGCCATAACAAATGATTTATATTCTGAGTATTTAACTATTCCTAAATTTGGGATTAACGTTGTAAACGGATAATCACCAATTTTAGGTCTTGCAGATGAAACTTTTGAAATAAAAGTAGATTTCCCTGCATTAGGGAAACCAACCAAACCAACATCTGCAAGAATTTTTAATTCTAATTTTATATTTTTTTCTTCACCTTTTTCACCATCGTTGGCAAAATCAGGAGCAGAATTAGAATGTGTTTTAAATCTAGCATTACCAAAGCCACCATTTCCTCCTTTGCATACAACTAATTGCTCACCTTCAATTAATAGTTCACCTATTATTTCTTCGGTTTCAACATTTGATATAATAGTCCCAGGAGGTACATTTAAAATTAGATCATTTCCACTTTTACCTCTTTTGTTAGAACCTTGTCCATGCATTCCTCTAGGAGCTTTATAATGTCTTTTGTATGATACATCTTGAAGAGTTGATAATTGTTTATCAACTTTGAGAACAATGCTACCTCCGTTGCCTCCATCACCTCCACAAGGTCCGCCTTTAGGTCTATGCATTTCTCTAGTAAATGCTATGCATCCATGTCCACCATCTCCAGCTTTTAAGAAAATAGAGGCTTGATCAATAAATTTCATAACTACATATTTTTGACTACTTCATCACCAAATTCTGAACATTTTAATAAAGTAGCTTCATTCATTAATCTATGAAAATCATAGGTAACTTTCTTTTTGTCAAAAGTAACATTAAGGGCATTTACAATTAAATCAGCAGCCTTATTCCATCCCATGTATCTAAGCATCATTTCACCAGATAATATTAATGATCCTGGATTCACTTTATCCTGATTAGCATATTTTGGAGCTGTACCGTGGGTAGCCTCAAAAATTGCTTTACCAGAACTATAATTGATATTTGCTCCAGGTGCGATTCCGATACCACCAACTTGTGCTGCTAAAGCATCAGATATATAATCTCCATTCAAATTCATCGTCGCAATAACATCGTACTCAGCTGGTCTTAATATAATTTGTTGTAAAAATGCATCCGCAATAACATCTTTAATTATAATTTGACCATTTCGGATTGCTTTGTCTTGGGCTTCATTAGCTTTTTCTAAGCCATCTTTTTCAGCAATTCTATCATATTCTGCCCAAGTAAAAACCTTATCACCATATTTTTTTTCAGCTACAGAATAGCACCATTTTTTAAATGCTCCTTCTGTGAATTTCATTATGTTACCCTTATGAACAATCGTTACACTTTTTCTTTTTTGTTTTATTGCATATTCAATTGAAGCACATATTAATCTTTCAGCACCATCATAAGAAATAGGTTTTATACCAATGCCTGAGGTATTAGGAAAACGTATTTTTTTAAATTGATCAGGAAATTCATTTTTTAAAATATCTAAAAATTTCTTGTTATTATTTGTACCCTCTTCAAACTCAATACCAGCATAAATATCTTCAGTATTTTCCCTAAATATAACCATATCTACTAAATTAGGTTCCTTAATTGCTGACGGTACGTTATTAAACCATTTAACAGGTCTCAAACATACATATAAATCTAATTTTTGTCTAAGTGCTACATTAATTGATCGTATACCACCACCAACAGGAGTTGTTAACGGACCTTTTATTGCTATAAGATATTCGTTTATTAAATCTAATGTTTCGTCAGGTAACCAAGTGTTCGATCCATAAACATCATTTGATTTTTCACCAGCATAGATTTCCATCCAGTGAATTTTTTTTTCTCTGTTATAGGCTTTTTCTACAGCTGAATTTATAACATTAACTGTTGCTTTCCATATATCAGGTCCTGTTCCATCACCTTCAATATAGGGAACGATAGGATTATTTGGTACATTTAGAACTGAATCTTTTATTGAAATTTTTTCTCCTTGTCCAGGAATATTTATTTTACTCATTTTTTTGTTTTCCCTTTTTGATACTACTTTTTTGTTTATTGCGTTGAGTTTTTTTGTTTTTAACATAATCAGTTAGATAAAACCCTGATCCTTTAAATATTAAACCAAAATTGCTACTAATTAATCTATTAATTTTTCCACCACATTTTTTACAAGTATCTAAAGGGTTATCTTTTATGCTCTGCATAATAGAAAACTTAAAATTACATTCATTACATTTATAATTATATGTTGGCATTAGAATTACTCTGGATTGAAGCTATTAAGGTTGTATTAACTATATCTTCTGCAGTGCAACCCCTAGATAAATCATGGACTATTTTATTTAAGCCAAACATTAGTGGCCCCCAAGCTAAATAACCTCCCATTTTTTGTACTAGTTTATAGCCTATATTGCCAGAATCCAGGTTAGGAAAAATTAATATATTAGCATCACCATTTATTGATGAATTTTTATTTTTTCTTTGAGCTATTTTTGAATCTAAGGCAGCATCTACTTGTATTTCACCTTCACAACAAATATGAGGATACTTTTTCTTGAATAAATTATAAGATTCAATAACTTTATCTACTCTGTAGTGATTGGCACTTCCATTTGTAGAAAAAGATAAAAATGCTATCTTAGGTTCTAAATCAGTCAATAGATTATACAACTTGGCTGTTTGAAAAGCGATATTAGTTAATTGTTCAGAATCTGGTTCAGGTATAACAGCACAATCAGAAAATGCAAAAATTTTTTTATAGTCCGATGAAATCATTAAAAACATACTTGAAACCCATTTCGATGATTTTTCAATGCCAATTAACCTAATCGCAGTTCGTATTATTTTAGAGGAAGGATTTTGAGATCCTGCAATTATACAATCAGCTTCATCATTCGCAACCATAGCACAGCTTAAATGAATTGGGTCATCTAAATATTCTCTTATCATAGATGATGTCCAATTTTTTGTAAACTTAAATTTTGATAAATTTTCAACATATAAATCAATTCCATCTCTATTAAGTTCTTTGATATCAAAACCAGATCTAGTTAAAAAAATTTTCGCAGAATTAGTACGTAAATTATCTTCGGGGAGAATGATTCTCGTTTTGTATTTTTTAGCTTTTTCGTATAAAAAATTACTAATGGAATTATTTATTAAATTTTGTTTCAAGTGCCTCTCTTACAATTTTTGGTACTAAAGTACTAACATCGCCCTGAAGTCTAGCAACCTCTCTAATAATAGAAGAACTTAAATGTGTATATTTTTCATGTGGCATCAAGAACATTGTAACAATTTCATCATTTAAACTTCTGTTCATTAGTGCCATTTTAAATTCATCTTCAAAATCAGATAAAACTCTTAATCCTCGAATTATGGATAATGCATTTTTTTCAGATACATAGTTAACTAATAAACCTTTGAATGATGATACTTCAACATTTTTCAAATCTGAAATTGAATGTTCTATGAATTGTTTTCTTTCTTCAATATTAAATATTGGGTTTTTAGTATTATCTTCGGCAACTGCAATAATAACTTTATCAAATAACTTTCCTGATCTAACAATAATATCCAAATGACCAAAAGTTATTGGATCAAAAGTTCCTGGGTATACTCCTATTTTCATATTATTTTCTCCACATAACTACTTGTGTTTTGCCATACAACCTTACATCACAAGTTTTATCATCAATATTAGTTTTATACATTTCCATACAAAAAATACCATGATCACTTAATTGAACATTAATTTTTTTTTTAAAATCAAAAAAATCAGCTGAATGATACGGTGGATCAGCAAAAATAATATCATATTTAGTTTGATAAAGTTTCATATCTAAAAATTTATTTACATCACTACAAATTATATCAAAATTTTTTTTATTATGAATTTTATTAATATTATCGTTAATAGCATTTACCATAAATCTAGATTTTTCTACCATTACGACATGTTTAGCACCTCTACTTAAAAACTCTAAACCAATAGATCCAGTACCTGAATATAAATCAAGGACAACTTTATTTTCTATTGGTTCTAAGATTTGAAAAATAGATTTTTTTATTTTAGCTTGAGTTGGTCTAACATTTTTTAAATTTTTGTTACGTATTTTTCTACCTTTATACTTACCAGCAATTATTGTAGACATTATTAATTATTAGAAGAATAAAACTTAATAAAATAATAACCATCTTTATTGATATCTACACCAAGCGTGCCTTTATGCAACTTTTGTTTTTTTATCAAATCTTGTAATGTATAAATGATAAAAGAACTTTCACCAATATTTTGGATTTTAGTCTTTTCTTCAATATCATTATATATTTTCCACGGTAACTCAGTTGTAAGAATAAAATTTGATTTATTATCACTAGCAATACGAAAGTTAAGATTATATTTATTTTTTAATATTTTTTGAAACTCATTTATTTTGTTAAAGTTTGGACTAAACATTTTAAAATTAAAATAGTTGTTTTGTGTAGAAATTTTTAAAATTTTAATATCATTTTGTAATTTTAAATCCTCTAAAATACTATTTAAGATTGAATATTTTTCATCAAGATCCTTAATATTAATTGCCAAAGAACTAAAAACAATCTTTTTAGAAGAGTTAACGAATTTTTTCTGTGGTTTAACAAAAACAAAAAACGTAATTAATGCAACAATTATAAAAAAAGCCAAATAGTCAGATGTGCTTGGAACATAATCAATAATTTTGGTGAAAAATCCTGGTTCTTTTTTAACAACTATATTTTTAATATTTTTTTCGTCTTCAGCTCTGTAAGATATATAATTATTAACAATATCAGGCTGAATACCTGGATGACCCAAAAAGTTTATATTAAACATCAATACCCCACAACGAACAACCTGTTTCAGCAAATAATAAACCATCTTGGATATTTATTGATTTCTTATTATTATTAGAAATATGTGAAAAGATATTTATTGGTGAGATATTTGTTTTATCATTATCAATAAGTTTATTGATAATTGAAAATTTACCCTGCTTTTTATAGAAATATAAATGGTCGACAGTCTTAATTTTTAGATTTTTTTTATTTTTTAAAAGTTCAATTTCTTTTATCAATTTTTTTGAATTATTAATGTCACCATAATTTTTGATTATTTCATATTTCTTATTTTTGATACTAAACTTTACATAAGAACTCAATTCATTACCATTAACTATAAGAGCTTCACATTCTTTACCAATTTGCAAGATAGCATAGCTATCATTATAATCTGCATTAAGCACACACCTAGCTGTAACTTCAGCAGAAAAAATTCCTAAACCTATATTTCTAATTTCAGAATCATTATCTTGTGCAAAAAGACTCATTTTTTTCTTAATGTGTGATCTGAAATGTATATTTAAATATTTATTTTGATTCTTTGAAAATGAATAATGAAAGGTTTCATCAATACCATCTTGAACGTTTCCAATTGTTTTTTGATGAAACCAGTCTATAACATCAAAATGATCAAATTGTTTATCAACAAGCGTTTCAGATAGAGAGACCATATTACTATCAATCGTAATTGAATAAATGGAACTATCATTGTTTGTCTTAATTCTAATAGCATCTAAAATATCATAAAAAATCTGATTATAATCAGACTCTTTATTAACTATTTCTTTACCAAAAGTTAATATTAAAGGTCCACTCTCAGATGGTACCCAGTGAATATAATAAAAGGTGTTTTTATCTTGTGATATAGAAATCATTTTATTTTGCAGACCAGCTTTTTCTTTTATCTTCTATAAAACCATGATCTCCAGATTCAAAACTAAAGAATAAGAAACGTCTTTCCTTATAATCATTAGGTACTGGACTTTTAACTTTAAAAAAAACTTCTTCAGGATCGTCATAATTTATTTGTAGTTGATATGGCTCATCAGTCAATGGACAATTCAACAAATTACTTGTCAATTTATATTTTTTGCTTAAATAATCAGTAAAATTTTCTGAATAATTTGTTTCACTAAAATTGATTATTTCATTAAACAGTGAATCTTGTTTGATATTTTCTATATCATTTGTATTGACATAAATTGTATCAAAAGAATTTAATTCAGGATTGGTCATTTTAACTGTGTAAATAGTATCGATTATATTTTTTTTTCTTTTAACCCCTATGCTAAATGTCGTATCTGCCCTATTAAGAAAACCTTTACTAATATTTACCTTATATGGTTTATCTCCATAAAAAATATTTTGTTCTCCAAAGAATAATGAATCAGCTATTGTTGAATCTATTGCTGCATCAACTATGAAAAATAATTCTTTACCATCTGTAGTGTAAGAACCAGTTATTTCTTTATAAAATTCTTCAGCATTAGATATAATTTCCATTCTATTACGACTATCTTTTTTATACTTTTCCTCCTCTGCCCATATATTCAAAGGAATGTAAATGATAACTAACATTATTAAAAAAGAAAATATAATTCCCCAGTCTAAAATGCCTACTCTTTTATCAATACTTTTTTGATCCATGCAAAATCCTTTATCTAAATTTTTTAAATTCAGGTTCTATATAAATTTCTTGTTTGAGTTCTTCTATAATTTGTTTTACCTTGCTATTAAAGTTTTTTGGTATGTTGATATTAATACGCACCAAAAAATCTCCTACGCGATGACTATTTAATTCAGGTAAACCTTTATTCCTAACTCTCAAAAGCTGACCACCCTTTATGCCTTTGGGAATCTTCAATTTTATTTTTCCAGAAAGTGTTGGAACCTCGATTTTACCACCGAAAACAGCTGTTGAATAATCTATATATGCATCAATAATAATATCATTTTCATCTCTTAAATATAAGGGATGATCAACCTCATCAAATATTACAATAAGATTTCCAGAAGGGCTACCCATTTCACCAGCATTACCAGCTCCCCTTTTGGTTAAATAACTTCCTGTTACAACACCTGGTGGTATTTCAATTTCAATTGAAGAATGTTTACGTACCCGTCCATCTCCCTTACAGTTTTTACAAGGGTTACTAATAACTTGCCCCTTACCGTTACAGTTATAGCAAGGCTGAACATTAACCACTTGCCCCAGAAAGGATTGTTGAACTTTTCTAACTTCACCAGTTCCATTACAGACTGAACACTGATTTAAGCCATATCCTTTAGCACATCCATTGCCATTACAATCATCACACAAAATATATTTCTGAACTCTTACAGTTTTAACTTTACCTGAAAATATATCTTCTAATGTAACGGGTAAAGTTAACTTAAGGTCAGTTCCTCGACTTCTTCTTTGACTACTACTTGAATTAAAAAAGTCACCAAATCCTCCACCACCGCCCATATTTTCAAAAATATCACCAAAATTGCTAAAAATATCGTTTAAATCTGTGAAACCAGGATGCCCTGCTCCGTTACCCTTAATTCCAGCATGTCCAAATTGATCATATCTTGAGCGTTTATCATCATTGCTCAGTACATCATACGCTTCAGCTGCTTCTTTGAACTTCTTTTCAGCTAATTCATTACCTTGATTTTTATCGGGGTGATATTTAAATGCCATTTTCCTGTATGCATTTTTAATTTCTTTAGGAGAAGAACCTTTCTGAACACCTAGTATTTCGTAATAATCTCTCATTTGTTTTTAACAACAACTACCTTTGAATGTCTGATTACATTATCGTTGAATTTATACCCTTTCAAATACTCATTTAATATTATACCATTTTCTTTTTTACTATCTTCTTGACTAGATATTGCTTCATGAATTTCTGGGTCAAATTTCTTATCTAAAGAATTAAAAGATTTAACTCCATTATCAATTAATATTTTAATAATTTTTTCATGAATTAATTCAATGCCTTTAACTAAACTTTTAGATTCTGCGTTTTCAGGTAATGACTCTAAAGTCCTATCAAAATCGTCAACAACCGTAATAATCTCTTTTGAAAAATCAATAACAGCTCTATCAGCAATTTTTGCTTTTTCTTTTATTGTTCTTCGTTTGTAATTATCAAATTCCGCAAGTAATCTTTTATACTTATCAATCTGTAATTCTTGCTTTTCAATTTCTGAACTGATTTGTTTTTTTAAATCCTCAACAGTTTTCTTGCTTGAAATTGTTTTCTTTTGACCTTTGGAACTTTTATTACTTTTTTTTACCATAAAAACCCTTTTTTAAATAAAAACACATCAGAATTTAATTTGTTTATTCATTTTGTTCAAAGCAATTGAAAAATATTTATAATACATATTTAGATA
>PAFF01000018.1 GCA_002704045.1 Fidelibacterota bacterium
CCCAAGAAGAAATATCACTATTAAAATTGAAACAGCTAATAAACATATAATTCATATTGGTTACATTTGATACATCCCAAGCCGATATATCATCATTAAATGTTGTTTTAGATGCAAATAAACTCTGCATATCTGTAATAAGAGAAACATCCCAATCATTTATCTCGCCATAGGTAGCTAAAGCTGATGCATTATCATCTACCCATATATCTACTGATATTTGAAGTGCATCTTTGGTTTCTGGTTTAAAGGTACCATCACAAGTAAAGTGTTGATCTGGACCTGGACCCTCACAAACCCCACATTCATCCAGTGTTGCATCACCAAAGCAAGCGCCATTACAATCTTGATCCTCTGACCAATCGTACTGCCAACTTGAATTTGAAGAAAAGGATGTATGTATAGCACATTTATTTTCTGCAGACATTGCATTACCATTACCAAACATATTACCCATATCATTGACATTGTCAATATCCCAAGTACTTATATCTTGATTGAAATACGGAGTGCTATCAAACATTCTATGCATATTTGAGACATTTGATACATCCCAATTTGATATGTTTCCATTAAATGGAGAGCTGTAAAACATCATAGACATACTTGTTACATTGCTCACATTCCAACTGCTTAAATCTTGATCAAAAGGACACCTTACAAACATATGTACCATATTTGTCACATTTGAAACATCCCAGTTACTGATATCAGAATTAAAATCTGTATCAGAAAATAAATTTTGCATATTTGTAATGTTTGAGACATCCCAGCTATTTATATCACCATATGTATTTAGAGCACTAGCATTGTCTGACAGCCACAGGTCTATAGCTGTTTGTAGTGCATTTTTTGTTACAGGTACAAATAATCCTTCACAGGTAAAGTGCTGTTCAGCTCCTGAACCGCCACATACTCCACATTCATCAAACTCATTGCCATTACAATCACAATCACCTGTTGGTATTCCATCTCCTCCGCAAATACCACATTCATCTGCACTGCTTAAAGTTTCGTTTAATGGAGCACAATCTAAATCATCACTAACTCCATCGTTATCATCATCACTGTCGCAAGCATCACCTTCTCCATCACCATCATAATCAGCCTGATCTGGATTAGAATCATTAGGACAATTATCTACTGTAGCAGATTGAATTGGCGCATCACTGTCTATCCAAGAAACATTAACTATACTACCATCATTACCATTACCAGATAAATCTGTAACAGAATTCCCTGAACCTTGGTCAAAATTATAGTATACAACTAAGCCATCTTCAGTTCCAGTGATTGATTGATTGTAGAGATTATGAATCTCAGATTCAGATTTTGAGATATTCCAAATTCTAAATTCATCCATAGTACCATTAAAGGCTTGACCATTTGAAAAACATCCTCCATTACAATCCTGCTCCTGTCCAAGAACAACAGTTCCACCATTAGGAATTGAAAATCCTGCTTTATGATTACCCGAATATTCTAAATTACCATTTTTATAGACATTAAAGGAGCCAGAATTATTCCAGCTCATAGCAAGATGATGAAAATCTCCATCACTGTATTCGATGTTAGTATTAGGTAAGTTTTCTCCAATAAATTGGAAATGTAAATTTGTATATTCCATATTAATAACATTATTAAAATAAGAAAATAATGTTTGACCAGTTTGGGGTGTATTTACCTTTACCCACATTTCAAGTGTCATAGCCGTTGATGGAAAATTATTTATATCAGGAATAGAAACATAACTTCCCGCATTACCTGCAAAATTTAATGCACCGTTATTTCCTGTGCTACTACCTGATGATGATACATAATCAGATGCAAGAGAACCACAAAAACTAACACCAGTGTTATTATCTGCAAACCCGTCGGAATCAAAATCTGCGTAGCCTATGATTGTATTTATACAATTTCCATCACAATCATAGTTTTCTATGGGACCACTACCATTACAAACACCACATTCATCTAACTCTGAATTACCATTTGGTATACCTGCACAATCCTCGCAAGAACTATTATTTCCATCACATACTCCACATTCATCTATCTGTGCATTTCCACCGCAGTTTCCATTGCAATCTACTACATCAGTTTCACCTGTATACATTGCAATCTCTGATAATGTAACTGCATTGTGTGAATGAGTACAACCATCAACTTGAGGGCCATAGCACATTGGTTGAGAAAAATCAAAACGTATATATCTTCCATATGTTGATGTGCCTAAATCATCGAATGTAGGATCTGACGTACTACTTAGACCTTCATTGGGTGTTGGAAGATTCCCAGAATATGTTTCTGTCCAAGGTCCGTTTAATGAATTACCAACAGAAATCGTAAAACTTCTAGGCATACGCTCCCAGTGATACCAGGCTGGTTCTGGATGAAATATAATCTTAGTCAAATATTCATCTGAACCTAAATCAACAGCAGCCCAATCACTACCTAATTGATCGCCTGCCCAAATCTCATAACTGTAATTATGATCAAATAAATTTCCAGGATCACGTGCACCAGCATATGATCCGCCTATGACAGAGCTTGAAGAAACTGGTGGTAATTGAGATTCACCTATAATACAATCTTGACCTACATTAGAACTTACTGCCAATCCTGAATGCTCACCCATATTACCATAAAAAAGTTGCTCATCACCTCCGTGATAATAATCTATAACCGCCCAAACAGGTACAGATGAGGTTACAATCATTCCTGAAGGACCATCATTTTCTACCTTTAAATGCCATATGTTTTCACCGTAGCTTGTAAGATCATATATTGTTGAACCAACCGTAACAGTTCCTGGCTGATTTGATACAAACGAAATATAGTCATAATGGTACAACGAAACAAACTTAGTACTAAACAGTTCAATGGGTAAAAAAGAGGTTGAAGAACCACCATCTGCATCTCCCCATCCATAAGCATTAAATAAATTTTCAGAAACTAATCTAAACGCAGCTAAATGATCACCCTGTCTTCCACCAAAATCACCAACGTGAGAATGGCCAGAACTATTAATAGTCCAATTATAGGTGAGATTATTTCCTTCCGCAAATATATTAATGGGTGTATCAAGGCTATGTCCTACAGAAAGCTGCCCTTGACCTATACCATATAACTCATTTTGATCTGGGATTACTATATTATTATCGGCATTACAACTTTGAAGACCTGCTTTTATAACAATCGGGTTATCAGAGGTTACTACTACAGTCTGCGAATGACTATTAGATAATCCTGTATAATTCAAATATGATTCAGAAGGTATTTGAAGAACTGAATCATATTGCTGCCCATCAGGATGTTCAACATTAACATTACAATCCTGGTCAGACACACAATAGATACCCATCTCCATTAAATCTCTTCTATCATTAGCAATACTAAACTGAGTTCCTTTAGCTGCCTCAGGAGTAAAATGAATTTTATTTTCATCTGTATTACCATTTGAAGCAACACCAATAATTGGTTGATTAGAACTGAAATAATCACCAGGATTAAATTGAATATCAAAATAATCACCAGCGTTGATGGTAGTTAAATAATTATCATTTTTAAATATCTCAGTATTATCTTCTACGGCTCCCAAACGTCCATTTGAATAACCACACATTTCTGTATTTAATGCAAAAATACGATATTCAGCATATAATGATGATGTTAAAAATAAAATTGAAAATAGTGCTCTATAAAACATACTTTCCCCTAAGTTAAATTGTTTGATTAATTTTTTTTGATCTATAAACAGAAAAACGACTACTGTACGAAATAAATTTCAACAAATAGCCGATTGTTAATAACGTAAAAATAATAAATGCCGAAAAAAGCATTATTATATTTTTCTCCTCCATTAGTTTATTGGTTTTTCTAAATAAAACTCTGCCCTCTACTTAGCCAATAAACATTATCTAAATTAATTAAAAAGTATACCCTTGTCTACTTGACTAAAGTTAACTTTTTAATATATTCCCCATACTCCAATTCAAATTTAATAAAGTAAATACCGGTAGAATACATATCAGCATTCCAAGTAATCGTATGAAAACCTGCATTCATGATACCATCGTGTAATATTTCAACCTCTTTACCCATAATATCAAAAATTGTAATTGATATAGACATATCAGATGGCATTGAAAAATCTACATTAGCTACTGGATTGAATGGATTTGGATAAACTGAAGATAAACTAAAATCTAAAGGTATAGCGTTTTCAACTATTATATTTTCTACATTATACATTTGATTCGAATTCCATTCAGATACCTGTTGTGCATTGATATCCATTATACTATTGGTATTTGAATCATACATTTTAAACGTTGGGATATCACCTGAATTAAAGTAACCCTTAGTTTCTTCTAATCCATTGGAACCCATAGCCACAACATCAATATATCTAACATCTCCGAACCATGATCTTGAACCAGCAAGCATATCACCATTGTAGATTAGGATAATATCACCCTCATCAAAATTTAATTTATCTAAATCAGATTGATTAAAATAGTAAAACGCCTGCTCATTTGACTGATTGACCTTATAATCATAATTGATTTCAAAATTTGAATTATGATTATATCGGCCTAAATCTTCTGAGCAATTCCAGTAAAAATCAAATTCTTCGTTTTCATCTATACACTCTTCAGAAACATCAACGATATATCCACTGTTAAGCGGCAATCCAGAGTTTGCCAATGAACCAACCCAATCACAATCTCCATTTTCATCGCGTATACAAATAGCAGATGCATTAGAGGTCATAATTCTATCGAAACAATTATTAAATTCGTCTGGAAGCACATTTTTTAACAATGATTGATCACTAGCATTGTATGATATATAATTTAAATCAGGACCAAGTGTATAATTTGATGTGTTGATACCATCACCGTTTGTATCTTCATTACATCTATCACAAGGAACACCATTTTCAACAGATATGACATAGGGTTCAGACTCTGAATTATACATCCAATATCCATCATAGCAGCTAATGTTATCAATGGAACCAACATACTGATCTGATTCTTCTAGCCAAGTAGAAGCAGTCCCAGCTCCAATGATACTTGTAATAACACCCTCTCCAAGCATTGATGATAATGATTTATCTTCGTTTGTATAAGGAAAGGAAATCATACTAAATCCAGGTAAAACTGTAACCTCATATAGCTCACAGTCGTTAACTCCATTATTATCGATATCTAAACCTTCTCCAAACCAGGTATTGGTGCAATCTACCGAAAAGTCAAAATAATCTTGATCTTGGTCGTTACAAGAAACAGCCTGATTTTCTTCAAAACTTAAATTAAAACCTGAAATGGATACTTCAACATCCTCAACTGAATAATTTACTTGATCAGTGCTAAACTGACACTCAATTAAAGTAATATCATCATTAATTGAAATAGTTGAAACATTAGACGAAGATATTGTATTTCCATCTATTTCTGCACCTAGAACGCCAGTACATTCAGTAATGTAAAATTCATCACCAATTGATAGTTCAATTTCGTAATTATCTACGTACCAGGCATTAGACATATTAACCTGAATAATACCAAAATTGTCATTTGTATCAAGATTCAAATCTAGATCCATATCAATCCAACACTCTGGAAAAGAAACTAAACAAATTTGTGAAAAATCATTTGAAAGATCACCCGAATCATTTTGCGCGTAAACATCATAACAATATTCTACAAAATCATCTAATCCATCTGTACTATCAAAAAAGCTATTTGTTTGTAAATACGTTGGATTTGCCATGTCCTCGTCATCACTGTAAAAGAGAACATAATTTTCAACACAGTCAATTGAATCCCAACTGATTTCTATACCCAGTGGCTGAGAAATACCGGATATATTACTTGGATTTGGTAAAATTCCTGAAGACACCTGTGATAAAATATTATCTGTTTCAATAAACGCATTATTATTGTCTTTGACCATTTGAATATCTGAAATATTAAAATCTGATGAACTACATTGTGGTTCAAAATATAAAGTTAAAAACTCAATTTCATTTGTATATGTATCTAATAGGTCATAACAGAATACAGAATTCTCTTGAATCTCGCAGTTATCATTTGATGTACTAATTAAATCTAAATTTGAAATACTAAAGCCTAAAACATCAATATCTACATCTGAAGAATAACTTAGGTTTAATGTACCATCTTCGACCTCAAATTCACCTTGTTCAACAGAGTTTAAAACTAAACTTCCTTCTCCCCAAGGCGTTTCATCTCCAGTATCACAGCTGCCATCTCCATCAAAATCACTACCATCTCCATCCGTATCAATTTGACCATCATCATTAAAATCTAAACCTGGGTCATAGAAGCCTAAACTACAATCATCACAACCATCATTGTCATCATCACTACACACAAATTGATTAAATCTATCTGAATCTTCAAAATCCTCTTTACCATCATTATCATCATCAGAGTCACAGTCATTGGTAATAGAATCCATATCATTATCTAAAATTGTTGTACCTAACGTATTAGAATCATCGCCTACATTAATTATATCACTCAAATAAATACATTCATTTGGATTAATAATATTAAAGCTGCATTCAACTATTTCACCTGATCCTGATTCTTTGTAATTATTTTCTAGACTAAATCCAATTACATCACCATATGAGTTATTTTGAATCTCAAACAAATCATCATTATCAATACAACTACTCAATTCTGCATTATTAAGTTTTAACTGAAATGCGTGCAGATCAACATTACAATTATATAAAATTGCTAATGTATTATTATCATAATCAATAGTCATGTCTAAACCACAATCACCCCATTGTGAACCATCTATATCACCGCAAACACCATCATTATCAAAGTCATTATCAAAATCAAAAGGACAAATATCACAATCATCGGCTACACCATCATTATCAGTATCACCACTTTCAACACTTGGATTTAAATCACTTTCATCAGCACATCCATCATTATCATCATCGTTATCACACAAATCCCCTAAACCATCAAGATCAGAATCCAATTGACTATCATTAGAAATTTCAGGACAGTTATCAACATCGCCACAAACTCCATCCGAATCAATATCATTATTAGCATCATAGAGACAATCATCACAATCATCAGCTACACCATCATTATCAGTATCACCACTTTCAACACTTGGATTTAAATCATTTTCGTCCACACATCCATCATTATCATCATCACTGTCACAAACATCTCCCAGTCCATCAAGATCATTATCTGCTTGATCATTATTTGATGTATTAACACAATTGTCAAATTCATCGCAAACTAAATCACCATCAGCATCACTATCGCCTTCAATTAGTCCCGTATTGCCATCAACGCAATCTCCGCAATAATCTATAAAAGCAACACCACCCCAATCAGCATTACAATCTAAAAGACAATCATTATCAGGATTATTATCACAGTTACCACAATTATCTAAAACAGCATCACCACCCCAAATACCATTACAATCTTGTTCGCAGTCGTTTGTTGTATCATAGTCACAAGTTCCACACATATCTTCTAATGCTAAACCAAAACAATCACCAAAACAATCTTGCGGACAATTAGGAACTTCCTCGCAAGAAGACTCTGGGAAAGAGCTTAATTCGTTAGTTTGAGAATCACCACCGGCAACTATTACATTATCAAAGCAAATATCAAGATCTATACCAGGTGTAAATTCACAACTTAATAATCTTCCATTAGAACTTGCTTCTAGGTAATCTGCCATAAAAGAAAATCCAATAAAAAGAGATCCCTGATTAGTTACTGAGAATATCTCATTTGTACATTCCAAATCATCTAAACCATCAAGTGTAAGCTGGAAACCATAAATGTTATTTATACTATTGTAAAGTATATCAAACGTTCCTTCAGTTCCATCAATATTATCAATTGTCAGACAAACATTTTCACCATCTTCAATGCCTAAACAATCATATTCTGTATTATTACTAGATAAAGCAATACTCGATACTAGCAATAATTTTATAATCATATTCATTTTTTTATTTAACATATTATTATTACCTAGTATTTATTATTTTATGAGCATTAGCTTTTTCATTCCAGAATAACTTCCTCCGGACATTCTTACAAAATATATCCCGCTTGAGAAATTACTCGCATCCCAAACTAACTTATGAGTTCCTGCCTCTTGAATGTTATTATACAATATCGAAACTTCTCTTCCTTGAATATCAAATATTTTAATTGATATCTCAGATGCAATAGGTAATGAATATGAGATATTCGTTACCGGGTTAAATGGATTTGGATATGCATCATTTAATTGAAATTGATCTGGTACAACATCATATTCAACATCAATAATGTTCTCACCTGAAGATGCCATGATATCAACTACTTCAAACCAATCACTTGTAGCTAATATTGTTCCACTCTCAGGTCTTAACAAGATTACATCCGTTCTATTACCATTTGTTATGTAATCTTGAATTAAACCACCATTTGTTAATTCAAAATTGAAATCTAAACTGTGATTTAATGTTATATGTAAAGAAACATAACCATCAGAATCTAATTCTAGACCATTTGATGTTTTTAATACTTCAACTCTATTAGCTGTTTCTCTTGCAAGAGGATCAACTTCATAACAACCCTCTGATTCATCCCAATCACAGTAATCTGCTTGCATTAAACCTAAACAATCATCTTCAGTAACAAATTCAGTACAAGGTTTTAATATAATATCAATCAATACTGTTATATCAACAATGTCAATACAACCATTACAAGGTTCATTACAAAGTTCTGATTGAGCTACATTCAAATTAGAGAACTGAATATCGTCTTCTGGACAATCATCATTTAAAATATCAACATCTTCACAGGTATCTGATGATAGGTCAGTAAATAAATAATCAATTGCATACATAATATCTAATACGTCCACATTGAAATTTAGATCAGCGTCACCAGGTTCGGTGTAACACGCATCACAACCATCACAAAGATCACAGGAATCAATTTGGTTACTTTCACAGAAGTTTACATCATTAGCATCATCACCATAGAAGCATTCACCTTCAAAACATTCATCATTAGTTATCCAATTATCTAAATCTGCTAATGGATAAGGCGAACTCTCACCAATCTCAGAGCAATATTGCTGACTCAATATTTCACCAGACCAACAATCTGCGTCTTCATCTAAATACCAATCCATCAAACCACATCCTGAACAAACATCGCATTCATCATACTCCGCTAAGTTACCATCACATCCAGAAACAGTAACAGCAATCATATATGGATCTATGCTATCATATTCAATAGTTGTCTCAACACCATCTAAAATTCCATCACTATCTATATCTAATTGATGAGTTTCATATATATCCAAATCAATGAATAAATCAGAATCTATTGAACTATAAAATTCTAAGGTATTATTCCAAACAACAGTAGTATCCATTCCATCTTCATTCATATCAATTACAGTCCATTTGAATGATAATTCACTATCAATATCATATACTCCGAAACATTCTGAGGCACCATTATAATCAGTTTCAAATGTTAGTAATGCCTTGTTTGTTATGGATGGATCATCACTGAACTCAATATCCCAATTTGATCTTGGACAAAGTGATTCAACCATTGGATCGTTTATAGGATGAACAATAAGCGTTATATTTTCAGAATCTAAGCCTCCATTATTATCATCTACATTAACATAACAATCAGTTTGACCAAATTGATCATCTTGTACATCAAATGTACAAGTATCATCTAAACAGCTAGTGGTAACCAGGCTCTCCTCTCCGCAAACTAGACTAAATGATAAACTTTGACCATTTTCAACAATATCAACATCACTCGCTGATACGGATATCGTTAAGTCTTCATCCTCATCTGTACTTTGATTACCCACAGCTGTTAGTATTGGTAAATCATTTATTGCATTCACAATTAATGAAATTATCTCAAAATCACTCGCACCGTTTCCATCATCAACAGTTGCTAAACATTCAACACTCCCATTCTGATCATCTTGAACATCAAATGTGCAATCTGCCATGCTCGTACCTGTTGATACACAACTTGTTGATACAAGATCATTATCTCCACTACATTCTAATGTAAATGTATGCTGTTCGCCGTAAAACTCTATGTCAGGATCAGAAGATGATAAAGATATCATAAGATCATTGTCTTCATCCGTAGACTGATTACCAATTAAACTTAATACCGGTTCATCATTTACAGAATTTACTGTTACAGAGAAAGATGTCGATACGCTTCCACCGTTCTGATCATCAACGTTTATAATACATTCGTCATTTCCATATTCATTATCATCAACGTGAAAAACAAATACTGCACATTCTTCTGACAATCCTCCTGATGGAATTTCAGCAATACCTCCGTATCCCACAACATTCGAATTACAAGATGCATTGAATAATAAGTCTTGTCCATTTTCATATATGTCTGGATCAGGTACACAAATTTCAATTGTTAAATCCTCATCCTCATTTGTTATTTGACTATCCAATGATGATAATTCAGGAATATCATTGATTGGATAAACAATAAATTCAATATCTTCTGAATCTATGGAACCACTGTTATCATCAACTATTACTACACAATCAACGCTTCCGTTTTGATCATCTTGTACATCAAATGTACAATCAGCTGTGCTCGCACCTGTTGATGCACATGAACTAGTTAATAATGTATAATCTCCAATACAATTCAAACTAAATGTCATGGACTGATTATTCTCTGCAATATCAACATCACTAGCTAATACTGATATTGTTAAATCTTCATCCTCATCTGTAGACTGATCACCAACCAATGATAAAATAGGAGCATCGTTAACAGCATCAACTGTAAATGTAAATCCTTCAGAATGATTTGCTCTACCATATCCATCAGCTACAGTCATAACACAATCAACATTACCATTCTGATCATCTTGCACATCAAATGTACAATCAGCTGTAGCATCTCCTGTGGATACACAGCTTGTTGATACTAAAGCATCATCACCTGTGCACTCTAATGTGAATGTCATAGACTGACCATTCTCAGCAATATCAACATCACCTGCTGATACTGATATCGTTAAATCTTCATCTTCATCTGTAGACTGATCACC
>PAFF01000019.1 GCA_002704045.1 Fidelibacterota bacterium
TAACTATCTTTATTTTTTTTGCATCTAGATAACTCATGATTTCTTTCATATCTATTTACCTAATAAATGTCCTAATTTGTCTCTTTTGGTATCCATATATTTTTTATTTACATCATTTGATTCAATTTCGATAGGAAGTCGAGAAACAACTTTTAGGCCAAATCCTTCTAAGCCGATTATTTTTCTAGGATTGTTTGTTAGTAATCTCATTTTTTTAACATTGCACTCTCTTAAAATTTGTGCACCAATTCCATATTCTCTAAGATCTGGGTCAAATCCTAATTTCTCATTAGCTTCAACCGTATCTAAACCAGTATCCTGTAATTGATATGCTAAAATTTTATTTTTTAATCCAATACCTCTTCCTTCTTGTCTTAAGTATACTAAAACTCCATTTCCCTCTTCTTCAATTATTTCAAGTGATCTATGCAATTGATCTCCGCAATCACATCTCAATGAATCAAATAAATCTCCAGTTAGACATTGAGAATGAACTCGAACTATTGTTTCATTATCAGATTTTATATCTCCCTTGACAATAGCTAAATGATTACTTTTAAATATTTTATCTTCAAAAAGATTTAACTTAAATTTACCATATTTTGTTGGAAATGGGATCTCTGAAACTAAATCAACTAATTTTGTATTTTTTCTTCTGTATTTGATTAAATCTGCAATAGAAATTATTGGCAGCTTGAATTTTTGTGAAATTTCAAAAAGTCTATCTAGTCTTGCCATTGTACCATCATCATCAACAATCTCTACAATAACTGCAGATGGATCACATCCAGCTAAAGTAGCTATATCTACGGCAGCTTCAGTGTGACCAGCCCTTCTTAAAACACCCCCCTCTTTTGCGATTAAAGGAAACATATGGCCAGGTCTTGCAAGATCTTGAGGTCTGGATTCTTTATCTATGATTGTTTTTATAGTATTATATCTATCATTTGTTGAAATACCTGTAGTACAGTTTTCGATAGCATCGACACTAATAGTGAAAGCTGTTTCGTGTAAAGGTGTATACTTAGAGACCATGGGCTCTAATTCTAATCGGCTTGCATTATCTTTGGTTATTGGTACGCACAATAACCCTTTGCCTTCCTTTATCATAAAATTTATATCGTCAGGTTTGACTTTATCAGCTGCAATAATAAAGTCCCCTTCATTTTCTCTATTCTCATCATCAACAACAATAATCATTTTACCTTTAGAAAATTGTTTGATTGTTTCTTCAATTGAACTAAAATTTGACATTTATTTTTTTAGACCTTCATATATGTTTTTGTATTTATTATTATTAAAATTAAAAAAATTTTCAATGTACTTAGATAAAATATCGGTTTCAATATTCAATGTGTCGCCTTTTTTTAATTTTCCAATTGTAGTTTTGTTTTTAGTATGTGGGATTATCGCTATTGAAATAACATTTTTCATGATTTTAGCAATCGTTAAAGATATACCGTTTATTCCAATAGAACCTTTAACTATACAATATTTTAATAACTTAGATTCTAGTTTAATATTAATTATGAGACTATCTCCAATTTGTTCTATTTCTTGTAAATATCCAACATTTTCTACATGACCTTGTAAAATATGGCCATCGATGCGATCAGATATTTTTAATGCTCGTTCTAAATTAACATAACTATTTTCTTTTACTTCACCTAAGTTTGTACATCGAAGAGTTTCTGTAACAATTTGAAACCTTAATAATTTATCATATTTTTCAACTAAAGTTAAACATACTCCATTTATTGATAAACTGTCTCCAGTTTTGATTTCTGAAAAAATGATATCATTGGATAAAATGAAAAATTCTCTACCAGTTTTGGTTGAATTGATTTTTTTTACTATACCAATGTCTTCTACAATTCCTGTAAACATTCTAATTTTCTTTCTGCATTAATTAAATTGTCTTCACCGATATTTTTTGAATAATTTATTGTCCATTGATCAGATATTTCTAAAGGATTTTTTAAATCTGCATTTTTTAAATTTTTATTCGAACTGTAGATATAAAGCTCATCAATCAAATCTTCTTTCATAAGTGACTTTATAAGTTCAGGTCCACTTTCAATTAATAATGTTGTTACTCCCTGCTGAGCAATTGCTAATAAACTATCATTCATACAAAGCTTCCCATTGTTTTCTTGAACAGTGATATATTTACAAAATGATGTTCTACTATTAGAAAATTTTTCTTTGGAGCATAGTACAATAGTTTCAGCTAGTTGATCTCTAAACACATTCAAATCTAACGGAAGTTTTCTATTTGTATCTAATATTATTCTTAGAGGATTTGAACCTTTTGCATATCTAACAGTTAATTTAGGATTATCTACCAAAGCTGTATTCTTACCAATTAGTATAGCATCAACCTTGGTTCTCAAACTATGAACATCGCAAATTGATGCTTTGGTTGTAACTTGAGTTCTTGTAGAATTATTCAAACCTAAAAATCCATTTTTAGATTGTGCAATTTTTAAAATCACCCAAGGTTTACCTTGCGTAATCCATTTAATAAAACCCTTGTTTAATTTTTGCGAAATTTCACTACATAAACCAATATGTACTTTAATTCCATATTCCATTAGTGCTTTTACTCCATTACCAGCAATTTTTGGATTTGGATCTAAAATAGATATATAGCATTCTTTTATTCCATTTTCATACAATGTTTGAGTACAAGCCTTGGTTTTTGATTCAATACAACATGGTTCAAGATTAATATATGCTGTTGAGTCTAAAGGTAACTCAAAAGAATTTTTAATAGCCATTTCTTCTGCGTGTGGACCACCATATTTTTCATGAAAACCTTCACCTATGATTTTATCATTTTTTACTAATACGCATCCAACCATTGGATTGGGAGAAACATTTCCACTCCCTAATTTTGCAAGTTCTATAGCTCTTTCCATATATTTTTCATGATCTATCATATGATTCTCATTCTGCTAATATAAATTCTACAATTGTAACTATATCAAGTACATTAACAATATTATCTTGATTAAAATCAGCATTTTGCTGTTGGAATAAATTAAATAAAAAATTTGATTGTATGTAACCTAATATGAAGACAATATCAATTATATCTATATTATTATCAAAATTAACATCACCAAAATCACACGGGTATCCAAATGCTAGTATTTCTAAATCATCAATTGCTGCTTCTACCAATGAACTATCATTGTGGTCTGAAACTGTAAATCTAAATATTATTTCATCAGTCATATTTATTTGATCTGAAATAACTATTTTTGTTTCTTCCCAATTATTTGTTGGAACGTCAGTATTTTTTAAATTTATCCAATTTTCTCCTAGATCGTTTGAAATATCAACAGAAAAAAAATCCTCTTGCGGATTAACTCCTAATGAATTACTAAACCAATAAGCAAAAGAGAAAATCAAATTATCATATTCAACAAAATTATATGATGGACTTATTAAAATAGTGGAGCCAGATTCTACATCATCCAAATAAGGGTCATCTGTTATTAAATTCCCAGTAATAAAACAATAATAACCGTTTTCAGTATAATCTTCATATGGCTGAACAGGAAAATTATTTAATTGTGTTCCATTAGGTATACCACGTTCCCAATTTCCATTCAATGCATTGCTATTAGCTGACAAATTCCAATTACTTGAGCTAGTATAATCTTCAAAATTCTCACTAACAATAGTTGGTAGTTGTCCAACTATGAAAAACATCGGATTATCAGAATCATATTGATTAAAATAATATTTTAATCCATTTTGATCTGTTACTTCAATATAATATTGGATTATAGAACCATTGTTCTGTTTGGGTATATTTACATAATAAGAATTATTATTATTAGAATTTAAATTTAAGTTAATCCATTGATTATCAATAGCAAAATTTCTAAAATATACTTTAGCATCACTAACATCTGAATTCAATTCAATTAAATCAAATTCAACTTGATAAAATTCATCCAAATAAGATTGTGCATTAATTTCTGAATGATTAATAACAATTCCATTAAGATCTAATATAAATAAGCCACTTTCAATATCTGATGAAATAATATAATTGCTTGGCAAGAAAGGGTAAACTCCCCAATTACCAACATACAATCCTTCGATATTTGATGTATCGTAAAAAGCGACTTCCACGGGTTCTGATGGATTAGTAATATCAATTACTCTGGTACCATCAGCATAATATGAAGAAAAAACTAAATTATTTTTGACATATACATTATGTACAGAATGATTTAGATTTGCAGCATATTCACCAATTAGCTCTATATTATCATAATCTTCTATGTTCCATATTTTTAAATGCCCAGATAGCATTTCATCTGCTGTTATGAGAAACCTTTCATCAGATGTAATAGAGCAATCATGCGCTTCTCCAGGATATGTCCAGTTCGCTAAAATCTCAATATTATTTTTTTCTGTAATATCTAAAATATAAATGGTACTAGAATTGATGGCAGCTGCATATACTTTATCATTAATGACATCAATATCATGAATATATTCTCCTTGCCAGCATCCAACCTGTTCTGGGGATTCTGGATTTTGTAAAGTATAAATCCATATATCACAATCTTGCAAAACTCCTAAAACATACAAAAAACCATCACTGTCTATCCATAAATTATGACTAGTACCAAAATCGTTTATTACGTTAACTAACATAGGATTATCAATATTATCAACACTTATTATTTGGATTCCATTATCTAAAATTGCCTCTGTACCTATATATAAATGTCGATTCCAATATTTAATATCCCTCCAAGAACTTGTACCACCAGAAATTCTTGCTATTTCATATGGAAGAAAAGGGTTAGTAACATCAACTAATACTGTTGAAGTTTCTAAACCAACTACAGCAATTTCTCTACCATCTTGTGAAAATCCTGTTATATCAGATAGCTCTTCATCAAATGTAAGATTTGAAATAAGATTCATATTCAAAGATTCATTAGATAGTAAAAATGATAAAAATAGAAACTGTATTGTAATTTTAAACATGAATGAATATAATAATATTAATATCTAAAATAGTGTGCTTTAGGTAACATTAAAGTAAAAATCATCTAAAATTTTCAAAAATAAATTCGTTTCCTTCTTGTTACCAATAGAAATACGTATACAAGTATCTAAACCAAAACCTTTTAAGTTTCTTAGAATAATCCCTTTAGTTAGCATAGAATCACAAAAATACTTTGCTTCATCACTACTATTAAAAGTTAAGGTTACGAAATTTGTTGCAGACTCAATGTAATTTAATTTTTTATTTTTCAATGATTCATAAATTTTAATTTTATTTATTTTATTTTCAAAAATAGATTTTTTTACAAATTTATCATCATCAATTGCTGATATTGCAGCCAATTGAGCAACCGTTGATGGCTCAAAAGGTAATTTTACTTTCATTAAGTTATTTATTAATCTTTCATGTGCAAAACCATAGCCAATTCGTAATGAGGCTAAACCATATATTTTTGAAAAAGTTCTTAATGTAATTACATTATCATACCGGTAAAACATTGAATCAGGAAAATCTTCATTATCTTTTGCATATTCAAAGTATGCTTCATCAAGTATAACCAAAATATTATCTGGAACATTTTTCATAAAATCATCAAATTTTATCTTATTAAAATATGTTCCTGTTGGATTATCTGGATTAGCTAAATAAATTAATTTTGTTTTATCATTTATAAATTTAGATATAGCTGGTAAATCATATTTATAGTTTTTCATTGGTACCCAATTAGTTTTAATACCACTAGCATTAGCTAGAACTCTAAAACCTATGAAAGAATTTTTAGAACTAATTATTTCATCATCGCTTGATAAAAACGTTCTCATTATTGATGACATAATACCTTCGCTTCCATTACCAAGTATTACATTTTCAATTTTAACTTCAAATTTGTTTGCAATTTTTTTTCTAAGATTATAACCTGATGAGTCTGGATATCTATGGAAATCAATATTAGAATTACTAATTGAATCAATTGCTAATGGTGAGGACCCAAGGGGATTTTCATTAGATGCTAATTTAATTATATTTAATAAATTATGCTCTTTTTTTACTTCTTCTATTCTTTTTCCAGCTATGTAAGGCTTTAATTTACTTATATGGCTTGGAACTAGATCTCTTTTTTTATTCATTTCCCTCTTTACCCCAACGTGTTACTCCTCCTCTGCTACTTAAGAGTATCATACCGTAATCACTTTTATTTGTTCCTAAATATGTAGTCCTTTTAGCATGTTTGTTAAATGACATCAGAATTCCACCACTATTGTCATTTGTGCCTAAAAATGATGTAATCTTACCTTCTGAGCTATATGCAATAAAACCACCTCCCTTTCCTGTAGACAAAGTACCTAAAGTGGTACTAGGATTACCTTCTTGATTGGAAATTGTTAATGATCCTTGTCCACTAAGATCATTCCCTAATCTTGATGTAACATAATCAAATTGATTAATAATCTCTAGATTATTGATTCTGGATATTTTGCCTAAAAGTCCATTTTGATCTACTCCAATTTGTGTAATATTTTCATTATTTCTATTATATATATTTAATAAACCACCATCTCCAGTTCCTCTTTGTAATGAGACAATTTTTTGACCAGTGTTATTAAATAACTCCATATTTCCATTCCCATCTATATCAGTTTTAATGCTGTTAGTAGTTATACCAAATTCATTTTGTAAATTTAATATTCCGTTTTCATTTACATCAGTTCCAATAAAAATTCTTTTATCACCATTTTCAGATAATATAGTCAAAGATTTTACTTCGATGTTTTCACCGACATTACCTGTTTCAATTTCATTAGAATTAAATTTAATAGTATTATCTGACAAATATGTTTCTATAGATCCAACATCATTATCATCCACAGATATCAAAACTTTACTATCTCCATTTAGGTTATTAACTGATATTTTACTCGTTTTAATATTTCCTACTTCTAAACTTCTAACATTTAATTCATTTGAATTAACTAATTCTGAAGAGAATTCTTTAGCAGTTAAATTATTGGATGATAATTTATCAGTAAAAACACTTTTTGTTTGATCATTAACAACAAAAAATTCATCAGACATAGAATCAAACAAAGATATTTTACCTCCATCACTTACTGAAGTTTGCAAAGATAAAGATATATCCTGAAAAGTATTGTACATTGTCAACTCAGGTTTACCTTCATTATTTTTACCAAAAAAACCAATTTTTTTACCATTATCGTCAACTAAAGTCAAACTCTTAACTTTAATATCATCTGAGGATAGACTAGATTCTAAATTTGTTGTATCTTGCTCTGAAATTAAATTTATATCGTCTGATGCAAAAACAACATTTCCAGCTGGATTTTTGGCTTTAATTACGCCATATCCAGCTTTATGTTCTTCAAGGGTTATCATTACTTCATTTTCAGGATTTATAACATTTAGAGAGCTTACCTTTACATCGCCTAAATTTTCACCTTTTTGCAACGCATTTTGAGATGAAAAACTTGTTTCTTCTCCAGTTGATTTTCTTAAATCAATTCTTCCATTTCCTGAATTATCTTGCCCAATTAAACCAACTGGAATTCCAGTTGAATTTAATACCTTAATTGAGTTGACTGTAATATCTCCTAAATTTTCTGAATTTAAATCATTAGATTTTTCATCATTTGGATATTTTATCATTTTATCATTACTACTAAAACTTAACAGACCATTATTATTTTCGTTGAGTCCCAAGAATATTTTTTCGTTATTTTCACTATCCTTAATTTTTAATGATTTCACAGTTACATGATCTAAATTTCTTAAATCAATATCATCTAAACCAGAAGGATAAAAATAGTCCTCAACCTCATTCGTGACTTGAAGATAGCCACTATTTTCATCATCAATTCCAATTTTTAACTTGAGTTTATCATCAGCATCAAATATTGAAATAGAATTAACTCTCACATCACCTAAATTTTGTTTGAGATCAATATTATTGTTTGAAGATGTTGTATCTAGATCAATGTTAGCAGGATAAATAATTTCTTTATCATTTTGTGATAAATTAATTTGAGCATTTTCATCATCATTTATAAAAAAGGATCCCTTGATAAAATCATTTTCATCAATCACTGATAAAGATTTAACCTTTAAATTTCCAAGATATAAATCATCACCAGACATATCTAATGAAGATCCTTTTTGTTTAATATCATTACTTTCAAAAATAATAGCTTCATTTTTATCTTTTAAAGTTAATAAACCAGAGTCATTCTCATCTGCAGATAACTTAGCAATAGATTTACTATCCGAATTATATATTTGAATGAAACCTTTGTTTGATTTTGTAGCACTAATAAAGGCAATATCATCACCATCTTTATTATAAATTTTGAAGCCGCCTTTATCTCCTCCACCTGTTCCTAAATATGCAGTATTTTTCCCAAATTTATTATACATTTTTAAAACACCACCTCCAGCCTTAGAATATATTGAAACAGCTTTTTCATCATTGTCATTAACTATTTGTAGACCTTTAGTTATGGTTAGCTGCTCAACTGTTAAGTTTTTCATTTCGTTCATTTTACTATCAGAATTAACCAGCAGTAAGAATGATGTAGTTGATAAAATGCCTATTATAAAGCTTTTGAAATCTATAGATTTCATGCAAACTCCTTTTTTTATTTAAACTAAGATAAATTATTATGTAAACTTTAATATAATAAATATATATTATGGAACTATAAATCTCTAGTAAAATTTAAGTATTAACTCCTATGATATCAAAAATTGAAAAACAAAAAATACGAAAAATTATATTTAACCATCTTGATGGATTTGCAATCTCCGCAATAGCAAATAGTTTTAATAAAAATAAATTAACTTCTTTTTTAATAAACAATAAAACATTTGATACAATTATGTTACTAAATAAATTTTCGTTCAATATTGGTTACATGAATATTGCTCTTAGATTGTTATCTTCCCAAGGTTTAATTAATCAAAAAATTATATCAGATGGTAAAAATATATCATATCATATAACAAAAAAAGGGGTTCATTTTTTTAATTATTTTGATA
>PAFF01000020.1 GCA_002704045.1 Fidelibacterota bacterium
GATAATCATCTATTCGTCTCTATTTCATTATCCTTAGTAATTTTTTTTCTAGTAAAGTTATTTAAAACGAACAATTTAATATCATTATTAAAAATTTCGCTGATATATAATATTACTTCTTTTTATTTTATCTTGAATTTGAATGGCATATTTAATCTAAAATTTCATTTGCCTTTACATTTATGTTATTTAACTGAGTTACTTATTTTAATTTCGCTTGTTTTAAAATCTAATCGACTTTACCCTTTTTTAATTCTTAATAGTTTTGGTGGAGGAATAACTGGCTTCACTAATTTGAACTTAGATATTAATTCCTATTTAATAGAATTTCATCATTTTTATCTATCTCATTTCAATATTTTATTTTTTTCATTAATAATGTTTAAAGGAAGATATATTTTAAATAAAATAGAGTTAATTAAGGCCTTTATAATTAATTCTACTGTTTTTGCAGTAATAATTTTATTCAATAGTATTTTTGATACAAACTACTGGTTTACTCATTATAAGCCTGTTGGTAAGAATTTAACTCTTTATCTTCCTGAATGGCCATATTATTTGATCATTTTAATTGGAATCGGTGTAGCCTCATATGTTATAACATTCAAACTATTTAACAAAAATAATAATTAAATGGAATTTTTCTTAACAAAAACAATGATATCTACATTGACACTGAAAAAAATGCTAATAGCGAATTTATTTGTATCAACTTTAGTTTTGTGTGTAATGGTAATGACACAAATTGTCAACTACCCTCTTTTTTTAAAAATAACAAAGTTAGATTTTAAAAAATATCACCTTTTTTATGTTTCTAGAATAACTTTTGTTGCTGGGCCATTTTTGTTAATTGAGTTATTCATATCACTTATTTTATTTTTATCTTATAGCAATACAACATATGCATTAAACTTAATTATTGTAATTTTAGTTTTTTTGTCTACATTTTTCATACAAGTTCCCCTTCACAATAAAATAGGAACTACATCAAGTAAAAAATTTATAAAATTATTAATCAAAACAAATTTAATTAGAACTTTTTTATGTATTACAAAATGCACATTATCATATGCATTATTAACCAAGGAGATAATATGAATATATTAATTGTAGGAGCAACAGGTGGCATTGGTCAAAGTCTGAGTAGAGAACTTTCTAAAAAACATAATCTGTTTTTAGGTTCAAGAAAAATGGAAAAAATAAATCATTTAGTAAATGATTTAAATAGTAATGATATGTTAGTTGGAGGTGATACAATTGACGTTTCTATATATGAATCAATTGAAAGTTTTATTGATGAGGGAAACAAATTTTTAGGTTCAATAGATTGTATAATAAATTGTGCAGGATCATTATTATTAAAGCCTATCCATTTATCAACTCAAGAAGAAATTGAAAATGTATTTAAAACTAATTTGTTTGGATGCTTTGGATTGTTAAAATATGGATTCAAATATTTAAGAAAAGATGGAGGAAGCATAATATTGTTTTCAAGTGCAGCTTCAAAAGTTGGTTTAAAAAATCATGACTGTATATCAAGTGCAAAATCAGGAGTCAGTTCGTTTGCTTTATCCGCAGCATCTACTTACGCGAGATATAATATTAGGATAAACGCAATTGCACCAGGTTTAGTTGATACTCCTCTTACATCTAAAATAGTTAATAATAAAATTAATTTAGATTATTCAAAAAACTTGCACGGATTAAATAGAATAGGTAGTCCAGAGAATTTTATACCAATTATTAATTCACTAATTGATCAACGTTCTGATTGGATAACTGGACAAACTATTTTTGTTGATGGAGGTCTGTCAAACATAAAATAATAAATGAGTAATTTAATTACAAGGGAGAAATAAAATCATGACTTTAATTTTGGTTGAAGCATTAAAAATAGTTGTCATTGCTGCAGTGCTATTTGTTTGGGTTGTTAGATATGAAAACATTAAAAAAGAGTTTAAAGATTATAACCTGCCAAATTGGTTCAGAGATTTAGTAGGTATCTTAAAAATATCTTTTTCTTTAATGCTTCATTCAAATGATAGTGATGTTGTTATAATTGGATCATTAGGAATTACAATATTAATGCTGGGTGCTGTAGGCGTTCACATAAAAATGAAAAATTCTTTTAGAAATTATATTGCTTCAGTTTCAATGATATCTATTTGTTTATTCATACTTTACAATATTGTTAAATCTTAATAATTAATATATCTGTAAAGAATAATTTTCATCATGTTGAAAAAACTATTTAATATAATTGCTTTTCAGATTTGTTGGTGGATTTGTGTAATTTTTTCATCTACGCAAATGAGCTACATAGGCCCATTAGTAATGATTTTATACTTACTCTGTCATTATTTATTTATTACCAGAAATTTTAATGAATTTAAATTTATTATTCTTGTTGGCTTGATTGGAACATTTTTTGACTCACTTTTTATAGTTTTTGACATTTTCAATTATTCAAGTTCATTTGCTTTAATAACATTCATAGTTCCCACCTGGATTACAGCAATGTGGGTTGGATTTGCAACCACAATAAATCATTCTTTAAAATGGATAAAAAATAATTATTATTTAGCTTTTTCCATGGGTTTCATATTTGGTCCTTTATCATATATAACTGGAGAAAAGTTTGATGCGATCCAATTCAATGCTTCTTTTGGTTTAAGTCTTACACTTCTAGCTTTTTCTTGGGGTTCAATAATGCTATTTATTTTAATCTTAAATAAAAAAATTGTAAAATGAAATTTATTATAATTTTTCAATTGATAGCATTTTGTATCTGCGAAACCAATTTTAACAATTCAATGTTATTAGATAAAATAAAAAGTGATAAATCTTGGAAAGATTTAAAAGTGGTTAATGAAAATACATTAATAAAAATCAAAGAAATTGATGGTTTTGATTTACCTGCGATTAGTATTCAAAGGGTAATCAATGTAGATCCTAACGAAGTGAAAGATATTTTAATTGATATTTTAAACTATAAAAATGTTTTGAAATCCTCAGGCTCATTAAAAACAAAAATAATTTCAAAAAATAATCAATACCTTGATGGCTATCAATTTATAAAATCTGAATTACCATTTATTAGTAGTAGAGAATACTATTTTAGGATGTATTATTCAAAAAACTTTTTAGATAATAACACTTTAGTACATTGGTATCTTTTAAACAAGAAAAATAAAACTAAAGGTATGGTAAATGCAGATGATGCAGTCTATTTAGATTTTGGAGCAGGAATTTGGTTGTTCAAAAAAATTGAAAAAAATAAATACTTAATTTCATATAGATTGTATATGGACCCTGGGGGATCACTTCCAGATTTTATTATAAATAAAGTAAATGAAAGCAGTATCTTTAATATTTTTAATGATGTTATTGAAGAAGCGTCAAAAAGCAAATGAAGCATTATTTAAAATTATTAATAAGTTCAGTCTTAGTTATTAATTGTTCATCAAAAACAAGTTTAAATAATATCCAAACAATTAATGACATACCTGGCAATTGGATATCACCATATTTACCAGAGGATATTAGTGACCTTAGCTGGTGGGGAATGTTTAATGATACCACATTAAATCAAGTATATACGATTTTTATTAATAAAAATCATGATTTGAATCTAATTAATAAACAATTAAAAATTTCAGATCAAATCGAAAAAATAGAAAGTTCAGGAATTTATCCAAATGTAAGTTTCTCAAATAATGTAAATGGTAGTAAAAATAATCCTTCATCATTTGGTTTGTCAGATGATGCTTTCGGAGGGGGATCATTTGAATCTATTAATTATAAACTTAATCTTGCAGTACAATGGGAAATAGATTTGTGGGGAAAATTATTAAACGCTAAAAAAGCAGCGATGAGTAAAAATCTTGCTACAATTTACGATTTAGGATATTTTAAATTTTCTTTAAAAACTCGATTTGTTAAAAATTATTATCAATCTGTTCAAGCCAAAAAAGAGTATGAACTAGCTGTAGAATATTATGAATCCTCAGAAAAAATAAGAAATTTAGTGAAAGAAAGATATGAAAAAGGTTTAAGATCAAGTATTGATTTGAGATTGGTGGAATCTTCATTATCAAGAAGTAAAATTTTATTAGAAAATAAAAAAATAGAATTTAAGTCTAAAATAAGAAGTTTAGAGCTTCTTTTAGGAAAGTACCCATCAGGTTCAATTACTATCTCTGATAGTTTTCCAACCAATCTTCCTTCAATACCAATTGGCCTACCTGTTGATTTAATTGAAAGAAGACCTGATGTTCAAGCTGAGTTAAAAAAATTAGAGTCTAAAGGCTATAGTTTAGCACAATCTAAAAGAGATAGATTACCATCAATATTTTTAACTTCCACAGCAGGAACTTCAACAAACGAACTAAAAAACATTCTTAATGGAGATTACAGTGTTTGGAATATAGTTTCAAATATCTCAACTCCTATATTTCAATCTGGAAGAATAAAGTCTAACATAAAAATTAAGCAAAATGAATACGAAATTGCAAAAGTGAATTATATAAAAAAAGTATTAGTTGCATTTTCTGAGGTTGAAAATTTGTTATTTATTGATAATTCTTTAAAAATACAAAATCAAGAAATAATAAATAATGTAGAACAAACATTTGCTGCATATAAACTTGCAGTAAATAGATATGAAAGTGGAATATCTGATATTATAACTGTTATTAACTTGCAACAACAATGGATTAATGCCAAAACTGAAAAAATTAAAATTGAATATCTTAAAATTAATATTAGACTTAATCTTTTGCTAGCCTTGGGTGGAGATTTCAAAAACGATAAAAAGGAATAAAATGAAAATTCTATTTAATAAGTTTAGACCTATAGTTATTATAACAATTGCTATTTTATTTGTATTTCTTTTGATAATATCAAAGGGAGATGTTGTACCCATTAATGAAAAATATGTACCACCTCTAGTAGAAGTACTAAATGTTGTTAATTCAAATTTTAATATCAATTTATACTCTCAAGGAACTGTTAAACCAGTTCAAGATATTATATTATCATCTGAAATTATAGGTAAAGTTGATTGGGTAAGTAAAAAATTATTAATAGGTTCTAAATTTATTAAAAATGATACCTTGGTAATATTTGATAAAAGAGATTTAGAATTAGCATTAATAATTGCAGAATCCAACTTGTTTCAAGCAAAATTAAATTATGAAAGGGAATTTGCAGAATATGAATTAGCAAATAAAGAATGGTATGAAATTGGAAATGGAGATGGGACTAATCTTGCACTCAGAAAACCTCAATTTAAAAGAGCCAAAGCATTATTGTCATCTGCTGAAGCTGCATATGAACAAGCTGAAAGAAATTTAGAAAAATGTTATATCAAAGCCCCATTTAATGGAATAGTTAACAGTAAATATATTGATGTAGGTTCAATTATAGGTCCAGGAACACCTTTGGCACAAATTTATTCAATTGATTATGTTGAAATTGAATTACCAATTGATAATGAAGAAATTAAATTTTTGTTTGAAAATGAAGTTAACAAAAATAAAGTTATTTTATCCAATAACTCTAGCGGTCAAAATATTAAATGGATCGGTGAAATTACTAGAATATCTGAACAAATAAATTATCAGACAAGAATGCAATCTTTATATGCCAAAATTGATAATCCATATGAGAAGCAAAATAAATTGAAGGTTGGATTATTTGTTAAAGCTCAATTAATAGGTAAAAAAATTAATAATGCAGTTAAAATTCCTAGAAATACAATTAAAGATGATTACATATGGTTAGTTAACAATGAAAATAAACTTGAAAGAAAAAAAATTAATATTGATTATTATGATCAAGATAATGCGATAATAACTAACACTTTGATTGATGGTCAAAAAATCTTAACAACTCGTTTATCTAGTCTAATTCAAGGAATGGAAGTTCGAATAAAGGATTAATAATGAATAAAATCATAAATTGGTTCATCAATAATAGTGTGGCAGCTAATATGTTTATGTTTTTCATATTAATTGCTGGTTTTTTAACACTTCCTAGAATTAAAATGGAAGTTTTTCCAGATATCGATATAGACCTAGTAACAGTTTCTGTTGTTTATCCTGGCGCATCTCCATCAGATATAGAAAATTCTATTTGTATTAGAATTGAAGAAAAAGTTCAAGGCCTTAAAGGTATCAAAAAAATTTCTTCAACTGCTATTGAAAATTATGGAGTTACTTCATTAGAAATTTCATCTGATGAGGATATTGATGAAGTTCTTGATAAAATAAAAACACAAATTGATGCTATCAATACATTTCCTGATAATGCAGAAAAACCTACAATACAAAAAATTACTAAATCAAACGAAGTAATTACTATAGCTGTTTCAGGTAAACTTGATGAAAGTCAACTATTGGATTTTGCTCAAAATGTAAAAGATGATGTTGATGCATTGCCAAATATTACATTGACCCAAATTAGTGGTAATAAACCTCGTGAAATTACAATTGAAATCTCTGAAAATAATTTAGAGAAATATAATCTATCTTTCAATTCAATAGCTAATTTAATAAAATCAAATTCCATAGATATGCCTGGAGGATCTATAAATACCAATAATGGTGAAATATTAATAAGATCGATGGGACAATCAAAAAATGATATAGATTTTGGTAAAATACCAGTTTTAAAACTAAAAAATGGATCTTTTTTATTATTGAATGATATAGCTACAATAAAAGATCATTTTTCAGAAATTGATTTAATACAAAAATTTAATGGTTTGTCAACAATTTTAATTAGGGTATATAGAACTGGTAATCAAAATGCGTTAAAAATATCAGAATCAGTTAAAAATTATGTTGATGATATTAACTTAAAAATTCCTAATGGTATGAAAGTTAGTACTTGGAACGATGAGGCAAGGATTCTACAAGGTCGAATAGATTTATTAACAGAAAATGCGTACTTAGGATTATTTTTAGTAGTAATAGTCTTGGCATTATTTTTAAAACCTAAATTAGCTTTTTGGGTTTCATTGGGAATTCCAATATCCTTTATGGGAGGATTTTGGTTAATGCCTATTTTTGATGTTTCTATAAATATGTTGTCTCTTTTTACATTTATTTTGGTTTTAGGAATAGTTGTTGATGATGCCATAATTGTTGGTGAGAATATTTATCAATGGAAAGAAAGAGGGTTTAGTAATATTGAAGCAGCCAAAAAAGGAGCCAATCAAGTTGCAATTCCAGTATTTTTTGCTGTTTTGACAACAATAACAACATTTTCTCCAATGCTATCAGTAGCAGGAAACGTAGGACCAATTTGGAGAATCATTCCACTCGTAACAATAGCTGTACTAATTTTTTCTTTAATAGAATCACTTACAATTTTACCAGCTCATTTGGCTCACAGTGAAACTGAAAAATCAAGTAAATTTAAATTTATTAGAAAAATTAGTTCAAAATGGGAATCTATTCAAATTCTTATTAAACAAAATTTATCACAGTTCATTAATGAAAGATACAGACCTTTTTTGAAGATATGTATTTACAATAAATGGACTACATTATCTACATCAATATCAATACTTATTATTACATTAGGTTTATTATTAAGTGGTTGGATGAAGTTCGTTTTTTTCCCTCCAATAGAAGGTGATTTAGTAAGTGCATTAGTTAGTTTTCCCCAAGGAACACCAATTGAAAAAACACTAAATGGATTACAGATTATTGAAACAGGTGCACTTAAATTAGAGCAAGAATTAAAAAAAGAATATCCTGATCAAACAATTTTTTTGAACATATTATCAACGGCTGGAGACCAACCCATGAAAAGTAAAACTTCTCAAGGTATTGCTATAGTTGGTTCAGGTAATTCAGGATCACACTTAGCTGAAATGGCAATTGAATTATCTCCTGGAGAGGATCGTCCTATTAGTGCTACTGCAATAGCTCAAAGATGGAGAAAATTAGTAGGTTCCATTCCTGGTGCTGATGAATTAACATTTCAAAAAGACTTATTTTCAGCTGGAGATCCAATTAATGTTCAATTATCAAGTCAAAATTTAGATGATTTAGTTTCAATGAGTAATGATTTGAAGGAAAGATTACGCTTGTATCCAGGTGTTTATGATATTAAAGATTCTTTCCAGTACGGAAAAGAAGAATTGCAATTAAAAATCAAGGAAGAAGCAAAGTATTTAGGTATAACAATGGCTGAAATTGGAATGCAAATTAGACAGGCTTTTTATGGTTTGGAAGTACAAAGTTTTCAAAGAGGTAGAGATGAAATAAAAGTATTCATTAGGTATCCTAAAGATGAACGAAAGTCTCTAAAAAACTTAGAAAAATTTAAAATTAGAACTTTAGATAAAAAAGAAATTATGCTAAAAGAATTAGTTGAAATGAATGTAACAGATGGTTTTTCTGTTATAAATAGAGTAGATAGAAGAAGGTCTGTTAATGTTACAGCAAAAGTAGATATCGCAAAAGTAACAGCAAATGAGATTCTATCAAGTTTAACTAAAAAAGATTTACCAATTTTAACTAAAAAATACAAAGAGATTAGATATTCTTTTGAAGGAGAGCAGAGGGAGCAAAGTGATAGCTTGGATTCTTTATTTAAAAATTTTATTTTTGCTATGATAATTGTTTATACGTTGCTTGCAATACCTTTCAAGTCTTACATTCAACCTTTAGTCATAATGGGAGCTATCCCTTTTGGATTAACGGGAGCAGTAATTGGACATTTAATTATGGGTCAAAATCTTACTATTTTGTCTCTTATTGGTTTAGTAGCTTTAGCAGGAGTAGTTGTTAACGACTCTCTTGTTTTAGTTGATTTTATAAATAGATATAGAAATGAAGGTAATTCAATCTACGAAGCAGTCCTTGAGGCAGGACCACGAAGATTTAGACCTATTTTATTAACCTCACTGACTACCTTTTTTGGATTATTGCCCTTGTTAACAGAAAAAAGTTTACAAGCTCAATTTTTAATACCAATGGCAATATCATTGGCTTTTGGAGTTTTATTTGCAACAATTATTACTTTAATAATAGTACCAACAGCATATTTAATTATTGAAGAAATCAAAGAAAGATTTAATAATAAAATTAAAATAATTTAGGAGAACAGATGAAAGTAGCTTTATTTGGTGGAACAGGATTTGTAGGATCCTATATTGTAAAAGAATTAATTAAACAAGGTTATATACCTAAAGTTCTTGTTAGGCCAGGTTCAGAAAAAAAATTAGTTCATTCAGAAAAATGTGAGATTGTATCTGGTGATATTTTTAATAAAAACAGCATAAATGAGGTTATAAATGATGTTGATGCAACAATATATAACATTGGAATTATAAGACAATTTAAAAGACAGGGAATAACATATGAAAAATTACATTTTCAAGGTGCAAAAAATTGTATTGATATAGCAAAACAAAATGGTGTTAACAAATTTATTTTAATGAGCGCAAACGGGGTAAAACTAAATGGAACTGGATATCAAACATTTAAGTTCCAAGCAGAAAAATATCTAAGAGCATCAGTTTTAAATTGGACAATTTTTCAACCTTCTGTAATTTTTGGTGATTCCAGTGGTTTAATGGAGTTTTGCTCACAATTAAAAAAAGATATGCTGAATTTACCATTTCCTGCACCGTTGTTTTTTGATGGTATTATACCGCTAAATGCTGGAAAATTTTCAATGTCACCAGTACATGTTTCTGATGTTGCTAAATGTTTTGTAAATGCTATTTCAAATGATAAAAGTAATTTTCAAACTTATCAACTTGGAGGTAGTAAAGATTATAATTGGAAAGAAATTATCAGTATAATTTCAAAATCCTATGGAAAAAATAAATGGGCTATACCTGCACCCGTATTACCTATTAAACTCATTGCATTACTTCTTGATCAATTCCCTTGGTTTCCAATATCAAGAGATCAATTAATAATGTTATTAGAAGGTAATACCTGTAATTCTGAAAAAGCTTATAAAGATTTCCAATTGCAACCTAAGGACTTTTCATCTGACAATCTATCATATTTAAAAAATAGCTAAATCATCGTATTTAAAGTAAAGTTTAATTGAGATATATTATTTGAGTCTCATCAAATAATTTAAACTATCAAATCGTATTCGATTAAGATTTAATATTTTTATAGAGGATTTATATTACCTAAGGGGAATGATATTATTTCTATTTATAGGCTTCTATTTTATTATATCCTACTATTATGTATTTTATAAATACTAAATTTTAAATAATTAAAAATTATTAATTAATAAACTTAGATTAAGTATAAATGATTAAATATAAAAATATTAAAAATGCTCATATAAAATCTGATTTGATTTATAGAGATTTATATGAAACTTCAATAAAAGATTCGGATTTATTTTGGAAAAAAATTTCAAATAGAGTCGATTGGTTTATGAAACCAAAAAAAATTTCAGATGTAGATTTTAAAACAGCAAAAATTAAATGGTTTCAAGATGGACAAATCAACGCTAGCTATAATTGTCTTGATAGGCATATTAATAATGGATATGGGGATAAAGTTGCACTAATTTGGGAAGGAAACAATCCAGATCATGATAAAAAGTTTACCTATAAACAATTGTTATGTGAGGTTTCAAAATTTGCAAATGTATTAAAATCGCACAATATTAAAAAAGGTGATCGAGTATGTATATATATGCAAATGATTCCAGAATTAACCATTGCAATGCTAGCTTGTGCTCGAATAGGAGCAATACATTCAATTGTATTTGGTGCATTTTCATCAGATTCATTAAGAGATAGAATAAATGATTTAAATTGTAAAGTAGTTATAACTCAAGATTCTGGAGTAAGAGGTACCAAAATTGATATACCAATGAAATGCAATGTAGATAAGGTAATAAAAAATTCTGAATGTGTTCAAAAAGTATTTGTTGTCAAAAGAACAGATTTTAAAATACATATGAAAAATCAATTTGATTTTTGGTGGCACAAAGAAATGAATTGTGCTTCAAATATTTGTGAACCTGAAATTATGAATTCTGAAGATCCATTATTTATTCTATATACTTCAGGTTCAACTGGTACTCCTAAAGGGGTATTACATACTACAGGAGGTTACATTGTTTATTCTTCTTATACACATGAAATAATATTTGATTACCAGCCTGATGATATTTATTGGTGTACAGCTGATATTGGTTGGATCACTGGTCATTCATATATTGTTTATGGTCCGTTATCCAATAGAGCAACTACAGTTATGTACGAGGGTGTTCCCAACTATCCTGATTTTGGTAGATTTTGGCAAATAATTCAAAAACATAAAGTTAATATATTTTATACAGCACCAACAGCTCTTAGGGCCCTAATGAAAGAAGGTAATGCCTATGTAGAAAAATGGGATAGATCATCCTTAAAATTATTAGGATCAGTGGGTGAAACAATTAAAAAACCTGAATGGGAATGGTATTATAAAATTGTAGGTGAAGAAAAATGTCCAATTGTTGATACTTGGTGGCAGACAGAAACTGGAGGAATTTTAATTAGTCCTTTAGCAGCAACAACTAAATTAAAACCTGGATCTGCTACAAAACCTTTTTTTGGTATTAATCCAGTAATATTAAATGAAAAAGGTGAAGAAATAAAAGAAAATCCAGCAGAAGGTTTATTAGCTATAAAAAATTCTTGGCCAGGACAAATGAGAACTGTGTATGGTAATCATGATAGATTTTTTGATACATATTTTTCACAATTTAGCGGTTATTATTTTACAGGTGATGGAGCTAAAAGAGATAAAGATGGTTATTACTGGATTACAGGAAGAGTAGATGATGTATTAAATGTTTCTGGACATAGATTAGGGACAGCCGAAATTGAAGGGGCTATTGGACAATATAAAGATGTAGCAGAAGCAGCAATTGTAGGGTTTCCTCATGAAATTAAGGGTGAGGGTATATACGCATATGTAACATTAATGACAGGAATAAAACCTAACTTAAAAATAGAGGAAGGAATTATCAATAAGGTAAGAGAAGTAATTGGACCTCACGCTAACATTGATAAAATTCAATTTTCAATTGGATTACCAAAAACAAGATCAGGTAAAATTATGCGAAGGATTCTTAGAAAAATAGCACATAACAAATTGAATGATTTGGGCGATATATCAACATTAGCGGATCCAACTATAGTAGAGCAGCTAATAAAATATAGAAAATAATAAAAAATGATAAAGGTTGATAATATATCAAAACAGTTTGGTTCTGATTTTCTTTTCGAAGATATAAATATAACTTTGAATCCAAGAGAAAGATATGGCCTTATTGGTGCAAATGGAACAGGTAAATCCACATTCATGAAAATATTATCAGGAGATATAAATCCTTCAAGTGGGAAAATAAAGATTGATAAAAATAAGAGAATTTCAACATTAAAGCAAAATCAATTTGCTTATGAAGAAATGAAAGTTATTGATTGTGTTATTTTTGGCTATAAAAAATTATGGGAAATTAAAGTTGAAAGAGAAAGATTATATGATTTAAATGAAATGAGTGAGGAAGAAAGTTTACTTGTAGCAGATTTAGAGGTAGAATTTGCTGAATTAGGTGGTTATAATGCTGAATCAGATGCAAATAAGCTTTTGGTTGGTTTAGGAATAGATTTAGAATATCACGATAATAAAATGAGTTCATTAGAACCGGGTTTAAAATTAAAAGTTTTATTGGCTCAAACCCTTTTTGGGAATCCTGATATTTTATTACTCGACGAGCCAACAAATAATTTAGATTTAAATTCAATAAAATGGCTTGAATCACTGCTTCTTAAAAGTGATAGCACTATAGTTGTCATTTCTCATGATAGGAAGTTTTTAAATAATGTATGTTCAAATATTGCAGATATTGATTACGGAAAAATTAGTATATATCCAGGTAATTATGATGATTTTATGTTTGCATCTTCACAAGCTAGACAACAACTTATTAGTGAAAATCAAAAAAAAAGTGAAAAAATTCAAGAATTAAAAGCATTTGTAAGGAGATTTTCAGCTAATGCCTCTAAAGCAAAACAAGCAACATCAAGACAAAATCAAATTGAAAAAATAAAATTAGTAGATCTTGAAAAATCCAGTAGGGTTTATCCTTATATTCGATTTGAACAAAAAACAAAAATATATAGTAATCTATTAGAAGTTATTAATCTTTCAAAAAGCTATAATGGATTGAAAGTTTTAAATAATATTAATTTTTCAGTTGAGGTTGGAGATAGGATTGGTATTATTGGTTCAAATGGAATTGGAAAAACCACTTTGCTAAATTGCTTGCTTGATCAAAATAATAAGGATAGCGGAGAAGTAAATTGGGCAATTAATTCTGAAATTGAATATTTTGCACAGGATTCCGATGAAAAAATTGATTCTAAATTATCATTAATAGAATGGTTGAAACAATATGCGGATCCTTCGACGAGCAATGAAAAAATAAGATCAATATTAGGACGTCTTCTATTTTCAAAAGATAAAATATATAAAACAATGAATATTTTATCAGGGGGTGAAAAAAGAAGAATGCTTTTTGGCAAAATGATGTTAAAAAATCCAAATATTATTATTTTGGATGAACCAACTAATCACCTTGATATGGAATCTATCGAATCTTTAAACTCAGCTTTAAGTATTTATGATGGAACAATAATTTTTACTAGCCATGACAGAGAATTTATATCCTCGCTTGCCAATAGAGTTTTTGAAATGAATCATGAAAAAATCATACAACATAATCAAATATCAAATGATTTTTAAATTCAACATCTGGATGATTTTAATTTGTATTTAAATGAAAGTAGAATTATTTAATAAGAAAAATAAAAAAGATTTAGTTTCTCAATTAAGAAGCGAAAGTTTTGATAGAATAACAATATCATTTTATAAATACATAAATATTGATAATATAGAAATTTTGAGAGATTATTTATACTTTAAATGGACAAAATTAAAAGTTCTTGGTAGAGTGTATATCGCAAATGAAGGAATTAATGCTCAGTTAAGCTTACCAAAACATAATTTAGATCCTTTTTTGAAGCAATTAAAACAAAACGAAGATTTCAATGATTTAAAGATAAAAAAAGCATTAATTGAAGGTGAATCATTTTACAAGCTTAATATAAAAATAAAGAATGAGATTGTAGCATATAAAATTCCAAAAAATGAATATGATATGAATATTGTTGGAAAACATTTTGATTATAAAGATTTTAATGATGCTATTGATGATGGTGCTACTGTTATAGATATAAGGAACTATTATGAAGGAGAAGTTGGTAGATTTCAAAACGCAATAGTTCCTGATATTGATAGATCTGAAGATTTATTACCAGAAATAAAAAAATTATTAAAGGGAAAAGAATCAAAACAAATTTTGATGTATTGTACTGGAGGAATTAGATGTGAAAAAGCCAGTTCATATTTGATTAAAAATGGTTTTAAGAATGTGAATCAGTTAGACGGAGGTATAATAAAATACGCTAATGATATAAAAAAAAATAAAGTAAAATCTAAATTTTTAGGTAAAAATTTTGTTTTTGATAACAGATTGGGTGAAAATATAACAAATGACATAATTAGCAATTGTCATCAATGTAATAAATTATCTAATAGCCATAAAAATTGTAATAATTCGTCCTGTCATATATTATTTATTCAATGTGATAATTGTGAAATAAAGTATAGGGGTAGCTGTTCAGAAAAATGTATGAATTTTAATAAGTTAGATGAGCAAGATCAAAAAAAATTTTTGAAAAATAAAGAAGTAATCTTTAATGGTACTAATTCAGATAGATTAAGACCAAAAATAAATAATATTTTTAAATGATAGAGATAAAAGAATGTATAATGTGTAATGAAAAAATTTCAATTATAAATTGCCATTACACTTGTCCAAATTGTGGTTTCAGTGAAAATTGTCACGATAAACCGCATTTGATAGATGATATAAAAGATAAGGTTAAATAAAATTTATGAAAAAAATATTAATTGTTTCAGCGACCAAAAATTCGAACTTTGCTTTATCAAAAAAACTTGAGAAAATAAGTACTAAATTAGGAGCAAATGCTAGAACGATATCCTTAGAAAATTTTTCATTACCTCTTTATGTCAATAATTTAGAAACTGATATAAAAAATCAAAATGAAGAAACTATAAATAAATTATCAAAATATTTTATTGAAACAGATGGAATAATCTTTTGTGCTCCTGAATATAATGGTTCTATTCCACCAATCGTTGTAAACGCTATAGCTTGGATATCTGTTACTACAGATAACTGGAGAGATGGTTTTAACAATAAAATTGCATTAATCTGTACTTCAAGTGGTGGACCTGGAATGAAATTTTTATCATCAATGAGATTGCAATTAGAACACTTAGGTTCTATAGTTTTACCAAGAACGATTAGTATCAATAAATCTAATCCATTAAATGAAGATTCAGCAGGCAAAATTTTAAATCAATTTATTAAATTACTTTAATTGGAGATTCAATGAAATCAATAGATATATGGTTTGAAGAGTATGGAGAAAGTCATCAAAACTCTGTAAATAAAAAAATTCATTGGATATGTATTCCTCTTATAGTTTTTAGTTTAATTGGTTTATTGTGGTCTATACCAAATTACTTTTTTTTAAAAATTTATTCCGGTAAATTTTCTATATTATTTAATTGGGCTACTTTATTTATAGCATTAATAATTTTTTATTATTTAGTTTTATCATATAAAATAGCCATTGGAATGTTTTTATTTTCTTTAACAATTTTGTACATAAGTTATTTTATAGATAAAAGTAGTGTTGAATTATGGAAATTATCTTCATTAGTTTTTATTTTATCTTGGATTGGACAATTTATCGGTCACAAGATTGAAGGTAAGAAGCCCTCTTTTTTCAAAGATATTCAATTTTTATTTATTGGACCAGCTTGGTTATTAGGTTTCATTTATAGAAAATATAATATTAAATATTAATAAAAAAGGGCTCTTTAAAGAGCCCTTTTTTATTAATATTTAATATTATATTTTCTATAAATGAAA
>PAFF01000021.1 GCA_002704045.1 Fidelibacterota bacterium
AAAACAAATAATTGAATTTGATTTCAATAATAGAATTTATCAATTCGCAAAAAATCCTTTAAAAGAAATAATAAAAAAAATTGAAAATTTTGATAATTCTTTTTATAAACAAAAAGAAGAGAAACAAATTAAAATTTTAAACCATATTAAAATTAAAGGAGAAAATTATAATAATAAGTTTTTTAAGCAATGGTGGTTAGATGAAACTGTAAAACTAAGGGAAAAAGAAGTAAAAAATTTAAAAACTTAAATAAACTGTGTACTCAATTGAAGAAGCATTGATATTAGATATTGAAGACCTAAGCTTTGCTCGATTCTGAACGTTTTGAATATACAATACATCAATTGCTGAAATAATACGGTTTGCTATCATTGCACCTATTGCAAACTTTGAATATTTTTTTGCAATTCCACTAATAATACGCATATCGTCATACTCTTTTCTATTTGATTCTGTATCCCATTGCCATTCATATCCCAAATTTTCAGGCCAAATTAAATCAGTTTGTCTATTTCTTCTTTTAGAATCAATAAATTCATCGTAGGTATTATAATCTCCAATATCTACTCTGTATTGAAACGGTTTATTTTCAAGATCTGTTGACGCATGAAGAGCTGCAAATGCTTTGTATGATGATTCATATGTATTCGATACATATTTTAAGCCAAAAAAAGAAAGCCAAATAGATGCTTCTTGAATGAAAAATTGCTTTGATCTTTTTTCATTTTTTAAATCAAGTTCACCCCATCCAGGCAAAATAAACGATTTATAAATTGGAGATAAATTTCTTTCATAAATTTGTCCAAAAAGAATGTTAGATAATATTATTATATAAAATGTTATTTTAAATTTATTTTTCAATTTTTGTTTTTTTAATTAATAATGAAAATAATAAAACAAAACCCATAAATAGAATCAAATAATCCCCAAATTTATTATAAAATGTAATATTTTTATTTGGGATTATTGATGCATTAATAATTCCTTTTTTATTTAACTCTAATTTATGTTCAATGTTCCCTTTACTATCTATTATCATTGAAATTCCAGTATTAGCACATCTAATGATAGGTTTTCTATTTTCTATTGCTCTAAAAATTGATTGTTTAGCGTGTTGTTGCGGCTCAGGTGCAGTTTCATACCATCCATCATTAGTAACTATAATCATAAACTCAGATCCATTTCTTACAAATTCATTGAACAACCAAGGAAAAGTTGATTCATAACAAACTACAGAACCAAATCTATATCTATCATAATTAAAAATATTCACATCTTTACCTTTAGAGAAATTTGCTTGTCCTAAATTTAAATCTCTTAAAAAAGAAAATATATTTGACCATGGAACGTATTCTGCCATAGGAACTAATTGAATTTTATTATAATATTGGAAATCATTTTTTTTGTCTAAGTAAACAACAGAATTATATACTTTATCATTTTTTCTATCAAAGTTAGTTGTACCGGATACTAATTTTGTATTGGGTCCTAGCATGCGACGAATTTTTTTCACTTGATTAGAGCCTTGATTTAAAAAATATGCTGGTAATGCTGATTCTGGCCAAATAATTAAATCAATATTTTTATCAGATGAATCGATAGACATGGTTATGATTTTGTTTAAATTTTCGACAGGGTTACCCATCCATTTTTGTTTAAGAGAAATATTTGGTTGTACTAACTTTACAGATATCTTGTCAGATTGGTAATTATTTTTAATATATAGTTGGTAACCTGTAAACCAAGGGACAATTATAATTAAAATTAAAATGTAAAAATTAATATTATTTTTGACATTAACATTTTCTAGAGAACTAATTAATTTATAGAAAATAACATTAACGAAAACAATCCAAAAAGTAATTCCATATATTCCTAATATTTCTGCATTTTGAATTAATATTAAATAATCAGTTTGTGTATTTGCTAACGAAACCCAAGGGAAACCCAATACTCCAAAAGATTTAACATATTCAACGACAACCCATATTAAAGGAAAAAATAGTAGATAATTATTAACATACTTTCTTTTAAAAAAGTAAATTAATGTAAAAATAACTATTGTATTAAATGACAATACCAATGCGGATAAAAACATTGTTAAAAATGCTAAAAATGTGTTAGTTCCAATATTCATACTTAACCAAAAGATAGTTGTAATATGATATGTGATACCCCAGACTACACCTGCTTTAAAAAAGTATTTATAGTTTGTTTTGTCTTCTAAATAGTAAAAGATAGGATATAAAGAAAGCCAACATAAAAAACCTAAACTGAGAGGCTGTTGTGATATTCCTGTTACTAATCCTGAAAAAAATATGTATATCATAATTTTACTTTGAATCTAAATATTCTTGTAAAATTATAACTGCAGCAGTAAGATCAATTTGGGATTTATTGTGTCCTGTTTTTATACCCTTTTGAATTAAAATTTTTTCAGCTTCTATTGATGTCATCCTCTCATCAATTGTTTTAATACTAACATTTATATTTTTCTTGAGGTTTTCAATAAATTTTATTGTTTTTTTAGTTTGTTTTGAATGAGTACCTTTTAATGTTAAAGGTAATCCAACTGCGATAGTATCGATACTGTAAGAATCGGTTATATCCTTGATTTCATTAAAAGTTTGTTGTTCTTCTTTACAATTAATAACTTTTAAAGGTGATGCTATAATTTGAAGGGGGTCAGAAATTGCAATACCTATTCTTCGATCACCATAGTCTATTCCTATTACTTTTTTCAATTTTACATCCTTTGAGTATCAATTATTCCATTGATAATCTTTATTTTATTTTGAATTCTATTTAATTGTCTAGTATCTCTGATTTGAAGTATAAATATTCCCGTTGCTAACCCTTCCTTTGCTTTAATATCGACACTTACCAAATTTATATTCAAACCGGAGATTGATTCAGTTATGTCTTTCAAAAAATGTTTTCTATCTTGACCTAAAATTTTTAATCTAACCATAAAAGATTCTTTATTACCTACATTCCATTCTACATTTAACATCCTATCTAAATTGGATGATGAAGGAATGTTAGTACAATTTCCTCGGTGAACAGTCACACCCCTACCTCTGGTAATGTATCCAACAATAGAATCACCTGGTATTGGATTACAACACTTACCAAATGAAATCATTGTATTTTCTATCCCATCAATCACAACCCCTTTTGCAATTCTCCTGGCTTTTCTAATAAACTTTGATGTTAAAGATTCATCATCTAAGTTTTCAAGATCCAAATCTGAATCAAGATATTTTGAGATAATCTCAGATACAGTAATTTTTCCACTTGATAAGGCTGTGTATATTAATTTAATATTTGAGAAACCTAAATCTTTAGGATTTTCTGAAATTTTTGTGATTAACTTTGTTTTTTTTATCTTTTTTAAAGCTTTATCTAAAATTTCCCTACCAAGTTGTACGCTTTCAATTTCTTGTTGTCTTTTTATCCATCTTTTAATGTGATTTTTTGCTTTAGCAGTTTTAACATATTTTAACCAAGACATACTTGGAGTTTGATTATTAGAAGTTAAAATTTCTACATGATCTCCACTTTTCAATGAACTATTCAAAGGTACTATTTTGCCATTGACTTTAGCTGTAATACAATTAAAACCAACTTGGGAATGAACATGAAAAGCAAAATCAATTGGTGTTGATTCAGCTTTTAATTGAAATAAATCACCTTTTGGCGAAAAAACAAAAATCTCATCTTCATATAAGTCAATTTTTAATAAATCTAAAAATTCTTTAGGATTATTTTCTTCGTTTTGTAAACTAGAAACTAAATCCCTGAGCCACGAAACATGTTTATTTATACTATCTCTATCATTAATATTTATGTTTTCTTTGTATGCAAAATGAGCAGCTACTCCTTCTTCTGCTGTTTTATCCATTTCCCGAGTTCTAATTTGAACTTCAAACATTCTTCCATTTTTTCCAAAAACAGTTGTGTGAATTGATTGATATCCGTTTATTTTTGGGGTAGCTATAAAATCTTTAAACCTTTCGTGTATAGGAGTGTATATTTGATGTATAATCCCTAAAGTTGCGTAACATTCCTCTAATTTAGGAACAATAATTCTTATTGCTAATAAATCAAAAATTTCAGAAAAACTTAAGTTTTTTTTATTCATTTTGTTGTAAATTGAATTTTTATGCTTCGATCTTCCTTTAATTAAATATGAAATATTATTTTTTTTTAGCTCTAAATCAATTGGAAAACTAAATTCGTCAATATATTTTTGCATTTGTTTATTTGTTGTAGATAATTTTCTTGAAATTTTATTGAAAATTTTAGGCTCAAGAGTTTTTAGAACGAGATCTTCTAATTCTGCTTTTAAATTCCACATTCCTAATCTATGTGCTAATGGAGCATATACATCTCTTGTTTCAACTGCAATTCTTCTTTGTTTAATTAATGGTAAATAATTAATAGTTTGCATGTTGTGTAATCTATCTGAAAATTTAATTATAATTACTCTTATATCAGAAGCAACACTTAAAAACATTTTCATGAAATTTTCAGCCTGTTTCTGTTCTCTACTATTAAATTTAATATCAGATAATTTAGTTACTCCATCAACTAAATTAAATATGTCATTACCAAATTCATTAATAACATTTTCTCTTGTTAATTCTGTATCTTCGATTGAATCATGTAATAACCCAGCAATTATTACATCAGAACTCATATCCCATTTCACAAGATTACTTGCTACTTCAATGCAATGATTAAAATATGGTTCTCCTGATCTTCTTCGTTGTTGACTGTGAGCTTTTTTTGAAATATCATAAGCTTTCCATATAGATTGAACTTCGTAGTCCGTTAAACTATTTATTTCAAATCTATTATCAACAAGTTTTTTGAAATTCTTGGAATAGCTTCTATTTGAAGGGAAGATGCTTTTTATATTACGCAATACCAAAATTAGATTGGTAATTCATCAATGAATTCTTCATCATATTGAGTTAGATTTTCAAATCGTGCATAGGAATCAATAAATGCTACCTCAATGGAGCCAGTAGGACCATTTCTATGTTTTGAAATAATTATCTCTCCAACACCTTTGTCATCTTCTGATCTAGAATATACAAATTTTCTATAAACAAATAAGACTATATCAGCATCTTGTTCAATCGCCCCACTTTCTCTAAGATCCGACATTATTGGTCTGTGATTTGTCCTTGTTTCTGGAGCCCTTGATAACTGTGATAATGCAATTACAGGTATATCTAATTCTTTGGCTAGTGCTTTTAAAGATCGAGAAATCATAGAAATTTCTTGTTGCCTACTTTCAGATTTATCAAAACCATTTATCAACTGCATGTAATCAATAATTAATATGTCAATATCTTTTTCCAACTTTAATCTTCTTGCTTTGGCTCGAATTTCCATTATATTAAGACCTGGAGTATCATCAATAAACAATTTTGCTTCTGATAATGGGCCAGCAGCAGTGGATAATTTTTTCCAATCATTTTTAGGTAATTTACCACTTCTCACTTGATGTGAATTAACTTTAGCTTCTGCTGTTATCAAGCGTTCGACTAATTGTATATTTGACATCTCAAGACTAAACATACCAACAGAATGACCATAATCTATTGATATATTTCTAGCTAAACTTAATGCTAAAGCGGTTTTTCCCATTGAAGGTCGTCCTGCAATAACAATGAAATCTGAGTTTTGAAATCCTGATAAATATTTGTCCAGTTCGTAGTACCCTGTAGCTATACCTGAGACTCCTTCTGATTTACTGGTTCCCAATTTATCCATAACATTATGAAGTAAGGGTTCAATAGATTGAAAATGACCTCTTTGGGAATTTTGAGACAATTCAAAAATAGTTTTTTCTGCTTTATCTAGTATACTTGATACGTCTTCTTTAGAATCATATGCATTAGTGGATAATTCTCTACTAGTTTCAATAATTTTTCTTAGAATATATTTTTCTTGAACTAAATTTGCATAATATTCAATATTTTCAGATGTTGGTGCATCACTTGATAACCCTGTAATGTAATATGCTCCACCAATAGTTTCTAATTTTCTTTTCTTTTCTAGTTCAGATATTACACTAATTGTATCTATAGTCTTATTTTTATCAAAAAGTTCTAACATAATTTTAAAAATTAATGAGTTAGAAGAATTATAGAAACTGTTTATATTTAATATTTGAAATGCCTTTGGTATTGATTTAGGATCAATTAACATACATCCAATTACTGCTGCCTCTGCATTAGATGATTGTGGAGGTATTCGAATTGAAGTCTGATCGTTGTTTGACATTTTAAACTTTTAAAAATTTATTGATTTTCACCATCTTCCCAGCTTAATTCTTTTTTCATAAATTCATTTACAGATTTTGTTATTGGTTTTATTTTTTCTGTATAATTATCAACTTCAGTTAACATTGCAGGGGTATATTCTTCATCAAACATTTCTAATTCAGAGGCTTTTTCATCATATCTTTTTTGTATGATCTGTTTTGCTCTTTGAGCTGTAATAACCGTACTCTTGTAAATATCATCTGAAATTTCTAATAAATCTGTAAGTGGCAATGTTCCTAATTTCATTTTGATTTCTCCTTAATAATTGATTCAATTTGATTTGTAGCTTCTTTCAAACTATCATTAATAATATGATGTTCAAACTTTTCTTTTTGCTCTAATTCTTTCGAAACTCTTTGGAGTCTTCGTTTTATTAGAGTACTATTTTCATTTCCTCTATTGTTTAATCTTTCCTCCAATATTTCCAGTTTTTCTGCAAGATTATCTCCAGGTGGTTCTACAAAAAAAGTTATACAATCGTCCTCATATTCTTCATAAATATTTTGACCACCTTTTACATCTATGTCTAATATTAAAACTTTGTTGTCATCTAAAGCATCATCAATTGTAGAAAATAATGTTCCATATTTATAACCGTGAACCCACTCCCACTCAATGAATTCTCCAAATTTTACATGATGTTCAAATTTATCTGAATCCATGAAAATATAATCTTTTCCATCAACTTCACCTTTTCTTTCAGGTCTTGTTGTCACTGAAACTGAAAAATTCCAATCCTTGTTTCTTTTAAGCAATTCTCTACAAATACTTGTTTTACCAGTTCCTGAAGGAGCTGTAAGAATAATTAACTTACCTTTTTTCATAATATATTTTGTACCTGTTCCTTTATTTTTTCTAATTCTTCTTTAATTTTTATAATTGTATGACTTATTCTGATATTATCAGTTTTTGAACCTATTGTGTTTACTTCTCTTAACATTTCTTGATGCAAAAAATTCATCTTTTTGCCGGAATCCAAATCATCTTCTAAAAATTCATTAAATAAATTTAGATGACTTTTCATACGAATTATTTCTTCAGTTATATCTTTCTTTTCTATTAATATAGCAAATTCTTGATAAAGTCTATCTTCATTAATGTTTATTTCTTCAAGCATAGCTGAAATTTTTTCTTTGTATTTTTTTAAATCAGAATCTGAGCTATGTTTTAATTCTAAGCGTATTTCTTTAATATGTTTGGATATTAGATCAATTCGTTTTTTTAAATCTAAAGCTAAATTCGCACCCTCTATTTTGCGCATTTTATATAAATCTTCCAATGCAATTTTTACGCTATTGAATAAAAAATGTTCTACTTTATCATCAAAATCCATTTTTTTATGAATGAAAAGGTTCGGCAAATTAATCATTTGATCTATAGATAAATTATTTTTGACATTATATTTCTTCTCAATTTTTCCAAAAATTTTAATATACTGAATTAATTTGTCTTCATTTATTTCAAATTCTTCTGAAATATTAGCATTAAAATCAATTTCAATATTTATATTTATCCTACCTCGTTTACTGTGTTTACGTACTTTATTTAATATATTTTCTTCAAATATTTTTGCTCCAGCTGACATCTTAATTTTACAATCAAAAAATCTACTGTTTAATGATGATATAGATGTTGAAACATTAATGTCTTCATTCCCATAATCTCCCCTACCGAAACCTGTCATACTCAAAATCATATTTTATATCACCTCAAGGTTTAATATACTTACTTAAATAATTTAATTTATCAATTTCAATACCAAAAGTCATCTCGTGAGAAGATTTAAATGGTATTTTTTTAGGACTGTTAATATAAGCATAATTAATTAAAAAAGTTCGATAATTTATTTCTGCACCTAAAGAGTAAGATAAACTAGTATTGTATCCAGCCAAAAAATTAAATTGATTATTAATTTTTTTCTTGAATCCAAAATTTAAAATTGAGTTATAATCATT
>PAFF01000022.1 GCA_002704045.1 Fidelibacterota bacterium
ATTCCTTTTACCATCTAATCTCCATAAAAAAATTTTTATAATTAAAATATCCTAGCACTAAAGTTATCCTTTTTTACTTTCGCCTGTCAAGCCAAACTCAGTACCTTTTGACATAATTTTATAGGATATTTAAAATGAATACAACATCAATGCTACAAAAGGACTCATTAAAAGGTAAAACCATACTCGTAACTGGAGGTGGATCTGGACTTGGCAAATCTATGAGCACAGAATTTCTGAACCTAGGAGCTAATGTTGTTATTGCGAGTAGGAGCCTTGATAAACTTGAGGTTGCTGCAAAAGAAATGGAAGATGAAACAGGTGGAACCGTACTTCCTGTTCAATGCAATGTTAAAGAATACTCTGATGTTGAAAATGTCCTATCAGAAACAATTAAAAAATTTGGTTCTTTAGATATCCTGGTTAATAATGCGGCTGGAAACTTTGTAAGCCCAACAGAAAGGCTCTCGCATAGAGCATTTGATGCTGTTGTTGATATTGTTTTAAAAGGTAGCTATAACTGCACATTAGAAATTGGCAAATACTGGATAAAAAATAAAATTAAAGGTGTTACACTTAACATTGTTACTACATACTCATGGACAGGCTCAGGTTATGTAGTACCATCAGCCTGTGCAAAAGCTGGAGTACTTGCTATGACAAGATCACTTGGAGCTGAATGGGGTAAATACGGAATAAGAACAAATGCAATTGCGCCAGGACCCTTTCCAACTGAAGGAGCATGGAGCCGATTATTTCCTAAAGCATTTAGAAAGTTTTATGATCCAACTAAAAAAATTCCTTTAAAAAGATTTGGAGATCATCAAGAACTTGCCAATCTTGCATCTTACCTTGTATCTGATTACTCTGCATATGTTAATGGAGAGGTTGTAACTATTGATGGAGGTGAATGGATCTATGGAGCTGGCGAGTTCAACCTTATGGACAAAATTCCCTCTTCATTATGGGGAATGATAAAAAAAATCACTAAATAGTCTCTATAATCTTTGTATTTTTTTAATCAAACAGTCTACTGTAAAGACTGTAGCAATATTTATAATTACACCTGATGCTATAAAGAATGTCCATGCAAGGCCAGTCTGTTTTAGAAGAAGTGTAAAGCCAATACTCATAATCAATCCCTCTATAAGACTAACAGGATGAAAATCTCTATCAACCCTTGATAAAACAAATAAACCAAGTAAGGCTCCATAGGTAAAGGACGCTATCTGTAGACCAACAATCACAATAGCCTTATCACCCTCGTCAAATATAAGAGCTATACCAATTAAAACAATTGCCCAAATAAAACTAAATAGCTTAGAAAGCCTAAGATTATCGGACTTTTTATACCAATCAATCAATGTGGATGAAGCAAGAGAATTTATAGAAGAACTTAGAGTTGACATTGCTGCAGACAATACACCTGCTAAAAGTATTCCCTTAATGCCTACAGGCAAAACATTTACAATATATGTAGCGAATTCCCTATCTTTCTGCATCTCTATACCATTGTAATACAAATACAAAAATGTCCCAACAAGCAAGAATACAGTAAATTGAACAAATACAACAATTCCACTTCCTAGCATAGCCTTCTTAGCATCACTAAGACTTCTACAACTCAATGATCTTTGAACCATCATGTAATCTATTCCGTGCGATGAAAATGATAACAGCATTCCACCAAAAATAGCGCTAAAAGCGGACCATGGATTAGTAAAAATATTTGAATCAAAATTAAACACATTAAGCTTACCTTGCTCAATAGCAGGCGCTAAATACTCAAAAAATGATTGATCCGAAAGATATAATATATATCCAATTGACAATAGACCACCGACAATGTATAAAACAAATTGAAAGCTATCGATCAATATAATCGTTTTGATCCCACCTGATAACGAATAGATAATCGTGACAAAACCAACGATCATAACTGACACAGGAATAGACCAACCTGTTATGACCTGAACAATAACTGCGGTAGCAAGAAAACGAATACCATCTGCAAGCACTCTAGTCACTAGAAATATAAATGATGAAAATCTCTGCATCATTACTCCAAAGCGCTTACCTATTACTTCATATATAGAAATTACCCCATCCTTAAAATAAACAGGAAGCATAAAAATACTTACAAAGATTCTACCAAAAATATATCCAAAGGCTAATTGAAGAAAAAACCAGTCTTTTGTATACGCAAGACCGGGAATACTAATAAATGTTAAAACTGAGGTTTCAGTTGCAACAATTGAAAACATTGCTGTCCACCATGGAAGATCACGACCCCCCAAAAAGTAATCTTCTATACTTGAATTTTTTCTACCTTGAATAATTCCAAAGGATATCAATCCAACTAAAAATATTATTATTATTGATAGATCAATCAAATGCATTAATTAAGTCCCATGCTTTCTGATTGATTTAAAATCTCTTTCATAACTTCAGTATGAAATGCCCTTCTAATACCATAGATTCCCTTATTCTTGCGTGTTGGATGTACTCTATTTGTCAGCAGAACAACTACAATGTCATTCTCAGGATCTATCCAAAATGAGGTCCCTGTAAACCCAAGATGACCATAAGATGAATTAGAAAAATAGTCTCCAGCCGAGCTTTTGCCTCCTTGAGATGGGGTATCCCATCCGATAGCCCTATCTGAACTTTCAGGCATATTCTGCCTCTCTGTGAACTTTTCAATATTATAATCATTAAAATAACGGGCTCCCATCCATTCACCTTTATTTGACATTGTCTGTCCAAATATTGCGATATCATATGCCGTTGAAAAAAGACCTGCATGCGGTGCAACACCTCCCATAACCCAAGCATTCTCATCGTGTACTTCCCCAACAAGCAAACGTCCTCTATAGTTAGAGTCATATTCAGTAGGCACAATTAAATCCTTTAATGTCAAATCAGGATTATACATTGTTGATGTCATATTTAGCAGCTTATATACATAACGATCAGCTAATGACTCTAAAGATTGATCAGAGACCATTTCAATAATTGAACCTAATAGAATAATGCCCAGATCACTGTACTCATAATCCTCTCCAGGTAAATATTTTAGATTTTGCTTTAAAATAGAATTAATAATATCCTGCTTGCTATTAATATTATCATCTTTAAAAAACTCAATATAGCCAGGAAGACCTGAACTATGTGTCAAGAGATGCTTGAGAGTAATATCTTTTTTATTTCCCTCATTAAACTGAGGATAGTATTGAGCTACTTCATGATCTAAGCCTATCTTATACTGACTCATAAGCTTCATAAAAACAGGAACTGTTGATAAAACCTTAGTCAAAGAAGCAACATCATAAATAGATGAATCAGAAACCTCTTTTGATTCTAAATCATAGGTGTATTTACCAAAACCCCTATTTTCAATTAACTCACCGTTATGAACTATTGCAACTTGAGCTCCAGGAAAAATTCTATTTTCAATGGCACTGTCAATTACAGCCCAAGCTTTTGACATATCATATCCATCAGCTTCATTAAATGATTTTAGTTTTCCTCGCATCTTCTTACCACTTCCTCTTGGATGTTCAGGAGAAAGCTTTACAGGAAGCACACCATCCACATCATACCTACCCCACAAAGCATCAGCTGTGGCTCTAAGAGATACGCCTCCATACCCATAGGCTGCAACATATGTTGGGATATAAGTATAATCAGGTAAATAAGGACTACCAAAACTGATCGCTATAAAAGGGATATTCCGTTTATTAAGCTGCTTTAAAAACTCGGCGTGAGTCGAATCTATTGTTGCAATTCCTTTATCCATTCTTATTCTAACAAGCATACTAACAATAGTCATATTTGAATTTCCAGCTTTTTCAATTAACTCCTTCATTCTATAAGCACTAATTTCTTCCTGAACAAATATCTCATCTACATTTCTATGAGTTCGCCTAATATCATTACTAAAAGGAGAAAGCATCTGTTTCACATCTTCATCCTTTGATAGATGTATATGAGATAACTTGCTGTATTTTCTTCTATTTAAGGGCAGGTAGTTAAACTTATCTTTCACTATTGTTATAGACTCTCTTGCAATCGTTTTGGCAACATTACTATTCTCGCTCAAGTTGATATTTGATTCTACCATTGACCAAGGCAAGAATCCAAGAGAATCAAAAAGGTCCGACTCAATCTTAGCATTCCAAATTCTTTCCACTGATTGATTAATACGATCTATGGATATTCTTCCACTATTAACTGCATCAATAAGAGAACTTATAGTTTTGTCTACATTTATTGGAAGAAGTAAAATATCTGATCCAGCCTCAACTGCTCTAATAGCTGATTCACCAGCCCAAGAAGACTTTGTCAATGCACCCATTTCAAGTCCATCGGTAACAATCAAACCATCATACCCCCAATCATCTCTTAAAATTTGTTTAGTTATAATAGGTGAGTGCGATGCCGGCAAAAGTGATGAATCAATTGATGGAAGCGCAATATGTCCTGTCATAATCATCTTAACTCCTGCTTCAACTGCTCTTTTAAAAGGATAAAATTCAGATTGCATTAACTCTTCATAACTTCCACTAATAATTGGTAAACTCGTATGACTATCAACACTTGTATTACCGTGACCTGGATAATGTTTAGCACAAGCAATTATTCCATTGTCTTGAATTCCTTTAATAAAACTTGTTCCATAATCTGACACCTTCGAAGGATCATCTCCATATGACCTAAAATTTATTATTGGATTATCTTTATTATTATTAATATCCATTACAGGAGAAAATGTGACATTAACTCCAATTGCTTTTGCTTCTTTAGCTGTAATAGAACCTTGCATATACGCAAAATCTGTATTGTTAGTTGCAACAACAGCCATATTTGAAGGAAATAATGTTCCGCCTCTCATCCATTGCCCAGTTCCTCTTTCATAATCGGCTGCAACTAAAAGAGGAATTTCAGAAAGACTTTGATAATGCTGTATATTATGATATGTTCCATGAATAGAACCCCCAAAGGTTATTACACCTCCAATCTTCTGCTCTTGGATCAATGATTCAATTTTATTTCTTGCATAGCTTTCTATATTATAAAAATCACCTCTTATTCTAACCATTATCATTTGAGCAATTTTTTCTTCAAGTGATAATTTTTTCCAATCAGGTATGGATTTTTCAACATTAAGTACTGGCTTAGTAGCACAACTAAAAAATATAAAAGTAAAAATTAAAAATTTAATCATCAATATATGTCCTTTTAACACGATTAGTAATTCCCGTAAAAAGCTCGTATGGAATTTTTTTACTTCTCTTAGCAATATTTTCTATTCTAACTTTGTCATTACTGCCACCCCAAAATGTAATATAATCAAAATCACTACAACTTATTTTTGATATGTCAATAGTTGTAATATCAAAAGCTACTTTGCCGATAATTGGAGCAATTTCATCTCCAAAAGATACTATGCCCTTGTTGGAAAAAGATGTTGGTACTCCATCAGCGTAACCACCTTGTACAAGTCCAATTTTCATATCGTGGTCAGCCTTGAATGTTCGATTATAACCAACATAGGTTGACTTTGATATACTTTTTGTTAAGGCTATTGGAGCTCTAAATTCCATGACTGGCTTTAATTCACTTAATGGAGTTCCCAATGGAGTAGCCCCATAAAGTGAGATACCTGGTCTTACCATATTAAAAAAATTATGATTGTGCTTAATAATAGATCCACTTGGTTCTATATGAAAAAATTTTATTTTGTCAAAGTTAGATTTTATTATATCGCACATTGATCTAAAAAACGAAATTTGTTTTGAAAGAAATGAATTATCATTTTCATCTGCAGTTGCTAAATGCGACCAAAGACCTTCAATATTAATATGGTTTGTTTTTTTTAGTTTTTCAATACATTTTTCAATATCAGTTTTTTGAACTCCGAGCCTTGTCATACCAGTATCTACCTTTAAGTGAGCATTGACTATTATATTTTTTGCTTTTCCATAATCATCAATCAACTTAATATCATCTAAAGAAGTTAAATTGCACCTAACTTGGCCAGTGTCCAAAAGGTATAACATATTTTTATGAATTCTTCCCAGATGTAAAATTGGCTTAGTAACTTTTAAATTAATGAGCTCATCAACTTCCTTCTCTAAAGCTACACAAAAACCATAGACACCCTCCTGCTCAAGAACGCTAGCCACCCTAGAAATACCATGTCCATATGCGTTTCCTTTTACAACAGCCATAATTTTTTTTTGCTTCATTTTGTTTTGGATAAAACAGAAGTTTGAACGAAGATTTTTTAAATTTATTACCACCTCAGACTGCAGCAATGGGATCTCCATTAAGTATACTCTCTAACGATATATCTACATCTACTAATTTGGCTGACAATATCCCAGATCCATATGCAGATGAAATCGTAGAAAAAGTCCACGCGATATCATTAAAATCAAATTGCATGGCATCATTTAAACATCTTCTAAAAAATATATTTCTTACCAAACTTCCATTTCCAGAAAGCAAAATCTTTTGACTTCTGTAATCCATTTTGCGAACTAAATTTAAAATCTCATCAGCAATAGCTTGTGTACCCTCCTGTAAAATACCCAAAGCAACATCATTACCTTGCTCCGCAAAATCACATATATTTTTTGCAAATGACGCTGTGATGCTTATTTTATTTTCTGAATTTGCAATTTTATTTACAGCTTCAGAAAATGAATTTGAATCTAATCTTTCCATAACTAATTTACTCATTGGAAACAAAAATCTATCTTCTTCGATTATTGATTCGTTTAAAGCAAGATGCATAATCATTTTTTTCCCAATCCAAAAGCCACTTCCTACATCACCATCATCAGCGTGCCCCTTACCAGCTGTTCGAAATGTGGTACCATCATTTTTTCTACCCATACAAATCAATCCCGTGCCTATTGTAATTAAAAAAGCCGGGTACAATTTGCAAGAAGTAACAAAAGCCGATTCAGCATCACTAATAATAAGAGATCTTTTATCTAATCCAATATTACTCATTGTCTTAAATAATAACTCTCTACCATATTCATTACTTGTACCAGCAATACCTAAACCTATACTATCAATCATATCAATTGTAATATTAGCATTAGAACATAGATTATTAATCACATTGAGGATTCTTTTAGGAAAAATTTTTGGATACTCTACTAAATTTGTTCCCAAATCAGTTGCCGTAGATAATGTTTTACCAAGTGAGTTAAATAAAACACCTGTAGTTTTTGTAGCGCCCCCATCAATACCAATAAAATAATAATCGTTTAAATCCAAAACTAAATCCTTAATTTTTTATTTGCAAAAACAAGAGAAACCAAAAAAAGAACAACTGCAAAAACTAAACAAATCAAAACTCCAAAATAAAAAGGAGTACTCATAAGTAAAATTGCTTGCATATTCATTACAACAATGACCATCGGAATATTTTTTAAATACATAGATAGTTCTTCAGGAAACAATTCAATAGGTAACAATGCACCGAAAATAAACGATATTATTAAAAATAGAGCAATATTTACATATTGCATTGAATCATATGTTGACAATATAAATCCAACCACGATAGAAAGGCTACCTACAAAAAGTAAAAAAGATAAAATCTGTATTGTAATCAAAAGAAATTGATAAAAAGAAAAAACTCCTTGATTAATTAAATTAAGCAAAATTGAGCCAACAAAAAATTGCAGTAATCCATACTGTACAGATATACAATAAAAACTTAAAATTAATTCATTTATGCTCATTGGAGACTTTAAAAAAATTTGATAATGTTTATTTTTGTCTTTCAAAAGAAAGATATTTTTAACTCCATAATTGAAACATATCATTGATGAACAAATTGTTAATATTCCAGGCACAGACCAATGCAAGTAATTCATAACTGGTAATGAGATTATTTCATAAAGGGGCATAACAACACATAAAAAAATTAACATTGGAAAAATCATCAAAAAGGATAATATTTTTAACCATTGATACTTTAAAATCATTAGTTCTCTATTCAACAACGTTTTTATAACAATCATTCAAATCCTCCATCAGTCAATCCGATAAATAAATCTTGCAAACTACAAAACGAGGTGTCAATATTAGAAAGTTTAAAATCTAAAGATATTTTTAATACATTAAAAAATTCCATTCTATCTTTTGCATAGAACTCTAATTCACGTCCATTAACATTAGCTTTGATAATTCGAGTAAATTCTTTCAACTTAACTATAAAATCATCAGAAATATTTTCTTTGAAAAATAGTCTGTATCTTGTTAATCCTTTCGTTGATTCAATTAATTTATCCAAAGAACCATCCATCTGGATATTCCCATTGTGAAGGATTGCTATTCTATCAGCATATCTTTCAGCTTCTCTAAAATCTTGCGTTGCAATTATAATTGTTTTTTTTAACTGCATTTTATCTAGACTTTTCCATATTAGTTTTCTAAAGTGAGGATCAATATCTTTAGTTGGCTCATCTAATAGTAAAATATCAGGATTATGTATTATTGAACGAATAAACTGAATAACTCTAACCTTACCTTTTGATAATGTAAAATGAAAAACGTATGCATTTTTTTCAAGATTAAAATCATTCAAAAGATTAAGTGCTCTATTGTCTGACTGCTTTTTATTGAGACCATGCAATTGACCATACAGTGAAATATTTTGCATTACGTTTATTTGAGTATCTAAATCAACATCTTGAGGCATAAAGCCAGTCAAGGCTCTTACTTCGCTACCTCTAGTAGAGGAATTCATTCCTTTAATATAAATACTTCCAAAATCTTTTTCAACCAATCCTGATAAAATTTTCAAAAACATTGATTTCCCAGATCCATTTTCTCCAATTAAAACAAATGAGCTACCTTTTTCAATACCTACAGAAAGATCAGCTAAAATGGTTCGCCCTTTAATTATTTTTGCAATTTTTTTTACTGTTATAGAAGCTTCCAAATTATATCCTTTCATTAATGAGCATCAAACCAATTGTCACCTATTCCTGTATCAACTTTCAATGGTACGGTTAATTTTATGGCAGTTTCCATTTTATCAGTAGCCATTTCAACCAATTCATCTATTTCATTTTTTGGTGATTCAAACAACAACTCATCATGTATTTGAAGAATCATTTTTGATTTCATTTTTTGTTTTTGAATTTCTTTCTGGACACTAATCATAGCTATTTTTATCAATTCAGCTGCGGTCCCTTGGATTGGCATATTTATTGCCGCACGAATTTCAGCATTAACTATTTGCTTTCTACTAGACAAAATATTACTTGTATTTCTTTTTCTGCCTAATAAAGTAGATACATATTGATTAGTTTTTGCACTTTCAATAGTATCATCAATAAAGTTTTTTATACCTGGATAAGTATGGAAATATGTTTCAATAATTGATTTAGCATCAGCCATAGGAATATTTAATTCTTGAGATAACCTATAAGGGCCAGCTCCATACATGATACCAAAATTTACTACCTTTGCAGTTCTTCTTTGATCAGAATCAACCCAATCTATAGGTATTCCATATACCAAACTAGCTGTTTGTGAATGTATATCCTGATCATTTTTAAAAGCTTCTATCAAAGTCTTTTCTTTTGCAAAATGAGCCATGATTCTTAGTTCAACCTGAGAATAGTCCATTGAAATTATTTTCCAACCATTATTCTGTGGTACAAACGATTTTCTAATTTCCTTTCCAAGATCTGTTCTGATTGGAATATTTTGAAAATTTGGTTTTGTACTAGACAATCTTCCGGTTGAAGTAATAGTTTGATTTAGAGTTGTATGTATACGTTTTGTCTTGCTATTAAGATACCCTGGAAATGCATCTATATAGGTTGAAAGAAGCTTTTTGTATTGCCTGTAGTTAAGAACGATCTCAGGTAATGGATGATGATGTTTAAGAACGTTTAGCACGCTTACATCAGTACTTCTTTTTTTTATCATCTTAAGCTCTAATCTATCAAATAAAATCTCAGCAAGTTGTTTAGGAGAATTAATATTAAACTCATTTTCTGAAATTGCATATATTTTACTTTGCAACTCTTTTAACTTTGCATTGAATTGCTCGCTAAGATCGGATAGAAATTGCATATCAAGGAAAATTCCATTTTTTTCAATTTCAATCAAAACACTTAAGAGCGGCATATCAATATTGAAAAATGAATCTTCTAAATTATTTTTCTTAAGTAATTTCATAAACTTTTTTGTCAATTGATATGCTACATCAGCATCTTCAATAGCATAAAATGCAATATCGTCAAGCGGCACATCGTTCATTATCTTTTGATTTTTACCCGTTCCAATTAAATCTTCAATTGGTTGCATTGAATAATGCAAATATTCTTTTGAAAGAGAATCTAGACTCAAAGAAGCATAATCAGGTTTTAAAAGATGTGCAGCAACCATGGTATCAAAATAAATTCCCTTTAATTCAATTTTATAATTATTTAAAACTAATGCATCATATTTCAAATTTTGACCACAAAATTTTAATTCTTCATTTTCAAAAAGTGGTTTGATTTTCTTTAAAATTAGATCTTTTGAAAGACTATATTGTTCATTTTTATCTGGAAAATCAAATGGCAAATACCAACCACAGTTTTCTTCAATTGAAAAACTCATTCCTACAAGCTTAGCATTCTGAACATCTAATGATGTAGTTTCTGTATCAAAAGATATTAAAGTACCAGGTTTAAAATTGTTCAACATTTTGTCTAATTCAGCTTCATCAAGAATAGTTCGATATTTTTTCTCAAATTTACTAGGTAAATCTTCTTGAACAATATTTTGAAACTTAAGTACTTTTTCTACAACACTGTTTAAATCAAATTCTTTTAGCCTATCAATTAGAACCTCAGTATCAAACGATCTAAAATCTAAATCATTAATGTTTAATTCAATTGGAACATTGAGATCTATTGTTACTAACTTTTTTGATAAAATTGCTAAATCTTTATCATTTTTTATTTTGTCTTGAATTCTGGGATTTTTTATTTCGTTTATATTTTCAATCAAATTATCAAATGAATTAAACTCATCTAATAATTTTTTACCTGTTTTGGGTCCTATACCTTTAACACCAGGGATATTATCTGAACTATCACCAATAAGCGCCATTAAATCAATTATTTTATCAGGTGGTACGCCCCATTTATCTATCACGCCATCCTTGTCATAAATAATATCTGGTTTTTTTGAATTTCCAGGTGTAAACATAAATACATTATCAGTAATAAGTTGCATTAAATCTTTATCACCTGATACAATTTTAGTTACTATGCCTAATTCATCGGCTTGTTTTGACAAAGTACCAATTATATCATCGGCTTCATAGCCTGGACATTTAATCATAGGAATTCGTGTTGCCTTAATTATTTCAAAAAGTGGCTCTAATTGAATAGATAAATCTTCAGGCATTTTCTCCCTGGTAGCCTTATAATCAGTAAACAATTCATGACGAAAAGTTGGTTTTTTTGAATCTAAGATAATTGCTATTTTATCGGGTTTTTTATTATCTAGCAATTTAAACAGCATATTCATGAAACCAAAAATTGCTGATGTTGGTTTACCAGAAGATGAAAATAAGGGTTGTCTAATTAAAGCAAAATAAGCTCTGTAAATCAAAGCCATACCATCAATTAGATATAATTCACCGTTTTCAGATTTCATTAAATGTTAAAGCGTAAATAAATCATAAATATATTTAAATTTAAATGTACGATATTAAAATTTGTACGCGGAGAGGGGGAGATTCGAACTCCCGATCCCTATTGGGAAACACGCGTTCCAGGCGTGCACATTAAGCCGCTCTGACACCTCTCCATTCATAAAAAAAACAAGCTGTTTGCAATAAAATAAACGATATGACGACTGGTTTTTTTCTATTATTATTATCTTTTAAATTTAGAGATTAAATGTAGCTAATTCAATGCAAAATTTGATTCAATACAACTCCAAATATTTTTTAATTTAAGTATACAACAACAAAATTAGAACGAAAGATTTTGTTTTAAAATGAGATGGCAAAACCAAACTAAATATTAAAGTAAAATTTTAACTAAATTGCATAAGTATTATTTATTGATGTGGTTAAATATTTTTATCAAAGAAATTTATTATCAAAACTATTATAAAAACAGAAAGTGCCGTTATAATATTTCTACTTAACCCAAACTTAAAAAATATATTCATCTCAACAAGCGATATGCCAATTACTATACTTGATAAAGCGACAATAATGTACTTTCTCATATTTCTTTATCTAAAAAATATTTTCTCTTTTCAATATCTGGGTTTTGTCTAAAATAAATAAAAACATTGCCAATTTTAGAAATTATCGAAGATTTAGTTTCTAGCTCAATATTTTTAGCCAACTCATTTTTACTATCTTTAAAAGCATTAAATTTAATCTTAATTAATTCTTTACTTTCCAATGCTTTCTTAATTGATTGCAATGTGCCAGGAGTTAATCCATCTTTACCAATTATGATAGATGGTTTAGTATTGTGAGCTACCCCTTTAAGTAATTGTTTCTGCTTTGAATTAATTTCCATTTGTTAATTTCTAATATCCTCTGAAAATTACTGTCGCGAACAACCATAACCAAAAAGACAATCCGATAAGACCAATAAAAATAAAGCAAATCTTAAATATTTTTTGAAAATTCATAATATAATTTAGTTATTAATGATGATATTTACTAGCAAGACAACATCTAGAATGTCTATCACGCTATCATTATTCATATCTGTATTTTCAGTAATTTGCTCAGTACCTAATATGATATTAATCATATAAATTATATCAAGAATATTAATAATACCATCAAGATTTATATCACCCGATTGTAAACTATCTTGACATACAAAATCATACATAAATGAACTTGTAAAATCTACTACAAAGTTTAAATCTTGAAATGGACAATGTCCACCCCCTTCATAGGTATACAAGTCAGATGCATTACCTAATGATATCATTGTATCATTAATAATTAAGCTACCATAAACCTGCATATTCAGACCAAATAAAGTTACCAATTGATCATCATAAGGGACAACATCATCGGCATTTCCGTGCATGTTAACAATAGGTAAATCATTTTGAATTAGCCAATTATAATCTCCAATAGCTCCACACAAATTAATCACTCCGCTAATTTTTGAATCATAACCTAAATTTCCACTCTCACCTTCTAAACCTCCAATTGACATCGTCTCATAATATATTTCTTCAGGAATTTCATACTCTTCGTTCAGATAAGCTGCATGTATAGATGCTATTGAACCTGCTGAAATTCCCCCAACATACACTCTGTCTGGATCAATTTTATAGATGTTATTTTCTTCATAACTTTTATTTAAAAATCGTATTGCTGCTTTAAGGTCATGCATAGATTTCATTACAGCTCTATATGCATTCTCCTCAGTACCTTGCAGTATTAAAGATGGAGTTAATCTATAATCTATAGAAATTGCAACATAACCCATTCTAGAGTAATTTTCACAAAGCTCAACAATATCTGAGTTGTTTTTTGATCCACTAACAAAAGATCCTCCATGCAAAAAAAAGACAACGGGCCTTTCAGTTAAATTGTCATTAATTGGTTGATATAAATCTAAGTATAATAATTCAGTATACGATGAACCTAAAATTGTTTCGTTTACATTCATACCATATTCTATATTTGTAATTTGTTCAAATTCAAATAATTCATTAATATAACGATCATCATCGCATTCTTGCTGTGTAAAGATGAAAGAAAACAAAAATACCAAAAGAAAAAAATTCATAATACATATCCAATTAAATTATATTAAATTTAACTAGATTAAGGTTATAGTAATGAATTCTTTTTGCAAAATAATTATAATAATAAAAATCTTTTTTCACTCACTTGTAGCGCAATGAGCTATGTGAGCTAACCCGTCTATGCCGGTCGGCAGTTCAGATCAGGGGATTGGTTTGTGGGGTGGTCAAGTTATGCTTACAATTGATAATATGACGACTCATTTTGATTGGGAGCACGATAAAATTGATGAAAATGAGCCATTTGATCATAAAGGTGATCTAATATCATTTACTGTATCACCAACATTATCAATTGGTCTTAATGATTATTGGATGCTTTCGTTAACTCAGCAATTAGGATATAGAGGAATGGGTTGGCACGTTAATGCCAATTCAAAACATCATAGAACAGAAAATAGTACAACTAATTTTTTAAATGCGATTGGTGGAATTTTGGGCGATACACATTTTAAACTCAGATATTTGCTACTAAATACAGGATCTATGGAAGGCTACAGGTTTTTTTTAGGTCTAGGATTAATAAATCCATCAAGAAACACTTTGACATCTGACCCTTTTTTTCTAGATGAAACTGAAGTTGAAGACCATAGACACTTTAGTATTAGCGAGGGTGCTCAAAAAAGTATTTATGAAATTCAAATATTTAAGAAACAAATTAAAAATCCGATTTTTTATGGAATTACTCTAAAAACAATCTTACCTTTTGAAGTAAATGAGTATGGCTTTAAACCATCAAAGTATTATGAATTTGCATTTACAATTCTATCATCAAAAATAAATTCAATTAATGGATCATTGGGTTTTAATTTTAATTTATTAAGGACATCCGAATCATATTGGAATGATATTCAAACTCCAAATTCAAAAAGTGAAATGGTATTATTTGGAATAGGATATACTAGAAATATTGCCAAAGGTTCAATTATTTTGGGAATACAAAAGCCATATTTCCTTAAAGGAACACTATCATCAACTAATGAGGGCTATTTCAAACAAAAGATTGATGCAATTCAAGTAACAATTGGGTATAGACAAATACTAAATCTTTCAATTCCATTTTTAGATTAGTTTTTTAATAATTTTATTTATTTTTCAAAAATTTGGTTGTCATTTTTAAATGCTTTAAACTCAAGTGCATTACCATCCGGGTCCCTAAAAAACATTGTAGCTTGTTCCCCAATTTTTCCTTCAAATCTTATATGAGGTTTTACTTCAAATTCAATTTTGTTATTTAATTTATTCGATAAGTCGTGCCAATCATCCCAACTTAATATAACTCCAAAATGTGGAATGGGGATATTATGAGAATCAACTTCATTTTTAATTATTTTGTTTTGGTTATTATTTTGATGAAGTACGAGTTGGTGATGAAAAAAATTTAGATCGACCCAACTTTTACTACTCCTCCCTAAAGAACATCCTAGAATTTCCACGTAAAAGTTTTTTGAAACCTCTAATTTTCTAACTGGTATAGCTAGATGAAAAGGTCTAATGATCATTTAACACTTTGACACATTAACAGCTGATGGACCTCTTTGCCCTTCAAAAATATCAAATTTTACTTTGTCACCTTCCCTTATTTTTTGACCAGGTCTAATTTTAGATATACTTAAAAAATAATCCCATCCTTCATCATCTTCAACAAAACCAAAACCCTTCGAACTATCCCATATTTTTACAATGCCAACTTTCATTTTTTGTCCTTTCGTAATTTTTTAGTTTTAATTTTAAATCCTACCTCTCTCTCAAATTCACTTGGAAAATCGTAACCTTCTCTGTTTGGGTAATGTAAAATAGATTGGACATTATCCCAAGTTATTAAAACAGAGGCATCTAAGCGTTCATGTTTCTGTTCATTCTCTGGAATGGAATCACCATTTTCATCTTCAGTTTTAACAATCACTAAATCAGGATGTTCAACCCATAATCCCATTTTATCAAATCCTCTAACTTTAAAATAAGAAATTCTTTCATTTATATTAATATCCTCAAGACTCTTTGGGTCTCTAAGAACTATACAAACAATATCTCCAATAATATGCTCAATTTGCATCATAAGAATTACTCCAATCTTTTTAATTTAATGAAACAACAGAATGTCTCAATTTTGAAAAATGTTTTACAATAAGTTTTTTAATCTCCCCTGGATTAATTTTACTTAATCTTTCTTCTTCTTCTGTGATCTTATAAAAGTTTACATTGTAAATAATATATTTATTAATTTTTTCCAACCAATACCTGTTATTTAGCACCAAATCATTTCTCTTTTCTATTTCACTATTAATAATCTGATTTAATTCTTTTTTTATTTTTAGGTCTTTTTTTAATCTTTTAATTAGATTAAACATTTTTTTAATATTATAGCTTCCATCATCATAATATGAAATATACGTAATCGTATAAGACTTTATGGGTTGCATTGTATGAAATCCAAATTCAATATTAAAGTCATTACCTAATTCATTTTTCATTTTTTTGGCAAAAACTTTTACAGCAATATCTAGATTGATATATGAATCAATTTTGTTATCAATTGCTTTGTAAAAAGTAATCGTATTCTTGGTAGTGTCTTCTAATTCGTATTTAATTGATTTGTTCGCCGGTATAAATGGAAAATAATAACAACCTTTATTTATTTTTGCAAGCTGTTTTGAAATCATAGGTAGTCCACCAATATATTTACTTATGTGATTTTTAAACTCATCAATATCTATATCGCCAACAAAGATAAAAGAAAAATTTTGCGGATTTGAAAACAAATCTCTATAAGTATATAATACATCATCTAAATTTAACTGATATAACGCGTTAGTATTTATAGATTGCTTAGAATAATGATTGGAATAATTTACTCTATCAATTAAAACTTCATATTGTTTGTAAGGATTCGATTTTTCTTTAATAATTTGATTTTTCAATTTTTTTATTACTTTTTTAAATATGTCTGGATCATATACAGGTTTTGACCAATTTAAATGAAGCAATTCACAAAATATTTTAAAATTTTCTTTTGAACTTTGACCAACTGAACCATGATAATATTGGTCTATATAATTAGTGTAGTGAATTAAATTATCAGATAATTCAGTATTTAAATCAAGATAATTGTATTTTTCATAAAAAGACTGATTTATCAAATCTGGTATTATAGCTGCATTAACCAATTCATTTTTGGACAATACAGATTTACCCCCTAATGAAAATGATTTAAAAAGAATTTCATTTGAGCTTGAATTTATTTTTTTAAAAAAAACAGTTGCTCCGTTTGACATATGAAATTCATATATATCAGAGCGAGGAAAATGTGTTTGAGATAAAATTTTACCATTTGTGATTTCATATGAAATCAATCCAGGTTTATCATTTGAACAAAATAATATTGATATAAAAAAAACTACAAATTTGTATTTTTTTTTATATTTTTTAAACAACTTATTTTAAAAGGGTAATTTTTTGTATTTCAACAAAATCATTAACTTCATATTTGATAAAATAAATACCTGATGGTTGATCATAAGCATTCCAATCAATAGAATAAAATCCAGGATAAACTTCATTATTGATTAAAATATCAATCACATCACCTTTTAAGTTAATAATTGAAAGATTTATTATAGAAAATTGACTTACATCGTATTCAATAGATATTGTAGGATTAAAGGGGTTAGGATAAAAATTTAACAAAGAATATTTACTAGGAGTCAAATTTTCATTATAGTCTAATGATATTTCGGCATCTGGTTCTATTGGTGTATCACTTACACTACATACATCAGTATTAGTTTGTCCAGGTAAAGTGTAAAAAGAAACTTCTGGAGTAAATTCGTGTTTTTCAAAACTATTAAAATCATTTGTATCTTCACTTAATTCATCATAACAAATATGAGTGTGATACCTATTAAAATGAATAGTCCCATTTTCATCAACAACATCATGTATATGACCATTCTGAGCATCCCAATCTGAATTATTTGGAGTTGAACCATCGAGCTCTGTACAACCCAATACAGGAACACCATCACACATTATACCATACAATTCAATATCAGCTAAACCAGGAGTTGTGTTTTGAGTTAAACCATTAAGTTCTAAAACTTCAAGTGGACCTTTTGAAGATGTATGATAATGGTATCTGGAGCCAGCCGGATGACCCGCGTATGGATCAAAAGAATAAATCTCATTTTCAATTACATCTCCAGGTGCTGCACAAGGATTAAACATGCTTACTCCATTCAATGCAGCTCCAGTGGTTCCCATTGAATACTCTACTCCTCCATCTACTTCTCCATTAACATAAAAATTATCAATCCATGAATTAGTCTCTTGCCTTGAAACAGGATTGATAGGAATTGACACTACAAGATCTTCACCAATTATCTGACCAGGATTTTGATAATAATTTTCACCAAGACTGTACCAAGACGTATAATTTGGATCATCTGGTGAATAATACCAACTTAGATATGGTGGTTTTGAATTAAAATAAATGTTTACATAATCACCACTTTCAGACATATTTGCAGTAACACATTTAAAATATTTTGTAAAAAATTCAGGAACACCTGGACCAAAAGATGTATCACAAGTTTCTAAAGTGTACATTTCATTATTTAATTCATCAATATTATTTACACTATTGTCATGACAAGTTATAATAGAGGTAGCAAATAGAATTGTTATTAAGTTTATAATATTTTTTTTCATTTTGTAAACCTTTCAAATTATATAAATTTATTTTTTTTTCTTTTCTTCCGGCAATCTTTCCATAATTATATTAATATCATCTTTAATTGTACTTATATCAAGTTGAATTTCTCTTGTAGTTCTGTTTGTCTTTCTTTTAAAACTTTCAAAATTATCCGATAAATTTTCCAGAGCATCATTAGTACGATCAATTTTTTTGACTAATTTATCTTCCATTTGTTGCATTGTAAATTTAATTTCCTCAAAAACTAAATCAATAGAATCCATTTTTTCTATATAAGTTTCATAGTGAGCTTTAAATTCGTCCTGAATATCTTGTAAATGTTTACCATGTCCTAAATATCTTAACTCTAACCGTCTTTCGAGCTCCGATACTGTATTAATATTATCAGTAATAGTTTCATCACTTTTGGTCAATAATTCCATCTTATTTAATCTTTCTTGATCAACAAATAACCAGTAGTAACTAACAGCTATAATAACAAAAAATGTTACAATCCAAATTGCTCTTTGCATAAATTTTCCTTATTTCTTATTTTTTTTTCTTTTCGATTTTTTCTATTTTTTCTTCCCAAGCAGGTTTAGAAGTTTTTTTAACTACTTCATTTGCCTGAGTATCTATAGGTTGACCTGATTTAATTTTATCAAGTAAATCTCTTCTATTTGTTTCATTAGATTTTAAATGTTCAAAAACTTGTTCCATCTCTTTATTAAAATCTGTGATAGTTGTTTCTAATCTTGAAATTAACTCTTCCATTAATTTAGTACCGTAAGTTTCACCGATACCTTCAGTTAAGTCATCTAATTTAGATTCAAGATATTCTTTTGGATTCCCAAAATCTATTGCCATTAAATACCTCCATTTAATAAAGTAAAAGATTATACTTACAAAATTTGCTTAACTAACTATGGTAATTACAATAGCTATTTTTATAATTTTTAATTTATTTCTTCTTCTTTAATGCTCATTGATTCTAATAAATCATTACCATATCTATTCAATAAAACAATAAAAATCGTAAATAAAATAGCTTGAAAAACAAGGCCACCTCCAGTAATGAGACCTATTAAAGACGCAAATAAATATATAATTTTATCTTCTATATTTTTATTTTTTGTTAAAAATAATGTTGTTCCAATACTTGCTAGTATTGAGGCACTTGAAACCATACCTAAAATCTCATTTGGGAATTGTAAAGACATACCAAGCATTGAACTACTGAATAATGATAGCATTGATGACAAAATAATATCATTGTTTTTTTGATCTGAATTACTATTAAATCTAAATTTAACTAATGCACCTAAAAAAGTGGCAAATAATATTTTTAATATGAATGCTATAAATTCGAACATTGCTATAATACTAACCTAAACCTAAAAAATTTACTATTTAGATTAAATGTGTTTATTACTGAATACACAGGCTTGCCTAATATATGATAATCTGGTACAAATCCCCAAAACCTAGAGTCCCAACTATTATCTCTGTTATCACCCATGAAAAAATAATAATTATGTCTTAATCTAATTTTTTTTAAATCTGATGCAGATATATCATTTATATATAAATTATTTAGAATATCTTTTTTATCTATATTAGAAAAAGGTATCTGCCAAGGTGTGTAAATTTTATTTGACTTATTATTATTCATCAATTTGACATAATGTTGTTCTTTTTCTTTTTTTTCTTTTTGTTTTAACTTCCTTTTATCTGAGTAAAAAAACGAAAGAACCCAATATTTAAGGAAACCATGCATTCTACTTATTTCTGTCGGATCTATCGTAGTAAATTTTCTGTCAGCCAATCTGACTTCATTGCCATCTTGAACTAAAAGAGTAATTATTGACTGCCAATCCTTAACTTTTTCAAAATCTATTTCCATACCTTTATATGGCACAACAAAATTACTTAGATTATCCATATTACCTTTAAAATATGACCAAATGACAGATTGTATTTGATCTTTTGGTAATTTATTTTGGTTTATGTGCTTACCTTCTTGAGGAAATTCTACAAACCTACCATTAACATAAATTTCTCTATCAACTGTACGTATTGTATCACCAGCAATGCCTATACATCTCTTTACATATTTTTGAAAAGGATCTCTTGGAAATTCAAAAATAGTCACATCTCCATTTTTAATTTGAGTAAATTTTGGTAATCTGTAATGTGGAGTTTTAAATCCAATTCTAGTGTATGGTAAACCTACCCACATTGGAGTACGCATTCCATAAATGAATTTGTTTCCTATGAGCATATCTCCTGTTAATATTGTATCTTCCATTGACCCTGTGGGTACAATGTAAATCTCTATCAGAGTAGCCTTAATTGTAAATGCTGCGACAACCAAAACAAATAAGGTTTTAAGCTCTTTAAAAAAATTCTTTTTTTTATGATTATTTTTCATTTAATAAGCTTTAGCAGTTGCTCGCCTTCTACTATCTCCACTTGAATAATAAATTCCATTTTTATTATCAAATAAAATACAATTGGCTTCACCTATTGATTGTCTTTTTCTAATACTATAACCAATATCTGTGAGATGTCTTCGTTGTTTATCTAAAATACTATTGGGTTCAGCATATATAGCATCTGGCAACCATTGATGATGAATTCTTTTTGACTCAACAGCTTCTTCAATGGTCATACCAAAATCAATAACATTCATTGCAACTTGTGCTACAGTAGTTATAATTGTTGAACCACCAGGAGAACCTAAAACAAGAAATAATTTTTTATTTTTATCAAG
>PAFF01000023.1 GCA_002704045.1 Fidelibacterota bacterium
AGAATTAAAAGTTAATTTTTTTAGTTTTGAAAGAAGAAGTATGAATATTTATAAAGAATTTATTTCAATTATTAATCTTTATTCTATAATTAAAAAAGAAAACCCAGATTTAATTTATACCACAACATTAAAATTATCTTTATACTTACTATTAATTAATTTTTTCTCCCAAAAAAAAATAATAAATAATTTCTCTGGACTTGGATATTTGTATGTAAATAATTCAATAAAAATTCAGCTTATAAGATTTTTTTTTGAGTTAATGTTGAAATTATTCTCAAATAAAAACTTTATATATATTTTTGAAAACAAAAGAGATTTAGATTATTTTGTAAATAAAAATATCTTAAAAAGCTCTAAATGCTTTTATACCAATGGTGTGGGTGTTGATATTCATAAGTTTAAATTTTTGAAAAGAAAATTTACTGAAATTTTTAACGTCACAATGGTTTCTAGAATTGAGAAATCTAAAGGTGTATACGAGTATCTGGAAGTTGTTAGGTCGTTAGAAAGTTCATCAAAATATAAATTCCATCTTATTGGTAAAATCCCAGAAAATGCAGATATTAAATTAATCAAATTATTAACAAAATGTAAAAATCAAAAAAATTTTCATTATAGTTCATGGACTGACAACATAGTTAACATCTATAATATTACGAATATTGCCGTATTAAGTTCGCATATGGAAGGTATGTCTGTTTTTTTAATGGAAGCATTATCATGTGGATTGCCAATAGTTGCAACAAAAATTCCTAGTAATGAAGAAATAGTTCAAAATGATATTAATGGCTATCTGGTCCCTTTATATTCACCACAAGAAATTATAATTAAATTAAATTTGATAACCGAAAATTTTGAAAAATACTCAAACATGTCTATTAATTCACGAAAAATATGTGAAAAAAAGTTCGACGAAAAAATAATACTGGAAAAATTTAGGAAAATAATAGAACAAGAGTGTTGATATGAAAAAATTTTATAAACCTAAGATTATAAGTAAAGATAAGAGAGGTATTTTTTATGATATTTGTAATGTGGATTTTAAAAATGTTTCAATTATAACTTCAAAAAAAAATACTATTAGATCAAATCATTATCATCTTAAAGATTCTCATTATATTTATGTATTAGAAGGGAAGATGCAATATTATTATTCAAAAATAAATAAAATAAAAATTAAAACTAAGATACTTAATCCTGGAGATATAGTTTTTACACCACCTCTAGAAATTCATACTACTAAGTTTATACTAAATTCCAAAATTTTAGTTATTAGCATGTATAAAAGATCTAAAAAATTTTATGAGTCTGATACAATTAGGTATGAACTTATTAAATGAAACAATATATTAAAATTAATGAATGCAGATTATGTAAAAGTAATAATTTAAAAGAAATTTTAAATTTGGGCAGATCGCCAATTGGAAATGATTTATTAAAAAAAAATGATTTAAAAAGAAAAATAAATAAATTTCCCTTAGCTGTTAACCAATGTAAAAAGTGCGGTCATCATCAATTAAGTGTTTCTATAAATAACTCAATTTTGTATAAAAAAAATTATACCTATCTAACAGGAACTTCAGAAGTTTTTAAAAAATATTTGAAAAATTATTCAATACAAATTTGTGATAAACTTAATTTAAATAAGAATGATTTAGTAATTGATATAGGTTGTAATGATGGCACATTACTTGAATATTTTAAAAAATATAAAAAATGTAAAGTTCTAGGTATTGACCCATCAAAAAAGCCAACAGAATTAGCAAAATCAAGACAAATAAATGTTTTAAATGATTTTTTTACATTTCAATTATCAATGAAAATTAAAAAAAAGAAGCTATTTCCAAAATTAATTACATCTCATAATACTTTTGCCCATGTTGAAGATCTAAATGATTTTTTTAGAGGGATAGATAATATCTGCTATAAAAATACTACAGTCGTTATAGAAATTGGATATTGGTTAAAAGTTGTTCAGAATAATTGGTACGATACTATATATCATGAACATCATGACTTTCATTCCTTATATCCCCTTTTACAATTTTTTAAGAAGTATAGTTTTAATATAATTGATTTTAAAATCACAGAACCCCAAGGGGGTTCTCTTATGTTAATTTTAAAAAAAATGAATAATTTTAAAATTTATAAAAAAATAAAAAAACAAGTTGATATAGAAAAAAATATTGGTCTTTATAAAATACCTTTTTATAAAAAAATTAAAAATAATTTACAAAAGAGCAAAGATAAAATTAATATATTATTAAATAATTATCACAAAAATAATAAAATTATATGTGCTTATGGAAGCCCTACTAAATCAGTTACTCTTTTGTCATATATAAAATTAAATAAAAATATTATAAAAAATATTTATGAAGATAATATTTTAAAATGTAAACTTTATAACCCATATATGAAAATTCCTATTATACATTCTTCAAATATTCTTAATGATAATCCTGATGTTATTTTAATTTTGTCCTGGAATTTTGCCAAATCTATTATAAAAAAAGTTAAGAAAAAATATGACAAAAAAATCATTTTTGTTGTCCCTCTGCCAGAACCATATATTATTCAATAATGAATTTATCAAAAAAGTATTTAATTATTGCCCCTCATCCTGATGATGAAATTTTAGGTTGTGGTGGAACTATAAATAAGATTATAAAAAACAAAGGTCAGGTTGCTGTTTTGACAATATGCAATCATATGCCACCTTTATATAAAAAAAAAGATGGAATTAAAACCTTAGAAGAAATGAAAAAGGTACATAATTTGCTTGGGATAAAAAGAAGTACAAATTTAAAATTCCCTGCTTGTCTATTATTTAAAGAGCCACAATATCAATTAAATAATTTAATATTAAAAGAACTAAGCAGCTTTAAACCAGATTATGTCTTTATTCCTTTTCCTGATAGACATCAAGATCATAAAATAACATTTGAATGCTCAATGGTGGCTACAAGACCAAAACAAAATCTTTCATTTGTTAAAGGAATTTTTGCATATGAGGTAATTAGTGAAACACACTGGAATAGCAATTATATTGAACCTAATTTTCAACCAGATTTTCATATTGATATTTCTAATGACCTTAAAATGAAACTTAAATGTTTGTCACTTTATAAAAGTCAAATTTCAAATAAAGTTCCTGAAAGATCTAAAGAAGCTATAGAGTCTTTAGCTAAATTTAGAGGATCTCAAAACGGTTTTAAAGCTGCTGAGTCTTACAAATTAATAAGATTTAGATTAGATTAAATTCTTAAAATATTTTATCATTTTTGAAACTATTAAGCTTTCTTTTAAGAAATCCTTTTTATTCTTTTCTAATTTTAATTTGCCAAAACAATATTTAAACATATGATAAAAGTTGTCATTATTAGTATATTTCTTATTATGTATCTGTTTATTTATAGAGTTAAAAATTTTTAATTTTACATATTCATCAGTTTTTTTTCCAAATATTTTTTCCGTAATAATTCTGTATCTTTTTGAATAAAAAATAAATTTATTTCTATAATTAAAATTATAGCCCCAAGATATTATAAATGTAATATTTTGTAATTTTATTTTTACTAAGACTCCTTGTTTGAAATGAACTATTTTCTTTAAAATATTTTGTTTTATAATTTTATCATCATAATTAAATAAAAAATATAATAGAGAAATTGGATAACATCCAATCTCATATAATTCACCACCTGTTAACAAAGCATTATTTCTATGATCAGATTTATTCAACTTAGGAATTGTATAACGACAAAAAACAACTCCTTTTGTGTTTTTCATTTTATTTATTTTTATAAATTTTTTTAAATATAAAAATTTTGGATGATATACATACATATATGTTTCAACTAAAAATTTATTTTTTGATTTATACAAATCAATTATTTTTTTTGTTGAGGAATATTTTTCAGTTAGTGTTTTTTCGCAAAAAATATATTTAACTGTATTGTTATTTGCTAATTCTTTTAGATATTTATAGTGTGTAGATATTGGTGTTGCAATATAGGCAAAATTTGGCAGAATGTTTTTATTTAATTTATCTAAATATCTATTTTTTATTTTTTTGCTTTTTGTTGTTTTGATATCTCCTATGGATACATTTGAAAATTTTCTGAGTGCAGGATATATTTTTTTTTTGAAGTGGTTACCTAATCCATAAATAATGAAAATTTTATTCATGCATAATACTTAATTTTAATATAAAAAATTTGTAATGACAAAATTATAATTAAAAAGATTATAATAAAGTAAAAATTAATTAAATTAAATGATATTAATATTATTGATGGAAGAATAAATATTAAATAATTTATTGTCATCCAAAATATACTTTTATTATGATTGAAATTATTTGCCAATATTTGATATGCATGATCCCTATGTCTAGATAGTAATTTTTTTTTTATTACTCTTTGAGCAAGTGTAAAGCCCGTGTCAAGAAGAACAGGCAAGAGTATAATTAACCATAGTTTTAATGCTTCACCGTGATACTGTATATAATCATAAAGTATGTTGATCAAAAACAAAACTGCAATTAATCTACTACCAACGTCACCTAGAAAAAGTTTTGCAGGTTCCTTATTGTAATATAAAAAAATTAAAAAAATCATTATAAAAAATAATTTTGTAATTTCTAAATTATCATAGTTTATATATCCGTAAAATAAGTTAAGCGTAAAGCAATATATTGTGAAAACTGTAAGATAACCATCGCTGCCATCAGTAAAATTTATTAGATTAATAAACCAGATCGCACTAAGTATTATAAGAGGATAAAATAAATAATATTTATCAATTTTTATAAAATCTTCTTCGTTATATAAAAAAAAAATAAATATTATAAAAATTGTTAACGCATCTATAATTAATTTATAAAACCACTTATAATCATAAATATCATCTAGAAAACTAAAAATTGAAATCATAGGCAAGGCAAGTAAATATATTAAATAATAATCTTTAAAGTTATTGTACAAAAAACAAAATTTTAAAAATAATAATATCATTACAAAAAAAATTATTCCTCCCCCTTTGGGTTTATCTGTTTTATGCGAGTCTTTTATTTTTGGCTTAGAAATAATATTTAACCTATGAGATAAATGAATATATTTTTTTAAAAAAAAATAATTTAGTAATCCAAAAAAAATAAATATAAATATATAAATTGACATTAATTCAATTTTAAATATCTCTAATGTTTGGAAAATTATTTTTTATAACTCTTTTTAACTCTGAACTATCTTTATCTATGCAATTTAAAATTATATCTAATTTTTCTTTAAAATCATTTAAATCATATTTTTCATTTGATATAAAAATTCTTGTATGTTCTGTATGATCAAGATTTCCAACATGAACTATTTCAGATAATTTTTCTCCCGGCTCAAGTCCTTTATAAATAATCTTTACATCATTACTATTTTTATTTTCTGGATTTTCAATTTTTCTTCCCAGAAGATTAATCATTTTTTTTGCAATTTCTATTATTTTTATTGGCTTCCCCATATCTAAAAAAAAGAGCTCATTTGATTTTCCAAGTTTAGATGCATATAATATTAATTCTACAGCTTCATCTTTTGTCATAAAATATCTTGTTACATCTGAATGAGAAACAGTAACGGGCCCTCCATTTAAAATTTGTTTTTTAAACAACGGTATAACTGAACCAGATGTACCTAATACATTTCCAAATCTAACTTTATTAATAATTATATTGCTATTACTATTTTTATAAATATCACAAAGTTTTTCAGATAATAATTTGGTTAGCCCCATAATATTACTTGGATTACTAGCCTTATCTGTTGAAACCAACATAAAGTTTTTAACATTATTATTTGTTGCACAATCTAATAAATTTTTAGTACCAATTAGATTATTATAAAAAAAATTAATAAAATTTTCACCTCCAAACACAACATGCTTATACGCTGAAGCATGATAAACTATATCAATTTGATCATTGTGAAAAATTTTATTTAATAAATTAACTTTACAAATATCTAAGAGTTTATATGTTACATTTATATTTTTGAGGTTTAGGTCGTTAATTTTATTTTTAATTTCGTATAAATTATACTCAGATATATCAACAATAATTAATTTTTTTATGTTGAATTTTAGTAGTTGAAAACATAATTCACTTCCAATTGATCCACCGCCACCTGTTACTAATATTATTTTATCTTTGAAGAACGCACTTATTATAGAATAATTTATAATTACTTTCTCTCTAGATAATAATAAATCTATATCAATGTCTTCAAATAATTTATTTTCAAAATTAATTTTGCTAGTTTGATTGAAATTTAAAAACTTAATTGTTGTATTAAAAGAAGACAGTTTATCAAGGATTTTACTTCTTTCATCAATATTTGATGGTAAATCAACCACAATTATATACTTTAAATCAGCACTTTGAATTTCATTATATGAAGCTAGGTCTATTACTGGTATTTTTTTTATATAACTATTTATAAAAACTTTTGAGTCACTCAGAAAATATTTAATTTGTAAATTAAAATTATCTTCTAAAAAACTTGCAAGTTTAAGTAAGTTTTTTGAATATGAATATACAGCTATTGGGTATAAATCTTCATTAGTGAATAAGTTATCTAATATAGTTTGTATTGAAAATCTTGATAATAACAGAAAAAAAATTTGAACTAACAAAAAAATAATGGGTATTGATCTTATTACATTAGTTGGTTCATTATTGGTACTAATTAGGAAATTGATGTTTCCAAAATAAATTATTAAAGTTAAAAAAATAGATCCAATTGTAGAACCAATTAATACAGGCTTAAAGATGCTTAAGCTGCCGTATCTATTAATAGATATATAGAAATTAGAAAAAAATAGAGCTGCTATACTTACTGGCGTAACTAATATTACAAGAAGGATTAAAGTATATATATTTGATACAACTGTGTAATGATCAAGCTTTAGAAAAAAAGATAAAATTATTGATAAGGAAATTAATATAATATCAATTAATATTAAGATTAATATTTTGTTTGACCTCGATAAATTATTAATTATTGTTTTCATTAATAAATATATCATATACATTTTTTATTGTTAATGGAGAGAGTTTTTTGTCAAAAAAATACAAATTTTTACATGATTTTTTTAAAATTATAGAAGAGTTAAATATTGATTATTGGCTAGAAGGTGGAACGGCACTTTCAGCTCATAGAGATGGTGCAATATTTCCTTGGGAACATGATTTTGATATAGGTGTTTTAAAAAAAAATTTAGACAATAAACTTCCAATTTTAATTGAGAGAATTTCGAATATAGAAAGAGTAATTATTGTGCAAAAAAATTTTCCATTTTTAGATAATATAATTCAAATTTATTGTAATGATAAAGTTTCGAGTCCTAATCAAATAGATATATATCTATATACAGAAAAAAATAACAATATTTATATGCGTTGGTTTAATAGTCCATTAGGAGTTGGTTCTCTAGTATTGAAGTCAATTTTATATTTTCTCACTGATAGATTATCAAAAAATCATAACAATTTTTTTCTAAAAACAAAAATTTATAAAATTATTTTAAATTTTTTTTTGTATATTAACTATAAATTTTATAGTTCAACTTATCACTCATTTCCTAAAATTTTTTTTGAAAAAAATAAAAAAATATTATTTTGTGGCTTAAAACTAAATATACCTTTTATGATTGAAGAATTTTTAGAATACAGATATGGAAAAAATTGGAAAATTCCTGATAAGAGTTTTAACCAAATGGGTAAATGGAAGACTTCAAAAGCTAGACCAATTTTAAGACAAAATTTTTTACCATATCCAAAAATTGATTACGATATTTATAATCTTACTAACTATGCTGACCAAAAAAATAAATAAAATTTTTTATAATTCTTTGAGTAATTCTGCTCCAAATAAAATAATTAATAGTAAAATAAAAATTATAAACAAATCTATTATTTTCCAAAATAAAAAAATATATTCATACAAAAATAAAATATACATAATTTCAATAGGAAAAGCATCTCAAAGTTTATTAAAAGGTTTTTTAAAGTTTTCAAATGAGATAGAGGATTATTTAGTAGTAAGACATTTTGTTTCTAAAAAAATTAAATTTAAAAAAGATAATGTTGTAAGTTCTACTCACCCTTTGGTTTCCAAAAAAAGTTATATTGCTGCAAAAAAATTAATTAAATTTTTAAAAAATATCCCAACAAAATCAGATGTTATTTTTCTTATTTCTGGAGGAGGATCTGCAATGTTAGCTCATCCTGTAAAAGGTCTCAACTTTAATGAAAAATCTAAATTTATTAATAATCTTTTGCATGTAGGTATAGGTGAAAGAGAAGTAAATTTTTTTAGAAAAAAATTATCTTCTATCAAGTCTTCAAAAACACTTAGTTATTTAAATAATTCAAATGTTTTAAATATTATTTTATCTGATGAAAGATCTAATAAGATTGATGCAATCTCATCTGGAATATCAATTCCTCAAGCACAAAAAATTATTGATAAAAAACTTTTGAAAAAAGTCACATCTCAAAAATTTTGCTCGAAAAAAATTAGAAATTTTTTAATTAAAAACAATAAAAAAGAAATTAAAAATAACTATACTAATAAAATAACTTCTATAATTATTGGAGATAGGTTCGATTTAATAAAACAATTAGAGGAAAATTTTAAAAATAAATTAAATGCTAAAAAGATAATGTACTACGGGCATATTTTTGAGAAATCTTTTGAAATTGCAAGTAATAAAATTCTAAAAGTAATTAAAGATTTTTATAATAATGGAAAATCAGGTTTGAATGTTCTTATTTTTACAGGAGAAATTCCAGTTAAAGCTAATTATAATTCTATGGGCGGTAGAAATCAGCATTTATCTGCAGTTTTTCTTAGTAAAATAAATCATTTTAAAAATTTTTCATTTTGTTGCTTCTCTACCGATGGTTGTGATTACTTAAAAGGTGTTCATGGAGCTTTTATTGATGATGGAGTAGTAAAAAATGTTGTTAGTAAAAACATTGATTATCAAAACTATATTAAAAGTACTAATACATATTATTTGCACAAAAAAACTGACAGTCTAATATATGGAGACTATTCAGATAATAATTTCTCTGACTTCTACATATTTAGTTTTATTAAATGAAGAAAAAAGAAAAAATGAAATTAAATTTAAATCTTTACTCTTACGGTTATTCATTAAATTTTTTAAATCTTAAAATAAAAAAAACTAACTTAATTGAATTAATTAATAAACATAAACTTCTTGAGCTAAATGGTATTGAGTTACCAATTGACACTTTATTTAAATCGCTTTCTGAATTTAAAAAATTTTACAAATTATTTGCATCGAGATATAAATTCTATGTATGTTTTGATAATATTGAAAATTTAAATACTTATTATTTAGATTGTTTCAATGAACTTAATATAAAAAATATTAGAGTTAGAATGCCTCAATTAAACCCAACCATTTATGGCGGAAATAAATTTCTAATTAGAAAATATAATAGTAAATTTGAAGAATTTAAAACAATACTTATGAAATACAAGAAATATTTTATCCAAAATAATTTTTTCTTCTGTATAGAAAATCATCAAGACTTAAATTCTTATGATTTGAATAAAATTGTAAATGAGCTAGGAAGTGATTTTGTAGCAATAAATTGGGATATTGGAAATAGTGTAGCTTGTGGTGAAACTCCAGATGATTTTTACAATAATTCATCTAAATACATTAAAAATATACATCTTAAGGATTATAATATTTTTTTTAATGATAGGATTATTATTTTAAATCGAGTACCATTTGGGAAAGGTTTTTTAAAAAATATTAATTTATCTAAATTTTTAAATCATAAATCTTCAAAATCAATTGAACTAGGAGCACAAATTTCTCGTAAATGTTATATTTCAAATAAAAATTATTGGAAATATTACGATTTTAAAAATATTAATAAGGTAAAATTTTTTAATTTTATAAAAAATAACAAAAGTGAAAATAATCAATTATCTGACTTTGAAAAAAAATATCCGACTAAATTAATTAAAAATAATGAATTTATTGATTTTGTTTCATCTTATAATTATATAAGAGATCTCTAAAATTATATCGGTACAAATGAATATAGTTATCACAGGTGCTTCCAGAGGTTTAGGCCTTAGCCATGCAAAAATTTTATCAAATATAAATTCTAATAAAGTTATAATTACTGATATTAGTAAGTCAGCCTCATCAGCTTTTAGCCAAAATGATAAAATATTATTAAAAAAATTAATCTTAAAAAAGAATGTAGATATAGTTTATGGAGATTTAAATAAAAATACTGATGTAGTTAATATTTTAAAGAAAATTAAAAAAATTTTTAATGATAAGATCGATACTGTAATTTGTAACGCTGGAGGTGATATTCCAGGGAACAAACTAAATGCATTTGGAAATAAATCAAAAAAAAATGATTATATGATTTCTACAAAACAATTTAATAATATTTTTAAAAGAAATTTTAATACTTCCTTTAATTTTTTGAAGTTAATAATTCCCGTAATGAAAAAAAATAATTATGGCAAAATAATTACAATAGGTTCAGTTAATGCAATTACTGATCAATCTAATGAGTTTTCATATTCAATTGCTAAGAATAGTATAATTCATTATACTAAAATTTTAGCAAGAGATTTATTAAAATTTAATATAAATGTTAATTGTATTTGCCCTGGACCAACAATGACATCAAGATTTATGCATACATTGAACCAAAGAAAGAAGGAAGAACAAAAAATTATTAATAAAATAAAGGGCCTGCAAAGAATTGCAAAACCAGAGGATATATCAAAAATAGTCAAATTCTTAATATCAAAAGAAGCAGATATTTTTACAGGACAATTATTTATTGCTGATTATGGGTTTTCAATTGGAAGATAAGTATTTTAATTTTGATAATTATAATATCGTCATTTTTGGGGGAAATTCTGGTTTTGGTTTAGAAATATTAAAAGCTTTTAGCAGATATAATAATAAAATTATAATAGTAGGAAGAGACCAAAAAAAAATAAATAAAGCTCTAAAAGAAGTAAAGAAAATAAATAAAAATAAAAAAATCATTAGTTTGAAGGCTAATTTAACTAATGAAAAAACAGTTAAAACTCTTTTTAATAAATTCAAAACCAAGAAAATTAATAAAATAGATATTTTAATTAATTGTATAGGTATAAATAAAAGAAATAATATTGAAAATTTAAGTTTTCAAGATTGGCAAGAAGTCATAAACATTAATTTAAATATCTCTTTTTTGATTTCAAAATATTCTCTTAATTTTTTAAAAAAATCTAATAAAGCCAGAATGATTAACTTTACATCTATTTTCTCAACTGTTTCTTTTGAGGGAAGAACACCCTATGCATCTAGTAAGGGCGGATTATTATTATTGACTAAAACTCTTGCCTTAGAGTGGGCAAAATATAACATAACTGTAAATTCGATTTCACCAGGACCTTTCTTAACAGAATTAAATTTACCAGTTTTAAATAATAAAAAAAATTATAGAGAATTTTGCAAAAACATTCCTATGGGTAGATTTGGTAACCCAGAAGAAATCATTACATCTGTGATGTTTTTGTCATCAGCAAGATCTACTTATGTAACAGGATCAAATATTATGGTTGATGGTGGATGGACTAGCAAGTGATTGCGCTTATTTATGCAGCAGGATCTAGTTTACGAATAAAAAAAACCATAAATATCGAACATAAGTCTTTATTAATAGTTAAAAATAAAAAATTAATTGAACATCAACTTAATTGGATAAAGAAATCAAAAGCTAAAAAAATTATTATTATTGTTAATAAAGATCATAAACAACTTATTTCTTTATTAAAAAAATATGAATCAAAAATTCCAATTCAATTAATTTATAACAATGATACAAAATCTCAAAATATGAAAAGCTTCTTTTTAGCCAAAAAAGAAATAGCAAATCAGGATGTTATTTTTACAACTTCTGATTTATTTTGTGATAATGAAAATATAACTAAATTTTTAAAATCTAAAGAATCAAATAAAATATTAATTGATATAAATAAAAAAAACTACACAGGCGATGAGGTTTTAGTTGAATTTAATAACAAGAAATTAATAGTAAGATGTTCAAAAAAATTAGAAAAATTTGATGGAATGGCTATTGGTGTATACAAATTTAATTCATATTTTATAAATAAAATGTTAGATTATGCCGAAAATAATAATAACGATGGTCACTTTAATAAATCTCTTTATTATGCAATTGATAATAGTATAGATAAACAAGACAGAATATTTCCAATTAAAACAGTAAATAGTTTATGGTATGATATTGATACTTTTAAAGAATACGTATTATTAAAAAAACAATATGACAAAGAATAAACATCGAAAAGTTGCATGGTTAACTGTTGCTAGCGAGCAATATTGTGAAATATTTTGTGATTATGGGTTTGATATAATATGTATAGATTTAGAACATAGTCAAATTTCATTATCAGAAGCCACAAAATTAATAAGGATTATAAATTTAAGGAAAAAAAAATCATTCATCAGATTAACAAATAAAAAAATGAGTGATTTAAATCGATATTTAGATGTTGGAATAGATGGTATAATTGTTCCAAATGTAAGTAGTATAGATGATTTTGATCAAATTAAAAAAAATGTTTATTATCCGCCAAATGGGTTAAGAGGAGTTGGTTTGTCTAGAGCAAATAAATTTGGTGATAATTTTAATATTTATTTTAATAAAGTTTCGAAAAAAGTAGAATTAATCTCTATTATTGAGTCTAAAGAAGCTATTCAAAATTTAGACTCTATTTTAAAGTATAAATATTTAGATGGCATCATGATTGGTCCATATGATTTATCATCAAGTTTGGGAATTCCTGGTAGATTTGACTCACCAAAATTTAAAAAAAATATTGAAATTATTGAAAAAAAAACAAAAAAAACAAAAAAATTTCTTGGAATTCATGTTGTTGAACCTGATAAAAAACTAATTCAGGAATATCTAAATAAAAATTATACTTTTTTAATATACAGCCTTGATACAATTTTGATCAAAAGAGCTTTAGATAATTTGCTTTCATGAAAATTCTTGCGATTATACCTGCGAGAATGGCATCCTCAAGGTTTCCTGGTAAGCCTCTTAAGAAAATTAATAAAAAACCAATGTTGTATCATGTGTATAAAAGAGCTGAAATGTTTTTCAAAAAAAAAGATCTGTATATTGCTACATGTGATGATGAAATTGCACAATATTCAAATTCAATAAGTGCAAATTTTATTATGACAAGTAAAAAACATAAAAGAGCCAGTGATAGAGTTTATGAGGCAATGATCAAAATTGAAAAATTGAAAAAAACCAAATATGATTTAATTGTTTTGCTTCAGGGTGATGAACCTCTTATAAATCCAGTCATGTTAAAAAAAGCTATTGATCCATTTAAAAAAAATAAATCGATCAAAGTTGTAAATCTTATGAAAAGAATTAGATCAGCTAAAGAGGCTGATGATCCTAATGATGTCAAAGTTGTCTTTGATAAAAATCAATATGCTCTTTACTTTTCACGATATGCTATTCCTTTTAATCAAACTAAATACAAATTTGAAAATTACAAACAAGTTTGTGTTATACCATTTACTAGGAGCTACTTAATAAATTACTACAATATGAAACCAACCAAATATGAAATTATAGAGTCAGTAGATATGATGAGAGTTATTGAAAATGGAGACAAAGTAAAAATGATTGAAATCACAGATGAAATAATTAGTGTTGATACACCAAATGATTTAAAAAAAGCTTCAATTTTATTAAAAAAAGATAAATATACAAATAAATATTAAAAATGAAAAAAACAAAAAAAAATAAAATTGCAGTAATTGGTGGTGCTGGATTTCTAGGTAGTTATATTGTCAAGGAACTAATCAAAAAAAAATATAAAGTAAAAATAATAGATAAAATAAAAATTGATATAAAAAATTCATATGTTTGTGATATTATGGATTATAACAAACTAAAAAGATTGATATCAGATTGCGAATATGTTTTCAATTTTGCTGGAATTGCAGATATTGAAGAATCAAATAATAATCCTTTAGAAACCATTAATGCTAATATAATAGGATCAACAAATATCTTTGATATTTGTGCAAAATTAAAAGTTAAAAGAATATTTTTTGCATCAACTTTGTATGTATATTCTAGCTCAGGTGGATTTTATAAAACTACCAAACAATCTCTAGAGAATATATTAGAAACATATTCAAAAAATTTCAATCTTAAGTACACAGTTTTGAGATATGGATCTGTATTTGGACCGTCATCACAAAAATGGAATGGAATTTATAATTATTTAAATCAAGCAATAAATAATAATAAAATAATTTGTAATGGTAATGGTGAGGAAATTAGAGAATACATTCACGTAAAAGATGCAGCTAAATTAACAATAAAATGCCTAAATAAAGAATACGAAAATAAATATTTAACTATTTCAGGTGTAAACTCAATGAAAGCCAGAGATCTTTTCTTAATGATTAGTGAAATTCTAAATAAAAAAGTTAAAATTGTTTATAAAAATAGTCTAAAAAATAAAGAGCACTACAAAATAACACCATATAATTATATACCAAAAAGATCACTTAAAATAGTTCCAAATGAATTTATTGATTTAGGTGAGGGGTTGTTAGAAGTAATTGAAAAAGATTTTAACAAAAATAATTGATACTAAATCAGTTTTTATATTTGATTTTGATGGAGTAATAATCAATTCAATGTATATTAAAGGCATAACCTTTGCTGATATCTTTAATACTGAACAAAAATTAAAAAAAAAAATAATAAATTATCATTTAATTAAC
>PAFF01000024.1 GCA_002704045.1 Fidelibacterota bacterium
AAATTTTTTCAATATCGCCAAATGATTTAGATTGGGTTGATATTAATATTGATTCTATTTCTGGGAAAATTATTTTGAAATCAATTTCAAATCAATTTGGAGGTGATCAGGATTTTACAGTATCATCTATTGAACAAATTGATTCCGATGTCATTGTTGAGCCAGTTGATAAATTTTTTACTTTATTAGTTAGACCTTTAAATGACAGCCCTGAATTTAACTATTCAAATAGTGAATTATTATTTTTTGAAGATTTTCAATTTGACACTGCTTTTTGTTCTTATTTTGATCCAGATAATGATGATTTAACTTTTAGTTTAGAAAATAATGAATTTGATTGGGTTAATTTAACGATTGATCCAAATACAGGTAATCTATACTTAGAATCAATTGATGATGCCATTGGCGAAGATACAATTTATATATTTGCAAATGATAATCAAGATTCAACTAATAGTGTTATTATGAAGGAATATATCTTAAAAGTTAATGACGTTAATGATCCACCAATTTTTAATTTGTCAATAAATTCCTTGAATTTATTTGAAGATTTTATTTATTCTGATACTTTATTTATTTCTCCTATATTACCACTACCACTAGCAGAAGAAAATCAAATTGTAAACTACAGTATATTACCTGAGTCCATTGATTTTATAGATTTTGAATTTTTTAATGGGAATGATGGTATTTATTTATCCTTTTCTTCAATTTTAAATAAATCTGGTTTTCAAGATTTTACCATTATCGCTCAAGATGATGGCGATACGCTTAATGGTGGTATTGATACAGCAATATTGCCTTTTAGTCTTACAGTTCAATCTATCAATGAACCAATTGAGTTAATTGAAGAATTAATGGATCAAGTTGTTGATGAAGATTTTGATACTATTGCAATAAATCTGAATGATATAGTATATGATATTGAAAATGAAATTTCAGAATTAATTTTAGATACTGTAATCGTTGATGAATATGTAATTGATCAATTATATGATAATTCACTTGATTGTGAGCAAAACAATTTCATTTGGATTGATTCTTATTGTTCAAATTTAGAATTTGAAAATCAATTAAATTGTGAGCAAAATAATTTTATTTGGTTTGATTATCAATGTTATGATCCAGATGTTGAATTAGTAAAAGTAGAAAAAAATGCAGACTATCTTAATTTAATACCAATACCAAATGCGAATGATGTAGCGGATATAATCATCATTTTATCTGATTTAGGTGATAATGCTGATCAGTTATATGGAGACTCAACTACTTCATCTATTGATTTATCTTTTAGAATGACAGTAAATCAAGTTCAAGATCCTGATTCATTGATTGGATTATCAATTACTGATTCAATCAACGAAGATACAACAGATTATCAGTTCGTTCTTTATTATGAGAATTTTGATGCTTATCCTACTTTGAATTCTGAACCTGAAGGCTCATCTGATATATTTATTGAACAATCGATAGATAACCCTATTTTTTCATTTAATAAGATCAATGAGTTTTATATCGATTCAAGTAATAACTATTTAAATGGTCAATTATGGGAAATAGAAAGTTTATTACCTAATTGGAATGGAACTGATACTATATATATATCATCCTCAACACAAGATTCATTACAATGGATTATCAATGTTAATCCGATAAATGATCCACCAGTTGTATCAAATGCATATTTTAATCCTGGATTAGAAAAAAATGAAGACGAGTTTCCAATAGAATTTTTTGTAGAGTATTATGATGTAGATGCAGATACCTTGTTAAACTTATATCCATCAGATAATTCATTGTTGACTTGGGATTTCATTAATGATAAGAATAATATTTTTGCTTCCTATTATATTGCTGATTCAAGTTTTTGGATTGATTCACTTAGATCTAATTGGAATGGAATTGACACGCTAGAAATTGTTTTAAAAGATGATCATTTAGCAGAGGGGAGATTTAATTTAATTACAGAAGTAAATCAAGTAATGGATTTTTCTAAATTATTTTTACCATATTTTGATAATAATAGTAATTCAATCATTGAAGATACAACCTTTGTAGGTTTTACCATACCATACCAAAATGTTGATATTGATCCTGATCTTAATGCACTCGAAAATTATATTGATATAGATTCTATTTACATAGTTGAAAATAATATTTTTCAAAATATTAATTTTATTGAGCAAAGTAGTTCAAATTCAGATATATCAGAAAAATGGGAAATAGAAAATTTATTATCCGATTGGAATGGAATAGATACATTAGAAGTTTTTCTAACAAAATCCTATAATGGTTTAACATTTGTAGACACTATTCTATTTCCGATTCAGGTAAATCAAATCAATGATATGCCCTATGATTTTAGTATAGAAAAAGAAATAGAAAGTTTTAGTATCGATACATCATCATTTTTCAGCAAAAGTGATTCATTATTCTTTAGATATCCATTCACACTTTTACCAACAGATACAAGCCCTGCGAATTTATTATTAAAATGGAATAGATCATACGATATTGATACTGATTCAACCATTAATAATGATTTATTATATGATTTATTTTATAGAGTTGAATTGTTTAGTGTAGATAATGATTCTGATGATTTAATATATGTAATTGGTGATAAAATTCGCGATTCTCAGTTTGATCTTGATAGAGATTCATTGTGTCTTGCTATTGTAAGCCAAGATTCTATATGCTCCCAATATGATTTTTTTAATAATTACGATTATGCTTATTCATCGTTTAATCTGCAAGATTCAACTTTTGCTTATCCTGTATCATCTTCCTATGAAGAGTTAAATCATAATAATAAATATATTATTGATGGAATTAATGGTGAAAAAAAATATAAATGGAGAGTTATTGCCTACAATGATGAATTTGATTTGTATGGAGATGATCCAGAAAAAAGTGTAGATTCTGAAGATAAAACTTTTCTTATTGATGTTGTAATACCCACAGCTGATATTAATATCATTCAGAATGAAATGTTCTCTGAATTTTTTGATATATATTTTACTACTTCAGAGGAAATTATAGATCATGAGGGATTAAATCAACCTTTAAGTGTATTTATGGAACCATTAACACCGAGAATTTTGTACGAACCCGAATTCCTTTATCAAAATATATATACTCTTTCAAGTGCTTTTATAGATACTGGAAGATTATCAATTCAGTTTCAAGGAAGAGATCAGGTGCAAAATTATGGTATATCATCAGATACTTTGTCCTATCAAATAATATCATCTGATAATTTCAATTCTTTTTCTTCAATATCAGGTTTGATAAATTTATCTATACCACCAGGCGCTTTAGATAATGATAGAGGTGTAATTATTATGGAATATAATATAGATGTGATTGAAAGAGGTCCAAAATGGCCAATTTCAACTGAGATATATATATCTCCTGATAATTATAGTTTAAATTTACCTGCGACAATTGAGTTTAAAATTGATGATTCATTAACCTTAGATTATTTCCCTTGGCAAATTCAAATATTTAAAAGAGAGGACAATTCTTGGATTCCATTATCAACAAAATATGAAAATGGTATCGCATTTACACAAACATATGAGCTTGGATATTTTGCAGTATTTGTTAATTTAGAAGCTGTTGAAGAAGAATTTGAATTAATTCCAATAGAATTTGATTTGAAGTCAGCTTATCCAAACCCATTTAATCCTTTCACTTCAATTCAATTTGATATGCCTTTTGAATCTAAAGTCAATTTATCTGTTTTCAATATTAAGGGGGAAAAAATAAAAGAATTATCAGATAATATTTATCAACCAGGTCAATACAGTGTTATTTGGGACGGTTCAAATTTTCCAAGCGGAATGTATTTTGTTAAAATGCAGACATTAGGTTTCAGTAAAACAACAAAGATTTTGTTATTAAAATGATGAAAAAGTTACTTCCAATATTATTTTTATTTTTTTCTTGTGAAAGTCTTGGTGAGCAGACTGAATACTTAGATTACGAAAGCTATATACAAGAAGCTTGGAGTGCGTTTGTACTTTCAGATTATGAAACATCAATAAATCTTTTTAATCTTGCAATTAATCAAACCAATTCATCAGATCTATCATCTGCATATTCTGGACTTGGCTGGGCATACATGTATAAATCAAATAATTTACCAGGTACTTCTAATCAAGAACAGAGAGATATTTTTAGAGACAACTCATTCGTTTATTTTAATAATGCATTTGATTTGGATCCTAATGCGAGTGATATACTAGCAGGTTTAACTTTTTTACATAATTATCACGCTGAGCAACAAATATATTTATACTTTAATGATAATAATTTCAATACAAATAACAATGATATTCCAGATTCATTACAAAAAAGTTTGGATGTATCTAATTCATTAATTGCATCAGATAATAGTTATAATTTTATATATGATGATTGTATAGATATTGATAATATAAGATTTTTAAGATCTAAAATATTTTTAAATCTCATGAGCTTTAATAATGATAGTTCTCATAATTACTTAGAATCATTAATTAATGAAATTAATGCTATAAATAAATTTAGTTGTACTGATTTCACAGAATTTGATAGTGTAATTAATTTAGGACAAGCCATTGAATGCATTGGTCATATATCTGAATTTTTCAATTCTTGTGATTAAAATCTATATATGAGTTTTATTATATTATCAATAATATTCTTCATCATGCTCCTATTCACCCTAGTATTAATTTTTCAAGGTAAAAATAATAATTTTGAACAAAATATAAACCTTTCTGCTTGGAAATGTAAATATTGCGGTTTTGATGTGCAAATGGGTGATTTTTGCACATATTGTTACACAAAAAAAGAAAAATAAAATTACATTTTTAAATAAATTGCTTTAAAAATAAGAGATAACATTAATGAAAATAATTTACTTCATACTTTATTTTAACATTTTATTAAGTACAGAATTGCCCAAAGGATTTACTCCACAAGAGTGGCTTAATAGACATACCATAGAAGATATGTCAAGATCAACGGACCCTCCAGAAGGTCCTGTAAGAAACATTGCTGAATATGAAAGAATGCAAGGCATGTTGATCAGATACCCTTTAGGATTAACTACAGCTATTATTAGAGAGATTGCAGAAGATATTACTGTTTATTGTTTAGTGTCTAATAGCCAGCAAAATGCTGCATTTAATACTTTAAATAATGCTGATGTTAATATGAATAATGTTGAATTTATATTAGGCTCAACAGATAGTTATTGGACGAGAGACTACGGCCCTTGGTGGGTTGTTGATGGCAATAAAAATGTTGGAGTTGTTGATTTTACTTACAATAGACCTCGTCCTAATGATAACAATGCACCCTATAAGTTATCTGAATATCTCAGTACACCCTACTTTTCTGCTGATGTGATTCATTGTGGAGGTAATTATATGACTGATGGATACGGAACATCAGCTTCAACTACCTTGGTATATGAAGAAAATTCAATTTCAATTAATGCATTAGATCAAATAATGTTTGATTATTATGGAGTTTCACAATATGATGTGGTAGATGACCCTAATAATGAGTATATAGATCATATTGATTGCTGGGGTAAATATTTATCTCCATCTAAGCTTCTTATAAGAGAGGTTGCGCAATCTCATCCTCAGTATGATGAGATTGAAAATGTAGTTGACTATTTTGAGAATCAGTTAAATTCATTTGGTGAACCATGGGAAATTTTTAGGGTATATACACAGAATGATCAACCCTACACTAATTCAACAATTATTAATGATAAAGTTTTAGTTCCAATTACTGGGAGTAGTTGGGATGATGATGCTTTAGAAGTTTATCAAAATGCTTTACCAGGTTATGAAATATTAGGTTTTACTGGTAACTGGTTTTCGACAGATGCATTACATTGTAGAACTAAAGGCATTCCTGACTTAAACATGTTACAAATCTTTCATAACCCAATAAACGATCAAATTTTGCCGCAAAATGATTATGAGGTATTAGCAACAATTGATGATTTAAGTGATGAAGGTTTAATTGTTGAAGAATTATATATTGGTTGGAAAAATAGTGAAATGAATGATTATGAAATAATATATTTTACACCAGGTAATAATACTGATGAATATATCGCAAATATACCTAATCAAATTAATGATACAGAAATTCACTATTTTTTACATGCAGTTGATAATACTGGCAGAGAAGAGTACCTTCCAATGGCTGGATATTACTCTTTTTCAGCTATTGGTGGCATGCCAACCCAACAAGGTGATATAAATTTAGATTCTACTATCAATGTTTTAGATATTGTGTTAATGGTTAACTATATTTTAAATGTAGCAGAATTGACTGATTATCAACTTGAAATAGGCGATCTAAATAGTGACACCATTGTTAACATATTAGATATAATTACATTAGTTAATATTATATTGGAAGGGTAATAATGAAAAAAAGATTTCTAACATACATTTTGGTTTTAACAATTTTGCCACTTTTTGCTGAGAAATTTCATCAGATTGAGATATATGAGAGTAATCAAGAGGTAGTACAAAAACTCCGTTATATTGGAGTTGAATTTGACCACTTTCGATTTGACGATACAACTTTGAAACTAGTTGTTTCCGATTCTGATTTAGATAAAATGGACCAGAATAATATTTTTTATAGTATTGCCATTGAAGATTTAACAGCATATTATCAAACAAGATTTACAAGTTCAGAATCAAGAGATTTTCCAGATGGTTCAATGGGTGGTTATTATACATTAGATGAGATAATAAATGAAATTGATGAACTGCATGATAATTTTCCTGATATTGTTAGTGAAAAATTTTCTATAGGAACTACTATCGAAGGTAGAAATATTTGGGCAATAAGAATTACAAATCTTACAGATTTTAATGGTGATGAGCCTCAAGTACTATATACAGGTCTTCATCATTCAAGAGAACCTATGAGCATGATGAATCTTATTTATTTTATGATGCATTTAACAGAAAATTACGGTATTGATGAACAGGTAACTCATCTTATTGAAAATAGAGAAATGTGGTTTGTGCCTGTTGTAAATCCTGATGGCTACATTTATAATCAAACAGTCGAGCCAAATGGTGGAGGAATGCATCGAAAAAATAAACGTACAAATGGTTGTAATGGTTATGATACTGGTGTTGATCTTAATAGAAATTATCCATTTTTATGGGGATATGACGATAGTGGTTCAGACCCTAATCCTTGTGGTCAAACTTACAGGGGACAATCACCACAATCTGAATCTGAAACTCAAGCTATAATAAATCTTGTAGAACAACAAAATTTTAAGCTAGCTCTTAATTATCACAGTTACAGTGATTTATTAATATATCCATATGGTTACACATATGATAATCCTATGAATGATGAAGATCTTAATATATTTATAGAATATGGAGAACAAATGGTTCAATTCAATGGATATGCACTTGGAACAGGTCCTGATTTACTTTATCCAGTTAATGGAGAGGCATGTGATTATATGTTTGGTGATCATGGTATTTATGCTTATACTCCAGAAGTCGGTGGAAACTCAGATGGTTTTTGGCCTCAAACAAGTAGAATTTTACCTTTAGCTGAAGAAAATATTTTTCCTAATAAGTTCCTTGCTTTGAATGCTGGTTCTAATTATTCAATCAATGCACAAACAGATAATGAATCTTATGAACAAGGTAATAGTTATCCAATCTTTATAGAATTATCAAATTCTGGATTGGGCGATTCTAATGGCAATATTACATTATCATTTACAGCTTCAGATTATATTGAATTTGAAATTAATGAGTTGGAGCTTGATGGAATTGAATCTAGAACGAGTCTCGATTTACAAGATATAGTTTACTTTGAAATTTTGAATAATGCTCCTGATGGTTTTATGGAAACAATTTCAATTCTAGTTTCTGATGAAGATGGTTATGAAAATATTACAGAAATACAATTTATAATAGGTCAAACAACTGTTCTATTTTATGATGATTTTGAAAACAATTTAGGTTGGACCGTTGGAGCAATTGGTGATAATGCTAGTAGTGGAATATGGGAAAGAGCAATTCCTAATGGGACGACATTGTATGAACAGCAGGTTCAACCAAATCAAGATTATTCTGAGGATGGACTTTATTGTTATGTTACAGGGAATGGTATTGGTCAGGGTGCAGGATTTGATGATATTGATAATGGAAAAACAACTTTAATATCTCCAATATTTGATCTGTCTGATTACAGCTCAGCCTTTATTTCATATTGGAGATGGTATACCAATAATTTAGGAGATGGGGCTAATCAAGACTTTTGGCAGGTTGATCTATCAAATGATGCGGGGTTATCGTGGATCTCACTTGAGCTAACACAACAATCTAACAATAGTTGGCAATATAGAGAATTTTTAATTAATGACTATATTGATCTTTCAAATGAAGTTATGTTTAGATTTATTGCAGAGGATTCAAATGATCCATCTTTAGTTGAAGCATCTATAGATGATTTTTCGATTTTAGTAATCGAAGATTCATCACTACTTGGAGATGTTAATGATGATGGAGCTATAGATGTTTTAGATATTGTTCGAATTGTTAATATCATTACAGGTAACTATGATCCATCAAACTCTGAATTCAATGCTTCGGATTTAAATTTTGATGGTATTATCAATGTTCTTGATATAGTTTTAATTGTAAATCTCATTTTAGAATAATAATCTTTTCTAAATTATAAGATTCCTTGATAAGTTCAAAAGTTTAAAAATTTGAATATTCTCAAAATAGTTTTTACAATTTTATTAAACCTCTCATTTAATCAAAACTCATTAAATGTTGATTTGCTTTTTAATTACGATTATGAGTATGGTGTGAATGATATTTGGGGATATCAGACTAATGACAATAGAGAATTCGCAATAGTTGGTACTGAATCAGGAACTTCAATTATTGAAATACTTGATAACACCGTTATTGAAAGGGGATTTATTGAAGGTGGTCCATCTACTTGGAGAGACATTAAATCATATGGAGAGTATATTTATATTGGTACGGAGAATAGCAACGGTGGAGTTCAAATAGTAAGTATGCAAGATCCTGATAATCCAATATTAGTGAACACTTTTACTAGAGTCGGTAATTCTCATAATCTATTGATAGATAATGGTTACCTATATATAATGGGTGCCAGTGATGTAGGTTATTTGATTATTGCTTCATTAGAAGATCCACAAAATCCAGAACAAATTGGTATTTGGAATGAAGAGTATTTGCACGATATTTGTATAAATCAGAATATCTTATATGGGTGTGGTATATATTCTGGAGTTATGTTTGCGATTGATATTTCTGATCCACAAAATCCAAATACTATAAATTATTGGACTGATGTCCCATCAGCACATGCTTGTTGGACAACAGATGATGGGAATTATGTTCTAACAGCATCTGAAAGAGAATCTGGTCATATTATGATATGGGATGTGAATGATTTAGAAAATGTTAATTTGATTTCTGAATGGACGCCTTTAGGTGCAGAATGGGACTCTGCTCATAATATTTTCATTAGAGATCAATATGCATATATAAGTTATTATAGATTTGGTTTACAAATCATAGATATTACAAATATTAATCAACCTTTGTTAGCTGGTTACTATGATACCTTTTTAAATGATGAAGATGGAGGATTATATAGTGGTGCTTGGGGTGTCTTTCCATTTCAACAGTCATGTAATATATATATATCCGATAGATCTTCAGGTTTATATGTAGTTGATTTTAATGGGTGTAATGAATCAGATTTACTTGATCCAATGCCTCCTTCAAACTTAAATATATACAGTAATTATGAAACTCCAAATTCAGTTCAAATAAATTGGACTAATCCAGAACAATTATATGATGGAACAAGTTTAGATAATTTTTTGATAAAAATTTATCGAAATGAAGAGTTAATTCAAGAAGTAAATTATGTTTCATCTTATAATGACTCTGGTCTGATAGATGGTAACTATTATAAATATGATTTGCTAACATTAGATTTAAATACAGATAGTCTAAGTAATACGATCTCATCAACTGTTTACTCAGGTGGCTCACCTTTTCCATCACCTCCAATGAACTTTTCCGTAAATGTAGTAGAAAATGGTATGGAATTATCTTGGGTAAATCCAAATACACAATCTGATAATTCATACTTGGATGATTTAAAATCTGTAAGGGTGTTTAGAAATGATTCATTCATTTTTGAACAGAATGGTGTTAATAATATGGAAATGTCATTCATAGATAATCCATTAGAGGGATATTTTTATAAATATTCAATAGTTTCAATTGATAATGAAGAACCAGAAAATTTGAGTGAATTTTCAGAAGAAATAAATATTTTTTACGGTCCTGATATTGAATATTTGATTTGGGAACCAAGCTCAAATTCATCTTTTTCAGGATTAGAAATTAAAAATGATTTAGATTATTTTAATAAAAATGCATTTTTATCAAATAATTTATTATCTTTTGGAAATTTAGAAGATAATAATTTTAAAGCAATTTTTGTTATAAATGGTATTTGGCCAAATAACCACATCTTTTCAGATTCCGAAAAATTAGTTCTTTCGAATTATTTAGAATCAGGAGGTAAGATTTATTTAGAGGATGCTGATATTTGGTATAACGATTTTGATAATCAACTTTCTAATTATTTTAATTGTATTGGTTCAGATGATGGAAACGGTGATGTCACTAATTTAGTCGGTATTTCAGGTACATTTGCATCTGGATTTTTGACAAATTACAATGGTGAGAATAATTCAATTGATAGATTATTATTTTCATCTTCAGCATTTCCAATAATAAATAATGATAACCCAATATATACTGTTATGGTTGCAAATGATAATGATGATTATAGAACCATAGCATCAACTGTAGAGTATGGTGGTTTTGAAAATATATTTGCTAGGAGAGCATTCCTAGAAACAATGTTGTATTTTTTTGAGAATGGGGGGCACCCTGATTGGTTAATTGGAGATAGTAATCAGGATGATGTAATTGATATTTTAGATATTATATTGATCGTTGATTATGTACTGACAATTATAATACCTGAACCAATTGAATATTGGTTAAGTAATGTAAACAAAGATGATGAAATAAATTTGCTTGATGTAATGTTTTTAATTGAACTAATTTTAAATTAGTTTTTTAAATTTGTTTAATTTAATTTAATATTGGATCTTTAATTTTAGCATTTTTAAATCCTCGCTCTCTAAGAGCACAAGAATCACAATTTTGGCAAGGTATTTCTTGATTTTTATAACAGCTCCAAGTAAGATGTAAAGGTGCACCAAGTTTCACACCTTTTAAGATAATTTCCTTCTTGCTTAAATGAATAAGAGGTGTTTCAATTTTAATTTTTGTGTCATCTTTTGTTCCTTTGTCAATGGCTTTTTCAAAAGCATCAAAAAATGATCTTCTACAATCTGGATAACCTGAAGAATCTTCTTCTACTGCACCAACGAATATTGATTTTGCATTGATTACTTCAGCCCAGGATACGGCAGAACTTAAAATATTTGCATTTCGAAAAGGTACATATGAAGATGGAATTTTTTTATTATTTAAATCAGTTTTTGAAACAGGTATATTCGAATCAGTTAAACTTGAACCTCCAATTATGTTGAATTGACTCATATCAATTATTAGTGAGTCTTTAATTGAATAAAAATTTTGTATATCTTTAAAAGCTTGCAATTCTCTTTGTTGAGTAAGCTGACCGTAGTTTACATGGAGTAATGCAAGTTTTGAAAATTGTTTTGATGCAATTGAAGTTGTAACACAACTATCCATTCCTCCTGAAACTAAAACAATAGCTTTACTCATACTAAACTCCAATAGTATTAGGATGCCAAATATGTTTGTGCATTTGAACTTGAAATTTTACATTCAAGGCATCATCAAGTATCCATTTTGCTAATTTTTCATAATTTAGCTCATTAAAAACACAAGAAAAAAGTACAATCCATTTTTTTGTTAAGTTATATTTTTTTATTTTGTTTTTTGCCCATTCATAATCTTCTCTATTACCAATAACAAATTTTATCTCATCATGATCTTGCATATCATCTAATATTGACCAAAGATTTTTATTATTCATTTCACTGAAAGGACATTTAAAATCAATAATTTTAATTACTTCTTTAGGAACTTGCTTAATTGATAAGGATCCTCCTGTTTCAAGCATAACTTTGTATCCGCTTGAAATTAAGGATTCCATTAATTTAATAGATTCCTTTTGTAGTAAAGGTTCACCTCCAGTTACTTCAACTAATTTGCAATTATATTTTTTGATTTTTGCTAGAATTTCATCTATATTCATGCTATTGCCTTCATAAAATGAATAATCTGTATCGCACCATGTACACCTTAAATTGCAGTATGTAAGACGTATAAAAATACAAGGTAATCCAGACAATGAAGACTCACCTTGAATGCTGTAAAATATTTCATTTATGCGAAGACTCATTAGGTAATTTATTAATATAAGATGAATTGACAATGTACTATTAAAAAAAAATAAAATTTAATATATTTAGAGGCTTTGAAAACAATGATATTAATCATTAAAATTTGATGTGTTATTAATTAATAAAATATATGAATAATCCTCCAAAACTCTTTATACCTGGACCTACTGAAGTAACTAAAGATGTTTTAGAATCTTTTTCTACAGCACAAATAGGACATAGAACCCCTGAATTTTCTGAATTGATGAAATTTATTGTCAATGGTGTTCAGAAAGTACTGTATACAAAAAATAGAATTTATTTAGCTTCTAATCCTGCAACAGCTCTTTGGGAAATGTCTCTTACTAATTCAGTAAAAAAAGGAGTATTACATGCAGTAAATGGAGCATTTAGTAATAAATGGGTATCTATATCAAATTCTTTAGGATTAAAAAATAAAAAAATTGATTTTGAATGGGGAAATGGAGTTGATGTTAATGAAGTAGATAAATTGTTATCTACTGGAAACTATGATGTTTTTGCTATGGTTCATAATGAAACTTCTACTGGTACTCAAAGTAATTTAGAAGAAATATCTAATTTACTTATTAATAAATATCCTGATATCATTTGGCTTGTTGACGCAGTGAGTTCAATGGCTGGTACTAAAATTGAAGTTGATAAATTGGGAATTGATTATATTTTTTCTTCATTACAAAAGGCTTGGGGCTTACCCGCGGGCTTTTCAATATTTTCAGTATCCGATCGATTTAGAAAAGTATCAAACAGTATTGAACGTAAAGGATATTATTTTGATTTAAATATTTATGATAAATATTATGATAAAATGCAAACACCCTCTACACCATCAATTGCTCATATGTATGGTATGAAATATATATTAGAACAAATAAATTTAGAGGGCATTGGTAATAGGTGGTTAAGGCATATGAAAATGGCTGAATTTACTAGAAAATGGGCTCTTGATAGAGGTCAAACTATTTTTACCCAATCAGGATGTGAATCTAATACAATGACTTGCATTTGTAATGATAGAAATTGGGATATTAATAAAATTAATGAAATTTTATTATCAAAAGGATACAGAATGGATAGAGGTTATGGCAAACTTAGATTTAAAGCTTTTAGAATTGCACATATGGGTAATGTGACTTATAAAATGCTTAAGGAGTATTTAGACGTTTTTGATAAAGTCTTAAAAGGTTTGAATAAATGAAAATTTTAGTTACAGATCCAATTTCAAATTCTGGAATTAATTTACTACAAAACAGTGGTTTTAAATTAATATATGAAACAAATCTTAAAAAAAATGATATATTAGAATTTATAGAAAGCATTGATGCTTGGATTGTACGTAGTGGTACTCAATTAACAAAAGAATTAATAAATAAGGCTAAAAACTTAAAAGTTATTGGTAGAGCTGGCGTTGGTGTTGATAATATTGACATTATTGCCTCAACTGCAAAAGGAGTTGTTGTGATGAACACTCCTGATGGTAATACAATATCTGCTGCTGAACATACAATAGCTATGATTTGTTCTTTATCAAGAAATATCCATTCTTCACATAATGATCTTGTTAAAGGCAATTGGAATCGTCATTCTTTCCTTGGCGTTGAATTACGGGATAAAATATTAGGAATTGTTGGACTTGGAAGAATTGGTTTAGAGGTTGCGCATCGTGCAACTTCATTTGGGATGAAGGTATTTGGATATGATCCCTATGTAAATGAAAAAATATTGAAAGAAAAAAATATAACAGCTATTGAATTAGATCAACTTACTAGAGAAAGTGATTTTATTACACTGCACGTACCATTAATAGAATCAACCAAATATTTATTTGATTATGATAGATTACAAATGATGAAAAAAACATCACGTATTATAAATGTTGCTAGGGGAGGATTAATAAACGAAATAGATTTAGCTAAAGCTCTTAACTGTAATATAATTTCAGGAGCAGCTATTGATGTTTTTGAAAATGAACCGATTAAAAAAAATAATCCATTATTAAACGCAAAAAATATTCTGTTAACTCCACATCTTGGAGCATCAACACTTGAAGCTAAAGAAGGTGTTTCTATATCAATATGCAAACAAGTTGTAAATTATTTAAAAAATGAGGAAATGGGAAATGCAATAAATATGCCTTTAGCTGATATGGGAGTTTTAAAAAGAATTTCAACTTTCATAAATTTAGCAGAAACAATTGGTTCAATTCAAAGGCAGCTATTATCAGGTGCAGTAAAAGCTATCTATATTGATTGCTATGGATCAATTGAAGAAAGCAAAACAATTTTGTTGTCATTCCTAAAAGGATTGTTAAACGATATTGTTGATGGAGGAGTTAACTTTATCAATGCAAATGTTATAGCCAAAGAAAGAGGAATTAAAACATCACACTCTTATAAAAATAAAGAAATTCCTTTTTCTAATTTAATTATGACAAAAGTAGAAACTGATACTGAAACAGTTACATTAGGTGGATGTGTTTTTGGGAAAAATTTGTATAGAATTGTTGAAATTATGGGTTTTGAACTTGATATGAAGCCCGAAGGTAACATGTTATTCATGCAGAACAAGGATATCCCTGGTGTAATTGGTAAAGTTGGTTCTATTTTAGGAGAAAATAAAGTTAATATTGGCGAGTATTTATTGAGTCGTACTAGTAAAAATGATATTGCATATGCTGTAGTTAAACTAGATTGTAAATTAGACACTCACATTATTGAGAGTCTCAAAAACTTAGATGAAATAATTAAAATACACCAACTAAAATTATAATGAATCATAGATTAAACAATGAATGGGAATCTGTCATTGGACTAGAAGTTCACGTTCAGCTTTCAACTAATACAAAAATGTTTTGTAGTTGCAAGTGGTCTTATGGTGAATTGCCAAATACTTTAACTTGTCCTAGATGCTTGGGTATGCCTGGAGCTCTTCCAGTTGTTAATAAAAAAGCTATTGAATATGCTATAACAATAGGTCACGCACTCAATTGTAAAATAAGATCTGAAACAACTTTTTCAAGAAAAAACTATTTTTATCCAGATTTACCAAAAGGTTATCAAATTTCACAATTCAATGATCCAATTTGTGAAAAAGGCTTTTTACAAATCAATGATTCAGATGGTATTAAAAAAATTGGTATCACTCGAGCTCATATGGAAGAAGATGCTGGAAAATTAATTCATGATTTAGGAACATCTTCTCTAGTAGATTTAAATCGCTGTGGAACTCCATTGGTAGAAATTGTCAGTGAACCTGATTTACGTAATGCAAAACAAGCTCGACAATATCTTGATCGTTTGAAACAAACTATTCAATATACTGGAGTATCTGATTGTGATATGGAAAAGGGTAATTTGCGGTGTGATGCAAATATTTCGGTTAGAAAAAAAGGTCAAAAAGATTTTGGTACTAGAACAGAAATAAAAAACCTAAATTCATTTCGTTTTGTTGAGAGAGCAATAAACTATGAAATTAATAGACATATTTCTTTAATTGAAGATGGTGGTAAAATTGATCAATGTACTATGATGTGGGATGAAAACAAAGGTAAAACTTATATAATAAGAACAAAAGAAGAAGCTCACGATTACAGATATTTCCCAGAGCCTGATATTCCTCCATTGTCAATTTCTAATCAATTAATAAATGATATAAAAATGACTTTAAAGGAATTACCATCAGATAAAGAAAAACGTTTTGTTGATGAATATAACATAAAACTCAGTGATGCTATCATTTTTGTAAAAGATAAAAAATTAGCTAATTTTTATGAATCAATTTGCAAAAGCTCAGGACTGCCACATCTAGCAAGTAAATGGATACTTGGAGAAGTTTTAAGATTGCTTAAAGAATATAAAATAACTATAGATGAATGTCCAGTGTCTGTAGAGCAGCTATCAGGTCTCTTGAAGCAAATTGATCAAAATGTAATTACTAATGCTAATGCTAAAAATATATTTAATATAATGATCGAAACTAATGATGACGCAGTAGCAATTATTGAACGTGAAGGATTTAGTTTAAATGAATATAGTGATAGTATTGAAGAAATAGTTTTAACAGTTTTTAAGGATAACCCAGAAGAAGCTGATAGATTTAAAAATGGAGAACAAAAACTTTTAGGTTTTTTTATGGGACAAGTAATGAAAATTACAAAAGGTAGAGTTGATCCAACAAGTGTATCGAAAATTATTGGAAAACTCATTTAAAAATAGAACAATTACTATAGCCGGTTCTGGTATTTCTGGATTAGTTGCAGCATTAATTTTAAAAAAAAATGGTTATAACCCAATCCTGTATGAAAAAGCATCACGCTGTGGATTTAATAGACACAGTGACTTTGAAGGTTTAGAAACCTGGAATTTATATTCAAATCCGATCGAAGAGTTAAAAAAAATTGGAATAAAAATAACATTTAATTACAAGGTTTTTCATTCATTTAAAGTTAATATGGTAGATAAAAAATCTATTTTAATAAAAAGTCCTAAACCTTTCTTTTATATTTTAAGTAGAGGAGATCAGCCTGGTGATTTGGATTATGAGCTTCAATCTCAAGTTGAAAAAGAAAATATTAAAATCAATTTTAAAGAAAAAATAAGAAAAAATCAAGCTCACATAATTGCAACAGGTCCAAAAAAAGCAAATGCCTTTATTAAAGGAATAACTTTTGATACCAATTTAGATGATCAAGTACAGCTAATTTTAGGCAATGATATAGCACCAAAAGGTTATGGGTATTTAATCGTTATAAATGGTAAAGCTACTTTAGCTGTAGCCTACAAAAAAGTAAAAAAGAGAACTGATGGTATATTGAAAGAACTTATAGATTATTCAAAAAAAATTTTTGATATGAAAATTAAAAATTATAAGGCTTTTTCTAGTTTTGGTTCTTTCAATTTTAAACAACCTAAAGTAGATCAAATGGGTAGAATATACATTGGTGAAGCTGGAGGTTTTCAGGATTATTTATTTGGATTTGGTATACAATACGCTGTTGCATCAGCATCTTTAGCAACCGAATCTATTTTTAAAGATAAATCTTTTAGTTGTATATATCGTGATAGAATCAAGGCGTATATGAGTGTTTCTTCAAGAAATAGAAAATTTTATGAAAGATTAAATGATAATCAACTATACCTAATTACAAAAATACTATCAAAATCATCAGATCCAATTTCATTGTTAAGAAAAAGAACTCAACCAACACTTTTGGATAAAATATTAAAGTATTTTTAAATTTAGATTAAGAATTATGATAACTTTACTATGGTATTCAATTAAAATGATACAAATTTTCGCACTTTTGACAGTAATGTCAGGATTGTATTATGGCTTTTTAGATAGAAACATGAATTATGAGCTAAAAATGTTTTTTTATGGTGGAATAATGTTTTATCTAGCTAATTGGTTAGAATCTAAATTTATTAATCAAGGATAGTTTATGTCAGATATATTTGAAAAAATAATGAAAGATATGGGGATTTGGAGTGAAAAATTAGCAGCTAAAACTAGCGATTATATTCAAGTTGCAATTGATAAAGGGGGTGAATTAACTAGAAAAGGAAAAATCCAAATTGAAATTGAAGTTACTAGAAGAGAATATAATAAAAAAATAAAAGAATTTGGAGAATATGTACTAGAAAAAAGCAATGAGGGCATCACTGATTTTTCAATGGACGCTGAATTTATTAAAAATACTGAAATTATACTAAGTATAAAAAAAGTTATCGAAGAATTAAAACTCAATTTCAATCAAGCTAAAATTGAGGACAAAATTAAAGAAAATTATGATGATATTGAAAAAAAATGATTCAATTGATTTGCATGTGATATGGATCACATTATATATTTAAATTATTATTTAATATAGGTACTGTAATGGTTATGAAAGAACGAATAACAAAAACAAAACAAAAAGACAAAGTAGTTATTGTTAATAACTCCGGAACCGTTATCAGGGAGAGAAATTTTCAAAACGATCAATTAAATGGTCCAATTAAAGTTTTTTATGATAATGGTCAGCCCCGCCTTCAAGGTCAATATAAAGATAATACACGCATTGGTGTATGGAAACATTTTGATCCAGAAGGTAAAGTTGTATTGGAAGAAACTTTTTAATAAATAACAATACTTACAACATAGCTCTCTATAAATTATAGTTAGCTTAAATTGTCATTTCAAAAATATTTAGGAAATCTAAAATGCTAATTAATACAACTTATCTTTCATATTTAAAAATCTTGGTTATTTCTTTATTCTTTTTCCCAAAGTTCGTTTATTCCTATTGTAATTCTGATAATGCACTAGCAGATTACGAACATCCTGAATCTGGTTGGTGTTATGAACAATCAACTGTACAAATGTTTTACAATTTTCAAGAAGCATTCATCACAAAAGATAATACAAAAATAGATTTAGAGTCTGGTGATGTTATTGCTGCGTTCAAATATATAGATCCTGATGGTATTCTTGATAATGGAGATGAATATGAAATTTGTTTAGGTTGGTCAAACGTTGTTGTAATGAACGACGGAACAACATCTTTTCAGGTATTTATGAATGGATCTGATGGATTTGTAGAAGGTTTAAACGAAAGTGAAAATCCAACTAATTACAGGATCTGGAATAGTGATGAAAATTTGGCTTATGATGCAATTATTGATAACAAAGAACCATTTGAGGATCTAAATGGTGATGGTTGTTACGATGCTAATGATGGAGATACGTTTACAGATACAAATGGGAATGGATCTTGGGATCCATCAACAATTCCTGGATTTAATGCTAACTCTCAACATTTTCTTCAAAAAATCAAGGGTTTTGATATTGATGTAGATTGCAATGGAGATGCAATAGTTAATGATTGTGATGATAATCCTAATCAAGCAGGATGTGCTTTTGAAGATGATTGTAGAATTTGTATTGGAGGCCAAACTTGTATAGATGAATCTTACGCATCTTTTTACAATGAAGTTGATGGTTTTATTACGGAAAATGATTTTGGAGGAGGGTATGATTGTAATATGTCATGTCCTGACGATGATAATTTTGGATATTTTATTGGTAATTGTGGCGATTGCCTAAGCCCTGGATTAGATCCAGATTTTTGGAAGGATTGCAATGATGATTGTCATCCATCTGAAACACCATATGGATGCTCAGGTGATCAAGATTGTGGTTTGAAAGAGTTTGATAGTTTGTATTTGGAATATAGTGATTCTTCAAACGGTTGTTGTCATCCTTATGATATGACAACTTGGTATGGAGATAATGATTTAGATTTATTGGGAGATCCTGATAATCAATATTCACTATGTTTACCAGAATTGTTGGATTCGATCGTTACGAATAATTATGATTATCATCCAGATTGCAATTCAAACTCTGTAGATGATTGTGGAATATGCGATGGTTTTTATCAAGATCAAGATGGAGATGGCATTAATGATTATGTTGATTGCCTTGGAGTTTGCAATCCAATATATGCTTCTGATGAAGTTATATCACAGCAAGAATTAAATCAGCAAGTTTATGGTGCTATGTTAGATGATTGTGGTGTTTGTGATATAAATATTGAAAATGACAATGATACTTGTACAGGTTGTACAGATCCTGATGCTGGAAATTATGATGAAAATGCAACGATTAATAATTATGAATGTTGGTTTGGAGTATATCCTGGAGATACTGATAGAAACGGCTTGGTTGATAGCTATGATATTATTCCCATTGGAGTATTTTGGGGAGAACAGGGTAGTCCAAGGACAATATCATCTGGAAATGATTATACTTGGCAACAACAAATAGGATACGATAATTGGGATAATACTCCAGCTCTTTATGCAGATGCTAATGGTGATGGGGTGATAAATATTTTTGATATTTTAGTTGTTTTCATAAATTATAATAGCACCACTGAATATTCAAACTTAACATCATCTTTAAGTGATTATTATTCAGATATTGACTTAAGTCTGTATAGAGGTGAATTTGAAAATATTTACTACAATCTACCTAATGGTTATGAAGATAGTGACATTCACAATTTATTAGAAAACTTATTTGGATTTGAACATATTGTAGAAATACCTTCTGAATTCAAGCTTCACCAAAATCGTCCTAATCCATTTAATCCAACTACAAAAATAGTGTATGAAATTCCAACTACTACAAACATTGTAATTACTATATCAAATATTTTAGGAGAAGCAGTTTTTGAAAATCGATTAGGCGTTAAAGAACCTGGAATTTACAGCTTTGATTTTGATGGTTCTAGTGTATCATCAGGAGTTTATTTTTATCAACTTGAATCATCAAATGGTATTTTAATTAAAAATAAAATGATGTTGATAAAATAATGAAAAATAGATTTTTTTCATTATTTGTATGCTTAATTTTTTTTAGCTGCAATACTTTAATTCAAGATAGAGATATCTCACCAACGCTTGCTCTTCGTTTTCAAAATCAAACTGCA
>PAFF01000025.1 GCA_002704045.1 Fidelibacterota bacterium
AAAAATGATATAATCAATAATACAAATAATGATATCATTAAACATTTTTTTAAATTCACAGATTAAGTTTTGGATTTTAAAATTTTGAATTTATCTTTCTAATATTATAATTATAATATCTTGAATATTTATTATTTCATCATTGATATCTGAAAAAGAATCATAAATATTGAGATAATTTTGTTAAAACTTCCATTAGTTTAAAATTACATTAACTAAACTAACTATATCAATAACATCTGTTGTTCCATCTTCATTAATATCTGAACATTCATTACAATAATCATCAAGTATACATTCTACCATTAAAACTACATCAATAATGTTTAATGTTAAATCATCATTTAAATTACCAGGTACAAAGGAACATTCAAAACATTCTGAGGTGTCTTGTTCATCTTCTGATGTAATTGGTCCACTACCACAATCAGGATAAGGTGGACATAGATTATTCCAATTTAAACCGACAAAAGTTTCTAGAGAAAGGATACATATACTTTCAGGGATTTGTCCAGCTAATTGATTATCACTTAAATTTAAATAATATAAATTATCAAGATTTCCTAAATCTATAGGAATTTCTCCTGTTAACTGATTACTACCTAAATCTAAACTAGTTAAATTGGTCAGATTCCCTAATTCAGATGGTATCTCGCCTGTAAGTTGATTATAACCAATATCAAGAGTTATTAAATTAGTTAGATTCCCAATCTCAGATGGAATACTTGTGAACTGATTATCATAGAGGTATAATGATTGAAGGTTAATAAGGTTTCCAATCTCAGGGGTAATAATAGTTAAATCATTTCCTCCCAAAAACAAATCAGTCATATTTACTAACTGTCCAATCTCTAGTGGTATTTCTCCAGACAGTGGGGGGTAATCTGAACCTTCTTGATAAGAAAAGTTTATGAATGTCGTGTCTTCAATATTATAACATTCCCCCCATAATTCAACCTCGGTTTCTTCATTACATATAGATGTTTCTAAACAATTTTCTAAAAGGACACAAGTACTATATGAATCATCACTAAAAACGTAACCAGGACTACAAAAACATCCAATTTCACAAACTTCAATACACGTATCTGGATCATAATAAGGGTTAGAACAAGTTGGTAAACACTCATAAGGTGTACCACAATCAGACCAATACATATTTTCATTACAATCCTGTCCCCAACCTATCGAGAACATTAATAGAATGAAATACACCATATTTCGTGTTGTTTTCATATCTTAATATAATAAATGATTTATTAAATCAGGAAAGGATCTATAATTGAGGGTTTAAGTTATGTTTTTTTAGGATAAACTTTAGTTGGAAAAGGTCATTCTACGGTAACCGATTAACTTTACTTGGGGGGGTTAATATTTTTAATAAAATTTATCGTCATAATCTATATCTATTTATATTAAAATTAGAGACAATTTGGAAGAAGTCGGGTTCCGTCTTCTTCCACTTTTCATATTTAACTAATTAAATGTTTTTTTAATATAATTTGATAAATGTCTAGTTTGTATTTTTGCTCCTTCATGATTAACATGTGTATTATCTTTAAAATATATTTTTTCTTTAAGTATATCAATTTGATTCAAATAATTAGGTAAGTATGCTTCTAATTGATTTAAAAACTTACTATTTTTATTTAAGTATATTGGAGATGTAAAAAAAATAAGTTTAATTCCTTCATCATTACATAAACTAATAAGACTATCTATATGTAGATTATTTAAATCTAATTTTTCATTGTTATTTAAATCAATAATATTCTCTTTAAACTCTTTATAATCAAGTGGAGAATATCCCTTATTATTTGAAATACTTAAATTATAATTTTTCAATAACGTTTTATAAAATTCTCTCCAACCTAAATCTCGATATTTTGTATATCTATATAATGGAATTTGATAAAATATAACATCTTCTGAATAATTAAAATATGAACTAATAATATCTGAATTGTAATATTGTAAAAATTGTTGTCTTGCTAAAACATCACTAGATATAAATTGTATTTTGTTATAAACTTCCACTGCGATTATTTTAGGCTTTCTAAAATGATTTAAATACAGTTTTAACATAGTTAATATTTCCAATGGGTTTGAACTTGGTATCCCTAAATTTATACTTGATATGCCTAAAGATGAATCTAATTGAGATGGTATTATGTTATGTTTTACTCTGGAATCACCTAAAACAAGCATATCATAATCTTTTTTAATAGAATTAAAAACTTTTCTATTAGAAAAATTCATATAAAAATAATCAAAAAACTTATCAGCTATGAAAGCAAGTATAAATACACTGATAAAAATAATTGTTATTTTTTTTAAAAAATTATTCATTAAAATTGAAAATAAATAAAATCACTTGGATTGAAAAAATTACCAAAATATAATGTAAAAAATATTAATAGTATTAAGGACATATCACCTAACTTTTTATCAAGGTATAATCTGATTTCAAAAAAAATAAAAATAACTATAACTATAAATGGCTCTAAAATAAAACCTTCTGTAAATGGATTTCTATATTTGATTAATTCATTAATATTAAATAAATCAGTAACCATCTTGACAATATAATTTATCGATGATTCTATATTAGATGATCTAAAAAATATCCAAGCGATTAAAACTGAAAAATATGTAATTGTTATTTTTATAAATTTGACCAAGAATTTAATAAAACTATTTTTATGAATTGCTATATAATTGAAAAAATGTAAATACAATAAATATAATAAATAAAAAATTGAATGAATAAAACCCCAAGCAATAAATGTCCAATTTGCTCCATGCCAAAACCCACTAACTATAAAAATAACAAAAATATTTCTAATTTTTTTTAAAAAATATACTCTAGAACCTCCTAATGGAATGTATAAATAATCTCTAAACCAACTTGATAATGATATATGCCACCTTTTCCAAAACTCACCAATATTACTTGAGAAATAAGGGAAATTAAAATTTATCATTAATTTAAAACCGAATAATCTAGCTGTTCCAATCGCTATATCTGAATATCCACTAAAATCACAATATATTTGTATAGAGAAATAAATAGCTCCAAACAGTAATATTAAACCACTATAACTACTATAGTTAGTGAAAATATCATCTACAAAAAATGCACAATTATCAGCAATAGCAACTTTTTTAAACATACCCCATACTATTAGACTAAATCCCTTTAAACCATCATCATAATTAAATTTTCTATTTTTAAGAATCTGAGGAAGTAGATTAGATGCTCTTTCTATTGGACCTGCTACAAGTTGAGGGAAGAAGCTAACAAACGATGCGAATGATATAAAATCTTTAGTAGGTTTTAATTTATTATAATAAATATCAAGGGAATATGACATTGTTTGAAATGTATAAAATGATATTCCAACAGGTAATATGATATTTAAACTCCATACGTTTTGATATTCATAACCAACGGATGATAATAAATCAACCCAAGATTCAATAAAAAAATTAAAATATTTGAAAAAACCTAATAATCCTAAATTAAAAACAATACTAAGCCATAAAAAGCTCTTCTTTTTTTTAGTATTCTTATTATTAAAAATTTGTATACCTACAAAATAATCAACAACAGTTGATAAAAATATTAAAGATAAAAATCTCCAATCCCACCAACCATAAAAAATATAACTACTAATTAATATTAATAAATTTTGTAATTTTAAATGCTTATTGAATACAAACCAATATAAACAAAAAACAACTGGGAGGAATATCAAAAATTCTATCGAGTTAAATAACATACTTATAATTTAATATTAATTATTTAAAAATTATTTTAATATTTTTAACATCTAGAGATGTTACTTCAACATTTAGTTCTTGGTTCTTTTTAATTTTAGTATAATTTGACCAAACTTTCTGTGATGTAAATTCACCTAAATTACCTCTTGTGGGTTCATAACCAAGTTCATTAAGTCTATTAGATATTTGTTTATAGGATAAACCTTTATCTTTTAATTCACAGATTTTCTTATACAGATCTATTTGTTTTTTGGAAAGTTTTACTGGATTTAGATTCTTACATTCAATCTTGACGTCATATTTTAAATAGGGTCTTTTCTCTTCTATACAACCCCCCCAACTAAAACTATTCCACTGTTACAGATTTTGCTAAGTTCCTTGGCTGATCAACGTTACAACCTTTCAAAACAGCAATGTGATATGCAAGTAATTGAAGTGGAATTGTAGTTAAAAGTGGTAATATAAATGTATGCATATCTTCAACATCTTTAATAAAAACCAAATGATCACACAAATTATCTAACTCCTTTGATAAAATTGTAGAAATACAAATTATTTTTCCACCTCTAGATTTCACCTCTTGAATATTTGATAATACTTTATTAAATCTATTTTTAGTGACAATAAATACAACAGGCATATTATTATCAATTAGTGCAATAGGTCCATGTTTCATTTCTGCTGCGGGATATCCTTCTGCATGAATATATGAAATTTCTTTTAATTTTAATGCGCCTTCTAAAGCTACTGGAAATTGATAACCTCTTCCCAAATACAAAAAATTATTAACTTGAACGAATTTTTTTGATATCTTGTAAATTTCATCGTCTAATGTGAGGATTCTTTTTATTATTTGGGGAACTTTCTTTAGCTGCGATGCTATTTGTAAACATTTTTTTTTATTTTTATTTTGCGCAATGAATAAACCCATTAAAATCAATACAGAAACTTGAGATGTAAAAGCTTTCGTTGATGCAACACCAATCTCATGACCAGCATGCATATAAATTCCACAAGCGGTTTCTCTAGCAATTGAACTACCAACAACATTAACTATACCTAATGTTAGAGCTCCAACATTCTTTGCTTTTTCAATTGCAGCTAAAGTATCTGCAGTTTCCCCAGATTGACTAATAGCAATTAATAAGCTATTTTTATCAATTGGTGTATTTCTATATCTAAATTCTGATGCGTATTCTACTTTTACTGGTTTTGACATTAACTCTTCAAAGATGTAACTACCTATTTGAGCAGCATGCCATGAAGTACCACAAGCTGTAATATAAATATTACTTGAATTAATAATTTTATCATAGTAATCTTCAATACCACCCAATTTAATTCTTCCATCATTTAAAATTCTACCTCGAAATGAATCATAAATAGCGTCAGGTTGATAATGTATTTCTTTTAGCATAAAATGATTAAAATCACCTTTTTCAATTTGCTCCAAAGAATATTCAATTTTTTTAATTTCCTTATTTATTTCATTATCATGGTCAATATGTTTGATTTTATAATCATTACTAGTTATCTCTACAATTTCTCCATCATCAAGAAAAAATATATTTCTTGTAAAATTAATAATTGCTGAAATATCAGATGCTAAATAATTTTCATTTTTTCCAATTCCAATAGTTAAAGGACTCCCTTGCCTTGCAGCAATTATTCTATCAGGTTCATCAGAGCACATCACTAAAATGCCGTAAGTTCCAATCACTTCTTTTAAGGCTAATTTTACTGTTTCAAAGAAAGAAAGATTCTCTGATTGATATAAATAACTTATAAACTGTACAAGAACTTCAGTATCAGTATCGCTTGAAAATTGGACCCCCTTTTCTTCTAAAAAAATTCTTAAAGAACTATGATTTTCAATTATACCATTATGAATTAAACTGAATTTATTTAAGGAATCGTTGTGGGGGTGCGCATTAATTAAGTTTGGTTCACCATGAGTTGCCCACCTTGTGTGACCAATACCTATTTTACCCAAATGCTTTCCTTCATCAATTTTATTTTCTAAATCAACTATTTTACCCTTACATTTTGTAGTTGAAATAGAATTTGATTCAAAAGTTGATATTCCGGCTGAATCATATCCTCTATATTCTAACCTTTTTAATCCATCAACTATTATATCTTTTGATTTTTTATTACCTATATACCCAATAATTCCACACATATCTAGTTTATTCCCATTCAATTGTTCCAGGTGGTTTTGTGGTTATATCATATACAACTCTATTAACACCATTTACATTATTAATAATTTCACTTGAAACTTTATTTAATATATCATACGGCATTTTATACCAATCAGCTGTCATACCATCAAGACTTGTAACAGCTCTTAAAGCAATAATATTTTCATAAGTCCTTGCATCTCCCATAACACCTACAGTTTTTGAGGGAATCAGTACGCAGAAGGCTTGCCAAATTTTCTCATATTCATTTGTTTCTCTCAAAATTTTTATAAAAATTTCATCAGCTGATTTTAAAATATTAATTTTTCTTTTATTTATTTTTCCTAAAATTCTAATAGCTAAACCAGGACCTGGAAATGGATGTCTGTTTAAAATGAAATTTGGAATATTTAATTCTTTACCTACTTTTCTAACTTCATCTTTAAATAAATCTTTCACAGGTTCAATTAATTCAAATTTAATATTATCTGGCAACCCTCCAACATTATGATGAGATTTGATTGTATCTGAGACTCCATCTTCAATTCCTCCTGATTCAATTATATCTGGATAGAGGGTTCCTTGTGCCAAAAATTTATAATTACCAACTTTCTCACTTATCTCTTCAAAAGCTCTGATGAACTGTTCTCCAATTATTTTCCTTTTCTGCTCAGGGTCATTGATATTAGTTATTTTTTTTAAAAAAATATTTGAATAATCATATACATTAATATTTATTCCAATACCATTTTTTAAACTTGATAAAACTTCTGCAACTTCATTATTTCTTAAAAATCCATGATCAATGAATACACAGCTAAGTTGGTTACCTATAGCTTTATGTAATAAAACAGCTACAACAGCAGAATCTACACCACCACTAATTGCACATAAAACATGATTCTTTTTTACTTTATTTCTTATTTTGATTATTGATTTATCAATGAAATTTTCAGAAGTCCATTTTTTTTCACAATTAGAAATATTAAATAAAAAGTTATCTAAAATTGTTTCACCTTCAATTGTATGATTTACTTCTGGATGAAACTGTAACCCGTAAATAGGTAAATTCTTATGTTGAATACCTGCAATAATGTTATTATCAGATAATGCAATTTTATTCCAATCTGTATTCAATTTAAATACTTGATCACCGTGACTCATCCAGACATCAGTTTCTTTTTTTAAATTTTTAAAAATTTGACTTTCATTTTTAATTGAAACTTTTGCAAGTCCATATTCTCCATTACCTTTAGAATCTATTTTACCACCCCATTGTTGAATTATTAACTGCATCCCGTAGCAAATTCCTAGAATTGGTTTATTTATTTCTTTAAGAATCCAGTTAATTTTTGGAGATTTATTATTATATACGCTTGAGGGTCCACCTGATAAAATTATAGCTTTTATTTTTGGATTTTTTAAAATTTCAATATCAGTTTTGTATGAAAAAATTTCTGAATAAACATTTTTTTCTCTTATTCTTCTTGCAATTAATTTTGTGTATTGCGAACCAAAATCTATTATCGCAATCATAGATGAATTAATCATTGGAATAACCAAAGAAATTAAAAATTTCACTTAATTTATTTTTTAGATTTTTTCTGTCGACGATATTATCAATGAAACCCTTATCCAATAAAAACTCTGATCTTTGAAAACCCTTTGGTAAATCTTCACCAATTGTTTGCTTAATTACTCGTGCTCCCGCAAAACCAATTAATGCATTCGGTTCAGCAAGAATAATATCGCCTAACATTGCAAAACTTGCTGTTATACCCCCAGTTGTTGGATCAGTTAGAACAGTTATATACAAACCTTTTTTTTCAGACAGCAATGCTAGTTTAGAACTTGTTTTTGCTAACTGCATTAGGCTGTAAGCACCTTCCTGCATTCTTGCTCCTCCTGAGGATGTAATAATAACTAAAGGTAATTTGTCATTTCTAGCCTTATCAATTCCTTTACTAATCTTTTCACCAACTGCAGAGCCCATACTACCACCAATGAAAGTAAAATCCATAATACACAGTAAGGTTTTTATATTATTAATATTACCTACTACTACTCTTACAGCTTCATTTAAACCAGTCTTCTTTGTAGTATTTTTTATTTGATCTATATATTTCTTAGTTGATTCAAATTTCAATGGGTCATTACTAACAATATTATTATAATATTCTTCATATTCGTTATTATCAATTAAAAGTTTTAAATATTTATTACTATTCATACGAAAATGATGATTACAAGAAATACATACATATTGATTTTTTTCTAATTCTTTGTTATAAATTACCTCATTACATTGTGGACATTTTATCCAAAGACCTTCAGCTATATTTTTTTTCTCAGTTGTTTTAATTTTAACATCTGATCTTCTAAACCATTCTACCATATTTATTTTATACTCTTAGTGTAAAGAAAAGCATCTTTTCCCTTTTTATAATAGTCTTTTCTAATGCTATATTTTTCAAATTTAAATTTTTCATACAAATTTATTGCCGCATAATTATCGCACCTTACTTCAAGTAATATTTTGCTTAAATTACTATTATTTGAATACTGAATCACATCATTTAAAAGTAAAGTTGCTATACCCTGTTTTTGATATTTTTTACATACTGATAAGTTATTTAAATGGAATTCATCTTTAATAGAATATCCAAATAAATATGCTACACATTTATCATCAATAATGAATAATTTATTATATCCAGCGGGATGTTTTAAATCATTTTCAAAATGATTTTTTGACCAAGGTTGTGGATAAATTTTTTTTTCTATAATGATGATATCATTTAAATATTTTTTATTTCCATCTATAATCATGATTTTTTAATATTAAAATTGTTTATATAATTTAACTCTGCTTCATTAATATCTTTTACTACCCAATCATCATATTTTAAATTTGATAATTTTCCTATCAATTTTGAGGATGGTTTTATTTCTGTATATTTTAATGATATTGAAGATTTCTCTAATCTGTAACCAAATAGCTTTTTTTCATTTGATTTTAAATCATTAGCAGATACTAACTTAATATCACTTATTGGTATACCGTTTTTAAAATTTTGCAAATAAAACTGATCACTATGTGAAAAAACACAAACATTATGATCTTCTTTAATTTTAATCGCAAGTTCTAAAGATTGCAAGGTTGGTACCATAACAATAGGAATTTTCAATGCAAATGCCATTCCCTTTGCTAAGCTTGAACCTATTCGAAGTCCCGTAAACGAACCTGGACCTGAAGATAGAGCAATATAATTAATATCATTTATTAATATATTGTTTTGGTCAAATATATTCTTTACAAAAACACCCAATTCTTTTGAGTGAGAATTTTCTTCTTCATTTTCAATTAAATCAATCATTTTATTTGCTTGAAACAAAGCAACACTGCAAATATTAGTTGAAGTTTCTACGGCTATAAAATTCATAGGCTAAATCTGATATCTCTTTTGTTATTTCCAATTGATTTTATTCTAATTTTATAAGATTTATTTATTGGTATTATTGATTCTAAAATTTCTGGCCACTCTATGAAAATAATAGAATTGTCATCAAAATAATCATTTATACCTAAAAAAAACCATCTATCAATATTTTGTTCTCTGTAACAATCAATGTGAACTATCTTTGGATTAATATTATATTCGTTTATAAGTGTATATGTTGGTGAACTTACAATTCCATTATACCCTAAAGCATTTACTACTCCCTTAATGAATGTAGTTTTTCCTGCTCCTAAATCTCCTTCTAATTTAAAAACATCACCTGGTTCAATAATTTTTGCTAATTTTTTACCAAATTGTATTGTTTCATTTATACCATATGAAATTCCAAAATCAATATCCTTTTTCAATTTTTTTACCTTTCAAAATAGCAACTGGTACAATCATTTCTTCTAGTGATATTCCACCATGCTGAAAACTATTTTTAAAATTTTTAACATAAGAAACAGAATCATTTGGATAAACGAAAAAATTACTATTTTTTGCTATTATATAATTTGTAAGACCATCAAAATCTGGCAAATTATAATCACTAGGGTGCTTAATTTCCAATCCCTTTTTATTAGATAAATTTAAATTTCTTCCATATTTAGATCTAACACCAGTAGATGTATTTTTATCACCTTTGACTAAAACAGGTTTTTTAACCTGCAACATTCCATGGTCACTAGTAATTATAACTTTATGATTCCAATAGCTTGCTTCTTTTAAAAATTCGTATAACCAAGAATTTTCAAACCAGTTACAAACTGCTGATCTATATGAAACTCTATCATTAATTATTTCTTTTATTACATTTGATTCCGTTCTACTATGACCTAATATATCAATAAAATTAATAACCACAGAAAATAAATCACAACCTTTATATTCATTCATTCTTTTTATTAATTCTTTACCTTGATCTAAAGTTACAATTTTTTTATAATTTATTTTTTTTTCAAATAAACCTAAATTTTTGAGTAATTCCTTAACAAAGAATTCTTCATAAATATTTTTTGATTTTTCATTGTTCCACATTTTATCCCATTCTAAAGGATACTTCTTATAAATTTCTGATGGAAATAAACCACTAAAAATAGAATTTCTAGCAAATGCAGTTGTGGTGGGTAAAATTGATAAAGAATTTTGAGTATCAATTTTATAAAATTTAAAAAGTTTTTCTGATATTTTTTTCCAAATATCAAAACTTAAACAATCTAAAACTATAAAAATAACTTTTTCATTATTACTTAGAAAAGGTTGAATATATTTTTTTATGATAACATTAGACATATTAGGGTTGTGATTATCAATGTTCATCCAATTCTTATAATTCTTAATTATAAAATTAGAAAATAATTTATTGGCTTCAGCATATTGATCATTAAAAATAGAAATTAGATTTTTATCATTCATATTTTCTATATTAATTATCCATTCACACAAAATATTATTTATTGCGAACCAATCATTAATATTATTAATATTATGTATTTTATTATTCAGAAGTTGAAAATCATTTAAATATTTTTCTGTAATTTTATCATTCCAAATTTTTGAAGCATCAAGGATGTCCTTACAAGCTAATAATATTTGACTTGGATTTACTGGTTTTGTCAAAAAATTATCTGCATTATAACCAATTGCCTCATCCATTAACCATTCTTCTTCATTTTTTGTAATCATTATAACAGGTAGATATTTATAATGAGACTTAATAATTTTTAAAACATCAATCCCTGACATACCTTGCATATTTTCATCTAGTAAAACTATATCAAAGTCTTTTACTTTTAATTCTTCAAGAGCATCTTTAGGAGAGTTGAATGTAGTTAATGAATATCCCTTATTTTCTAAAAATAAAATATGAGATTTTAGCAGATCTATTTCATCATCAATCCAAATGATTTTAGCTCTATATTTTTCTATTTCTTTAAACAATAGTTGATTTTAATTAATATCTTTTAATTATTCTAAAGCCAATATCTTGATGAACTGATGTTTTCCCATTAATTATCTCAGAATCAGGGAAATTATCAATATTATCTAAAATTAAATTTTTAAAACTAAGTCCCTTACACATTGTATTTGAATCGTCTAAGCTATTGTTGATTACCCATTCGCAAGTATTCCCTAACATATCTTTAATATCATAAGGTATTTCATTATCATAAAAATTTACTGGAGTAGTACCATTATCCCAAAAATCTCCACTGTTTAAAAAATTAAAATTAGAATTATTTAATTCAACATCATTCCAACCAAAAGAAGATGCAGTTTCTTCCCACTCTGTTTTTGAAGGTATATCAATATTATAATGTTTAGCAAATCCTAATGCTCCACACCAAGAAATAAAAACCATTGGATGGTTTTCAAAATTAAGTTGCTGATTAGAACCTTCAAAATAAAATAATTTAAGAACACTATCCCATTTTATTTTTGGAAGATTGTATTCTCCAATATCATTTGATGTTGCTCTTTTAGCAAAAACTTGTTCTTCATATTCGCCATCACCTGCCTCTGAACAATACCCTTTAATATAATGATCTCTTATAACAATATATTCTAATGAATCATGATATGCCTCATTTAAAAAAGTAATATATTGTTCATTAGTTATTGGATATTGTGAAATCTCAAAATTTTGAGATGGAACATCAACAATACTTACACTTTCTAAAATATATGGAATCCAAAATAAAGAAACTTCTGACCAATCACTCCATAATCCCATATTATTAATTCCTCTAACTCTCCAATAATGAGTACCAAAACCTAAATTAGATAAGCTAATTGATAAATTTAACGTACTTATTGAACTATCATTAAAAACAATTTGGTTTGATTTATCATTTATAATTTCAAGATGATATTGTTCAACACCGTTATTATCCCATTCAAAAGTTATAAAGTCTGTTAAATTTAAATCATAGTGGAATGATTGATTATTTGGGTATAACAAGTTAACTTCATCTGGTTTATTAGCATAAAAAGAAAAACTATCAGAATAATCTCCCCATATTCCTAACTCACTTTTACCCCTTACTTTCCAATGGTATTCACCAATGGTCAATTCATTTAAAAATTCTGGATTTATTAAATTAGATTCACCTATAATATTATTCAAAACGATATCATCATCATTAAAATAAGGTGAATTACTAACTAATATTTGATAATTATCTACACCATAAATCTCTTGCCAACTAAATTGAATATCTTCTGTAATCACCATATTATTTACTGGAAATTGTAGATTAGTACTACTAGGTTTAATAGCTCTAAAACTTGCGGGATCTATAACAGTGTTATCTAAATTAATATCTGACCAATTGCCTTCAACAGTATCAGAAAAAGATGATGTTGTTAGTATAGTTTTAATTCTCCAATATAATGTTCTATCTTGAGAATCTTCAAAATTAATGAAACTTGTAGAAAATTCATTTCCAGATACTATTTCATCAATAATTATGTCCTCAGGATTAAATAATTGATTATCTGCAATCTGAATTTTAAAATCTATATCACTATCATTATAATTAAAAGAAACTTCCCAACTATATATAGGTTGAGCAATCAATTCAGTTAAATTATCCTGTTCATCAGTTTCTAAAGGATATAATTGATTGGGAGTCTCTGGACGAAAATAAAATTGAATGTAATCTATATTACCACAATGCTCTATATTGCCATAAATATCAATTTCACAAGTTGACCAAGCACCCCAATAACCCAAACTATTTTTCGCACGTAGTCTATAATAACTTTCCTGGTTATAGAAAAAATTACGGCTTTGCAAATCAAAAAATTCAAGTTTGTTTCCTTCAGCAGTCATAATTGTATCAAATTTAAAAGAATTATTATCGTAATTAATTTGAATTTGAATACTATCAGCACTGGTATCCGGTTCATCCCATAAAAATTTCAGAGTATCATTTTCTGTAAAAACTTGATTTTCTAGTGGCGCAAAAATATTTGGTGCTTGAGGACCAGTTATTCTAAATTGAATTATTTCTGACCAATCGCTCCAAGTATTTGTATTATTTGAGCCTCTTACTTTACAAAAATATACAGTTGAAGTATCTAAAGTTTCGTCATACATACCCATATCAAAATGATCTAAATCTGTGATAATTGTTTTTTGATAACCCAAATTACTATAAAGATTAAATTCATATTGCTCAATAGACTCACCTGAATCCCAATTGAAATTAGGTTTATTTGTATTTGATATTCTTTGACCGTTTATCGGGTAAATCATATTCATTTGGTCTGGTGATTGCATATAGAATACATTTGGTGAAGACCACTCACCCCATATGTTACTTCCATTTCTACTCCTCACTTTCCAGTAATGCTTTCCAGATTCAATAGTTACTTGATTTGGTGGTATGTATTCTTGAAATTGACCAGAGACTCTTGTGATTGTGTCATTAATTGCATTATTGCCATCAAAACATAAATCAATATTGCCATTACACATGTCATTATCATAAATTGTTCTACTAATAATAATATTATAATTAAGAGCATATGGTACATTTAACCATTTAAAGGTTGGAAGTTCAATTACATCATTGCCGCTAATAGGCTCAGCTAAATTGGGACCTTCAGGACCCATAATTTTAAATATTGATGGCTGAGACCAAGCCCCATAGTTTATAGAATCTGCTATTTCAGTTCTACTTCTTATTTGCCAATAGAATCCAGAGTTTTCACTGCATAAAGTATCTTCAATAGTAAAATAAACCATACCATCATTTGCAAGCAAAGTGTCTCTTACAATGTAATTGAAGGCCTGATCAAAATCCGGACTTGAATTCAAATCAGAATTAAATAGATCATATTCATCTAAATTTATAAATTTGAAAATTTGCAAATCATATTCAGTTATATTTATTAGACCATACCAAGAAAAAGTTGGCATACTAATATTGACTAACTCTTCATTATACTCTGGTTGATATAAATTAGTTGATGATTCAATACCTTCTGGAATGTTAACACTCACAATATTAGATTGACCTGCATTATTGGAATAGTCATATGCTTTTGCAAAAATATTATGTTCATTACCATCTGCCCATAAAGAAACATTAAAAGGACATTCCCAAATTCCATCATTATTCGGATTCGTAATTACTGGATTAATTAATTGACCGTCAACATAAAACTCTACTGAAACTATTTTACCATTACCATCATTATCATATGCCTCTGCTTGCAATGTAGTAACTTCATTTAAACTCATACCATCAATTGGATAAATTAGTTGGACAGAAGGTGGACTTTCATCACAAGAAAAAAATATGATAAGTAATGATAATTTCAAGATTGAAAATTTGGAATTTAATATTTTTGCTATCTCGTTTATTACTTTGTCTCCCAATAAATATTTATAAGTTAATTATATTAAATAAAAAAAATTGTTACTATCGTCACAAATTTACAAAACTCTAAAATATTTTTTATCTTTATTTTGACTTTAATTTATAAGATCCGTTCCAATCTTTACCAGGTGGGTATTCTTTAAATTCTTTACACCTCTCGATATAGAGTAAACTAGGATTTGTAGGTCTTCCAATGTATTCTTCTTCGAATTTTTCACATTCATTAAATAATTTTATAGCTTTATCCCAATTTTGATTATAATAATTCTTTATAGCATTATCCCATAACGGTAATAACTTTTTATAAATTTGTGATTCTTTTCCTTTCATGGCAATTAATTCATATGTTCTTGAAGGCTGGGTTCGTCCCTTAACTATAGCATAATCAATAATTCTATAAACAAAATCATTTTTTGTAGCTAAAAATACTTTTTCACCTACTTGTGTTTCAATACCGTATTGTTTTGCACCAGACTCTAATCTGGCAGTAACATTAACTGTATCACCCATCATTGTATAATTCATTCTCATATCTGAACCCATATTACCAGTAACAACAGAACCACAATTTACTCCTATTCTATGTCGCATATTATGAACAATACTAGGCCAACGGTCACCCTGAGATTTCCATTTGGTCCTTAATTCTTCTAACTTTTCATTCATTTGACAACAGGTCAAACAAGCTAAATATTCTTGATTTTTTAACATAACTGGCGCTCCAAAAAAAGCTATGATAGCATCTCCGATATATTTATCTAAAGTTCCTTTATTGTTAAGTAAAATATTTGTCATTTCATTTAAATATTCATTTAACAAAATTACAAGATCTTCAGCACTTAATTTTTCAGAGAATGTAGAAAAACTTGCAATATCAGAAAAAAATGGCGTATTGTGACCTTCTATTCCTCCAAGTGATGGGGCTTGTTTCGATTCATACATTTGATCAATCAATTGTGGCGATATATAGCTTCCAAACGAAGCTTTTAAAAATGCTTTATCTTGACCTTCGGTTATTAATTTGTATCCTAAATTAAAAGCATATGTCAATATGATTGAAGATATTGGAAAAATAATTGGCATAAAAATTGATTTATTAAATTCAGGAGGTAATAAAAGAAAATCCGTTAAAAAATATTTTAAAAACCAGAATTGATTATCTACAAATATCCCAATTGAAAAAATAAACCATCCTAAAATTGAAAAAAATACAAGAATACCTGATATAATAGGATTTGTAAAAGTAAAAATTAAAAAAGTGATTAAACCTAAGCTAAGAATAATTAAAAAATCAACTATATCAAAAAAACCTAGATATAATCCACTTTTATTGTAGGATATGTTTTTATTGAAAAACGTAATGTAATTTTTATCGATAATTTGCTGAATAGCTGTTGCATGAACCTCCATTCCAGGCATTAAAATTTGCTTATTTAAAACGTTATAAAAAGGAGTAACTTTTGTATCTTGGTCTTCTGGTAACGCAGTTCCAACAACAACAATCTTATTGTAAAATGGACTTTTTGTTAAATCATTGGTTCCTATACCTAACATATCCATCATTAATTTACGCTGTTCTAAATCTTCTATTGCTAAAATGTAATCAGGTAGAATACCAGGTAAAAACTGATCCATCCAATTCGTATCTTCATAGATTGGATCTAGGTTATAACTTGAATCATCTATAATATTTGATAAAGGATATCTATTAAACGTTTTAAATCTTGTATCTTGTATACCTGATTTTGCACCAGATGCTGGTCCATAATAATTTAACTTAAATACATTATAATTCTCTCCATATGTATTAATTACAATCTTTTTAGTAGTATCTGTCTTATCAAAAAAAGTAATAATACCTTTTATTCTGTCTTCTTTTATTGAGCTAACATCATAATTTATATCTAAAAATGATGAAACTGCTTTGATAGCAGGTGATATATACCAAGTTTCATCATCTGGTATTTTTTGATAAACAAGATACTTTCTATTTACTCCATCAATATCTGTTGGTACTCCTACAGTGGCTGATAAAGGATTTGCTTCCATTAATTTATCTGTTGCTTCTAGGTAGTAAAAAGGGGGTATTCTTGTTGGTTCCTCAGCTACTTTTGAACCTAAAATAATTTCAGTTCCATTTTCTCTTGCATATAAAATAGCATTTTTCATTTCTTCATCGCCATGAATGAAATTAGAAATATTATTTCCAAATTCTTTTATTATTGTTTCAGACTGATGATCTGGTTTATCAAACATTATATCAAAGAAAATAACTTTAGCACCTGACTTAGATAAATTTCTTATAGCTCTTGCATACACTCTTCCTCTTGGAAAAGGATAAGATTCATCTATTAAACGATATGATTCATCATCAATTTCAACTAATACAACATTTAAACCATTATCAAATTTTTCATTACCTAAATCTTCAAAATTTTCTCCAAAATCATATTTACCATTTTTATTTGAATCTTCAAATAATTCGTTTTTATCCCATATTCCATTACCTAAATCTTCAAAATTTTCTCCAAAATCATATTTACCATTTTTATTTGAATCTTCAAAATTTTCACTTACTTTGGGAATTGGATCTAAAGATAAATCACCTGATAAATAACCCCGAACTTCCATTCTGTAATCAAACAATTTATGTTCAAGAACATCAAACATATTTATTCTATGTAAAACTGTAGTCAAAAAGATTGATACTAAAGTTAATAAAAAACCAATAGATATAGACTTTATCTTTGGTGAGAATGAATTTAATTTGTCAATGAAAGCATAATAAAACAGTAACAAATTGAAAGTTATAAACAAAAATACTGAAAAAAAGCTTATTAGATTACCCATTATATTATCCTAATTAAAATGTATATATTAAATTTGCTGTTATTTGATAATTATTGAATAAGTTAGCAAATTCACCATATGTAATTTTCCTTTTATACTCAAAATTAGATTTAAAAAGTAATATATCATAAATAGATTTACTAATTGATGTTTTAAGTGCATATTGTGAAAATTCAGAAGAACCATTACCTATACTAATGTTGCCGCCAAAATCAATCGACTTGAAAAAATTCAACTTATTAACTCCAAACATCAAATCAAAATAATTTAATTCTTGCTCCTGGTAAAATTGTCCTTTACTGAATGTGAAACTATTTTTACTAACCGATAAATTTGATGTTAAACCACCAATAAAAACTGATTTTATGCTAAAACTAATTGCTTCGTTTGTTGATGCAGGTGAATAATAATCTCCATTTAAAATTTCTGGCCCTCTTTCAATTTCTAACAAATCAATCTTATTTGAGTTAGACAAATTTAGACTAATATTATGAAAACCATTATATTTAAACTGATTAGTTATTAAAATATTTGTTTTTATTGTTTTTGTATAATCTCTATTGCTTATATCAACATCAACTGTATCAACAAATACAGGATTAAAATTATCACCTAAATCTTCTTGATAATCTTCATATTCATCTTGGTTATAATATGATCCATCAATGAAGTATCGTGAATCAATTTCACCATTTACTCCGTTATCTCTTGTATTAACGCCAATACCTAAACTGAAGGTTGGAACACCAACACCAGGATATAAATTTATATTAAGATCCATTTTTTTATTAGATGCAATTGTTTCTTGAATTAGCAAAACTCCATCATCAATCTTTTGATACTTAAATATAATGAACATCCTATTGTTAAAAAATTTAACTTTATCGCTGAAAGTAGTCTCTCTAATATTTTTTTGTATATTTTGATTTCCCAATGAATTATAATTCGGACCAATTTGTCTATAACCAAATACCATATTATGGTTTAGATATTTCATATTTAATTTATAATGATAAGCTAAGTTTGACATGTGTAGAATTTGCTTTAGACCAATATCACCTGAACTTGGATCGAATGGCAATAATGGTAACATGTTTTCATTTATAATAAATGTATCTTGATAGTCAGATGGCTCAAATGGAATTTTTACTAAACCTGCAATTTGATCATCTTGATCAGAATCTCCTAATATTGATAAAGTATCTAAATTCGCTGAAGTAAATACCGGATCCCAAATGTTGGTATTTAAAAAACTTAGCGAAAATCCACTTTGGAAGAGCATTCTATCTTCATCAAATTTCCAACTAAAATCCGATCCAAAAACAATATTATCTTGAGGTTTGTTTCCAGACCAATCTTGAACTAGCACATTGCATTCAAAATTATTACCAAAAATATTATTACAATTATTTATTAAGGATTCATATTGAATTTGGTAATCATAAAAAGTTCTTATAGAATCATCATCAACACTTATTGTTGTATCAATTGAAAATAAATCAATAGAGTTGTTTAACACCAAAGGTTCTAGCTCATCTATTAAATGAACAATTGAATTATCTATTTCTTTATAGATAGATTGTGTATTATCTCTAGATTTTAAAAAATGGAAATTAAGTTTAATTTTTTTCTTATACTTTAATCCCAAATCAAAAGCTATCAAAGTGTTTTTAAAAACATAATTATTTCGTCCAATATTAAGAATATCACTTCCTGTTTTATTCCATATATCATCACCATAACTAGAATCCCAATTTTCATCATCATCACATAAATAATTACCATCAATCAAATCACAATCTGAAAATGGTTCTGCTGCAGTATATTCACCATCACCATATGTAGATTCATCACATACACCATTTATACATTCTGTACAAATTAAATTTCCTAATTCGTCATATCCACAATCTGAAAAAGTTTCACCTTGCTCCCATTGTCCTGGAATTTGTTCCGAATCAATAAATTCTTCTGCATCTGTCCAAGCACCATCATTATTTATATCTTCATATGGTTCATCAACTGCTTCTTCAAAATCAGTAATTACCATTCTATCATGAATAGATTCTCCCTGTACAGCTCGAGTCAACTCACCTTGAGTAATTTTAAAAGATAAAAAATTGTATTTTAGCTGTGATTCAAACCCTCTTATTCTTGTTCCCCATAACGCATATTGATTTAATTCTGGATTAACATCACCAAGTTTTAACAAAAGAAATGGTGTTTTAAAATCTAATTTAAATCTATTTCTAGGTTGATTGTGAATGGATTCAAGTGAAGAAAGTTTGACATTTGATTTTAAATCGAGCCAATCCCAATTTGCTCTAAAATTTAAATTATATGTATTGTATTTTATACTATTATTATCAATTATTGATTGATATAAATCAGACGATATTTTCCCTGAACTTTTGAAGCTAGATTCATTGGTCGCTAAAAAACTTGAAACTATATTAAATGACCAACTTATATTTTGAAATTTTATTCCATATTTGTTTTCCATTGATATTGATATTTTATGCAAACCTGGTGAAACTTCTTCTGGAATGTATGTTAATAAATTATCATCAATTATTACATTATCTGTAACATCTATATTATCAATCAAAACTTTAATTTTATCAAGATTTGGTTCATTAACACTAAAAAGTGATAATGCAACTAAAATATCGTCCTTATTAACGTTTGAATTTGGTAGAGGCGATAAAATCAACGCATTGGATTTAATACTACCACCCTTTGAAAAATTACTATCCTGATTCGACTTTATAGTTTCATCTTTATTTTGTTGTATATTAATTTTTAATGGATTATTGAATGGATCATTTCTTGGGTAACTTATTGTACTTCCATCATTAAATTCAGCAATGATTATATACTCAACATAGTCATTATCAAGTGCAAATTCTGGTATATTTGAAAAATAATAGTTATTTTGCAAATCAATAAATTGCAATTGAAAATAATTTTCCTGTTTTGGATTTCTGTAAAATAAAGATATATCATTTACTTTTTTTGATCCAGGAATTATTTCAATTTCAATTTTTAATGGCAAGTTGGAATCTGCATTATCAATAGCTTGATGATTTATGGTTTGTCCAAAAATAAATGTGAAAAAGATGCAGCTTATTAAACTATACAAAATGACTATTCCTAATATTTAAGTTTAGTTATTCTGAATTTTTATTATTAATTCTTTTTGTTCTCCAGCCTCATTTTGAAATGGTATTCTAATTTCCTGTTCACCAGTATCATTTTGATTTGGATCTTGATCCTGTGGGATATCTCCCACCTGAGTAGTTGCAACAGATAAGTTTCCATTTTTAAGAGATACTGCTGTTGTATTTTGTACAAGTTCAACCATTTGACCTGTTAATGAGTTTGTTATTTCAACCTTTCCAGATAAGCCGCAAAAAGTGTCGCCTATATTTTCGTCTATAATACCCCAGAAATCAGTTCCTTTCACAGCAGCCACTGATGTTGGAGATACTAAAGTAAAATCACTCGATTGTTGTTTAGAAACATTTGCTTTTATGGTACCGTTAGTTACATTAATTTGTTTTGCAATTTCTCCTGCCGACGCTGCTCCTCTTATAGTTAATTCCGTATTATTTTGTATTTTTACCTGGCTTTTATCATCAATATAAAGAATTATTGCAAAACCATCTTCTTTAGTAATAATTTGATCATTATTGTAAAGAAAATTACCTAAAGTTAACTGCTTTGTTGAACCTGTATTTGAATTTCGGTACTCAACTTTACCCATTGTTTTTGTGACCATACCTATGGCATTAGCTGAAAATAATATTGAACTGCAAATAATCGTCGTAATTAAATATATCATCTATTCTACCTCAATTGATATTATAGAAATTGTACCTTCGTTGAGTTGATTAGAAAAATTATTCAATTGACTAATAGGAACTGATTCGTTATTAATTAAAATACTATTACCTGATAAATTAAAATCTGAGAAATCTCCATTTGGTCCAAAAAATTGGTTGTAAGTAGTTTCACCAATCAAATCAATTATAATATCTGAATATGAATCAAGGGCCTCCCTACTCTCTGATACAGATTTAATTTTAAAAAGGTTAATATTACTTTTCGTCAAATTTGTACCCAATGTTGTTTCAAAACTTCTTGCTACCTGCCAAACATACAATTTGCCCACTAGTAAATCTATACCTCCAGATAAGGGAAATTGAAAAGTACTAATATTTGTTCCTATATCGTAGTAATCAGCCGATTGGGATATTGGTAAATTAGAAATATCATTTATTGCCTCGGAAAATGAACTATGCAGGATAGGATTATATTCGCTTACACGTATACCATAAATGCACGTTGGACAATAATCAGATTCCCATTGAAATACGGGATAAGTTGTAAAAATTGAGTTTTCTAAAGTATCTGCTAAGCTACTTCCTCCAGGTGAAACTAACTCAAGAAAAACAGGAAAATAAATTTCAACCGGCCTTGTTAATGACTGCTGTAGTACTCCATCATAGATTAAATCCACATCAAAATTGTATTCACCATTTGGTAACCTACCCATTTGAAGAACAGCATTTGCAATACTTTGAATTGTTTCATTATCAGGTTGATTTAAAATATCAACAGAAAAGATACTGCTACCAATACGAGTGGTATTTATATTTAAATCTGTATTATCAAAAATAATATCTTCTTTAATGTCTGAAATTTTTACAAAACCAGACAATATTTCAGTAGCATTATTGTAACCAATCATTGGTGAAGTAACAGTCATTGAAAAATTCAACCTTAGCTCTAAATCATCATTTTCTAACAATTGATTATTCAAAACTTTTATTCTATACCTAAAAAGCTCTATGTCAGTGGCTCCTGTTACCATATCAAAACTACTAAGATAAAAAGTGCTTATATTATTTTCATTAAAGCTTTCTTCAATTAAATCAAAATCATTTGAAAAAACTAAATTTATTATAAAAGAAAATATAAAAATTTTTATTATTTTCATCTTCAATCCTATTTTAATCTATTATACAATACGATTTCTCTTCTTAAATCTAATTGGAAATACCTCTTTATGCAAGGTATTTGGTCACATTATTAAATTATAATTAAAAATTTATTATAATAAGAAAAAACCCTTAATCTAGATTAAGGGTTTTTTATAAGTACCGGCAACGTCCTACTCTCCCACACTGGTCTCCCGTGCAGTACCATCGGCGCTATAAAGCTTAACTTCCGAGTTCGGAATGGGATCGGGTGTTTCCTTTATGCTATAATCACCGGAAAATTAAATTGTGAATAAAAAAAAGATTCATTGAATTGTCAACCTGAAAGTTAAAAATTGATTAAGCCTCACGACTACTTAGTATTACTCGACTAAATACATTACTGCACTTACATCTGTAACCTATCTACCCAGTATTCTCCTGGGAGTCTTCAGTATCATTATTGATAAGGGAAATCTTATCTTAGGGTGGGCTTCGCGCTTAGATGCTTTCAGCGCTTATCCCGTCCAAACGTAGCTACCCTGCGGTGCCACTGATGTGACAACAGGTACACTAGAGGTTTGTCCATTCCGGTCCTCTCGTACTAGGAACAGCTCCCTTCAAATTTCCTTCGCTTATAGAGGATAGGGACCGAACTGTCTCACGACGTTCTAAACCCAGCTCGCGTGCCGCTTTAATGGGCGAACAGCCCAACCCTTGGGACCTTCTCCAGCCC
>PAFF01000026.1 GCA_002704045.1 Fidelibacterota bacterium
AAATAAAAATTTAGCAGATGAGGTTGTAAAAAATAATTTTAGAAAAGATTTATATTTTAGGTTAAAAACAATTACAATAAATGTTCCAAATTTACGAGATCGTTTATCGGATATTTATTTATTTGTTGAAAGATTTGGCTTAGAATTTTGTGCAAAAAATGACATCGCATTCAAAGGATTTAGTTCTGAGGCAATAAATGCTTTAAAATCATATGCTTGGCCTGGCAATGTAAGAGAATTGAAAAACATTGTTGAAAGTCTTATTGTGCAACACAAAGGAGAAAGAATTAGCAATGAAATGGTTTTAAAAGTATTAGGTACAGATACTTGGCAATCTAATCCAAATCTACCAACAATAGTAGATAAAGATAAGGATGAAATTGAGAGAGAATTGATTTTAAGGCAATTGCTATATATCCGGCAGGATATCAATGAGCTGAAACAACTATTTTATGGTAATAAATACCCTCTAAATGAAGTGCAGCCCAGTAATAAAGCTTTATATTTACCACCTTTAAATAGTGAAAACGATAAAAAAGATATTGATATTGATACAATTAAAGATTTAGATGAGGGTAGATATTATTCGATCAGAGATGAATCAATAGGTGAGCTGGGTATGAATGACATTGAACATGAAATGATTGAGAGAACATTGCAAAAGTTTAATCATAATAGAAGAAAAACTGCTAAGTCTTTAAATATTTCTGAGAGAACTTTATATAGAAAAATACAAGAGTATGGAATTATCAAGAAATAAAAAAATAATTAATACCATTTTATTTATTCTACTATTTAGTAGTTGTAGTTTTTATTCATTAAAGGGATCTTTACCTACACATATAAAAACTATTTCTATATCTCCAATAATTAATGATTCATCAGAATTTGGTATTAATGATCAAATAAGCGAGATTGTTTTGGATAGATTCGTTTCTGAAAACATTCTAGACATTGCAGATCAAGACATTGCTGATAGTAGATTGAATATTACTATTAAAAAATTAGATGACAAACCATATACTTATAGTTATCAATCTAATTCAATATATGAACAAGTTGAAGAATATAGGATAGTTGTCCATGCAAAAATCGTTTGGTACGATCTAACAAGAGATGAGTTATTATTAGAATCAAATCGTTCAGCTTGGGGTGCATATGGAACTGGTTTGGATATAAGTAATGATTTGATTGATAACGATGGTGATGGATTGATAGATTCAGAGGATGATAATGAATTTGGATCTCCTAGAGAAAGTGCAGTAAGATTAGCTATGCAAAAATTATCGGATGATATCATAAATCAAATAACATCAACCTGGTAAAATTAAAGGGGTTTAAAGTGAAAAAAATATTAATTAAGAATGTTAAAAATTATATTAATAAAGATGTAAGGCTTGATGGTTGGGTCTATAATAAAAGAAGTAGTGGTAAAATTGGTTTTCTAATGCTCAGAGATGGTACAGGTATTTTACAAGGTATTTTTTTTAAGCCTGAAATTGGAGAAAAGCTTTTTACTGAATTTAAAACCTTGACTCAAGAAAGTTCAATTAGTGTTGAAGGAATAATTACAAGTAATGAAAAAGTAGATGGTGGATGTGAAATCCAAGTAAAAAATCTTATTATCCACAATATTAGTAAGGATTATCCTATAACACCTAAAGAACACGGTACTGATTTTTTAATGAATAATAGACATTTATGGCTTCGATCTAAAAGACAACACTCAATTATGAAAATTAGGCACGAAATTATAAAGGCAACCAGGGACTTTTTTGATGGTAATGATTTTACATTAATCGATACTCCAATTTTCACACCTAATGCCTGTGAGGGGACTACTACATTATTTGCCACAGATTATTTTGGTGAAAATGCCTATCTGAGTCAATCAGGTCAATTGTATAATGAAGCCAATGCAATGGCTTTTGGAAGAGTATATACTTTTGGTCCAACATTTCGTGCAGAAAAAAGTAAGACTAGAAGACATTTGACTGAATTTTGGATGGTCGAGCCTGAATTGGCTTATTGTGATTTAAATGAAGATATGCAATGGGGTGAAAAATTATTGGAATTTATCGTTGAAAGAGTACTGTCAAATAGACAATTAGAATTAAAAATCCTTGGTAGGGACACTTCAAAGCTAGAAAAAATTAAAGCTCCTTTCCCAAAAATAAGTTATTCTGAATGTGTTGAAATGTTAAATGATGGTGGATTTAATTTTGAATGGGGTGGAGATTTTGGTTCTCCTGAAGAAACATTTATTTCAGAGCAATATGATAAACCTGTTATAGTTCATAGATTTCCAACTCAAATTAAAGCATTTTATATGAAAAGAGATCCTGAAAATGAAAAAGTTGTATTAGGAATGGATTTTTTGGCACCTGAGGGTTACGGTGAAATTATTGGAGGATCAGAAAGAGAGTCTGACCTTGAAGTTTTACTTGAAAGAGTAAAACATGAAAAATTACCTAGAGATGAATTTGAATGGTATTTAGATTTAAGAAAATATGGTAGTGTTCAGCATGCCGGTTTTGGAATGGGTATAGAAAGAGTTGTAGCTTGGATATGTAAACTTCCTCACGTACGAGAAACTATACCATATCCAAGGATGTTGCAAAGATTGAGGCCTTAAATGAATTTAGAAAATAAAATATCAAATTGGTTAAAATTATATTTACAAAATAATTCTATGAAATGTTTTGTTGTTGGTATTTCTGGAGGTATTGATTCAGCTCTAACATCAACTCTTTGCGCAATGACGGGAGTAAAAACAATAGTAGTGACGATGCCAATACATCAAAATAAAAATGAAACAAATAGAGGAATTAAACACATAGCTTGGCTTAAAGACAATTTTTCTTCTGTAGAAGATTTTAGTATTGATTTATCTAAAACATTCAATAGCATGAAGGAATCTGTTCCAGAAAAGCTTCAAACTAAATTATCTTTAGCCAATACAAGAGCTAGAATAAGAATGTCTACATTATATTTAATTGCAGGAAGTAAAAATGGTCTTGTAGTTGGGACTGGAAATAAAGTAGAAGATTTCGGAATTGGTTTTTATACTAAATATGGTGATGGAGGTGTAGATATCAGTCCTATAGCTGATCTAATGAAATCTGAAGTTTTCAGTTTATCAAAAAAAATTGGAATTATAGATGAAATTTTAGATGCTAAACCAACAGATGGATTATGGGATGATGGAAGAACTGATGAAGAACAAATTGGTGTAACGTATGATGAATTAGAGTGGGCCATGACTTATGATGGTAATTCTAAATTAACTAGTGAACAAAAAAAAGCTTTGAATATATATCTCAAGCATAGGAATAATAATATTCATAAAATGATTCCTATTCCGATTTTTAAAAAAAAAAGTTAATGGGGTAAGCATGATAAAGTATTTAAAATTCTTAATTATTATAAATTTTGTTATTTCAGGTGAATCTGTAAATTTTAATGGACAAGATTGGAAAAACTGGAATTTGAATAGGAAAGTTGGCTTTATTGATGGTTATCTCAATGGGTATTTAACATTTAATAGTTTAGTTGATAGCACTAAAAATATCGAAAAAAAGAGGAATGTATATTGGCTACCTCCTTTAGTAATTACAATGCTGGATAGTTATTCTGCAGAAAATATTACGAAAATTTCAGAATTTGAATCAGTTGAATTGACAAAAAGATTAGATGCTTTTTATTACGAACCCGATAACTATGGAATTGTAATAAATAATGCCCTTAAAATCATAAATTTGAGAGAAATGGGAAAGGGTAAAATAGCACAGGATTTTATTTTAGATTGTCAAAGGAAGTACCTAAAAGGTAGGTGATATAGTTGATCTAAAGTTATAAGTATTTGAATAGTTCTTTTAAATTCTTGATAATTTTTCTATTTGACTTTTGAAGAATTTTGACAGATTGATGACCACTATATATTAGAATACAATCTATACCTAGTACTTCTGCTACTTCACTATCATGATTTGTATCTCCTACAAGAAGTATTTTTTTTCGATTTACATTAATTAAAGAAATTAGATTTTTTGCTTCAGTTATTTTACCATTTGCTTCATCATTATTTACTCCATGAACATATTTAAAAAAATGATCAATTTTATAGTAATTTATCATTTTATTTAATTTTTTATGTTCGAGTGCTGATAATATTGATTGATCTATATTTAATTTCTTAATTTGATTTAATATAATTAATACATCATTTCTTAATTTAGTATTAAGTATAGATTCTTTATAGTGTTTATTAAAATCATTACAAATCAACTCAAAACTTTTACTATTTAAATTTAAATTAAGTTTTCTATAGTAATCTTTGATTGGAAAGCAGAAGTTTTGTTCGTGAAAAGTTTGATCAACTAAATTCTTATTTCTTTTTTTAAGAATGTAGTTTAAAGACTCTAAACTTAAATTCAAGTCATCTAATAGGGTGCCATTCCAATCCCATATAATGTGATCATAATTATGCAATTATCATAAACCTGTTTCTTGAACTGTTTTTTTTACTGATTCTAATGTATCATTTAAAGCTTTCTTTTCATCATTTAAAAGGTCAAATTCAAGTATTTTTTCAACACCTTTTTTACCAATAACAGACGGAACCCCAATAAAATACCCATTTATATTAAATTCACCTTCACATAAAGACGCGCAGGGTAAAACTCTTTTACTATCCTTTAAATAAGATTCAGCCATTTCGATAGCTGAAGCGGCTGGAGCATAATATGCAGAACCATTACCAAATAATTTCACTAATTCGCCACCACCAAAACGTGTTCTTTCTACAATTTTATCAAGTTTATCTTTTGAGATTAATTGTTCAACAGGTATACCCCCAACAGTAGCAAGACGTAGTATAGGAACCATAGTATCTCCGTGTCCACCCAGTACCATACAATTAACATCTTTAACTGAATAACCAGTTTCCATAGCTAGAAATGTTTTAAATCGAGTGCTATCCAAAACTCCTGCCATGCCAACAACTTTTTGTTTATCAAACCCGGAAACTTTGTAAAATGAATAAACTATAGCATCCAATGGATTTGAAAGAACAATTACAAAAGCATTTGGAGCATATTTTTTAACGTTGTGTGCAACATCAGTTATAATTTTAATATTTATACCCAACAAATCCTCTCTATTCATACCTGGTTTTCTAGGAACTCCTGCAGTAATTATAACTACATCAGAATCAATTAGATCTTCTGGATTTGAGGAACCGATAATGTTAGAGTGATAGCCACCTAGAGGACACAATTGACTAATGTCAAGAGCTTTACCTTTGATCATACCCTCTGCATTAGGTATGTCATAAATTAAAACATCTCCTAGTTCTTTTTGAGCAGCTAATAACGCTAAATTACCTCCAATTTGTCCACCACCAATTAGCGATATTTTTTTTCTTTTCATTTTTGAAGTCCCTTCTTGATTTAAATAATTTTATTTTTTGTATGTTATAAATTAATAATAAATACATTTATTGAAGGATTAAAAAATGTAAATTATTACAATTATAAAGGAGTAAAAATGACTTACAGGATCGAAAAAGACAGCATGGGAGAAATTAAAGTTGAATCTGACAAATATTGGGGTGCACAAACTCAAAGATCTCTACAGAATTTTAACATAGGTAATGAAGTTTTTCCAAAAGAATTTATTAAAGCGTATAGTATAATTAAATATGTAGCAGCCCAAATAAATAATAACAATAATTTAGTTTCTGATGATATAAAAAATGCGATACAAGAAGCAAGTAATGATGTTATTAATGGAAAATACGATGATCAATTTCCGTTGGTAGTTTGGCAAACTGGTAGTGGTACACAAACAAATATGAATTTTAATGAAGTAATAGCAAATATTGCTAATGAAAAATTAGGAAATAAATTGGGAGTTGATAATATAGTTCATCCAAATGATCATGTTAATAGATCTCAATCTACAAATGATACTTTCCCTACAGCTATTAATATTGCTTCAGCAATTCAAATTCACAACAAATTATTACCATCATTAGAAAATATGGTTGAAAAACTAAATTTGAAATGCGATGAATTTAATAGCATTGTTAAAATTGGAAGAACTCATTTACAAGATGCAACTCCTTTAACACTTGGTCAAGAATTTTCTGGTTATTCAAAACAAATAGAAAATTCTATAATATCTATAAAAAACACCTTTAATTTTTTATTATACTTGCCTATGGGTGGTACAGCTGTTGGAACAGGCTTAAATGCACCCATTAATTTCGATAGAGATTGTGCTAAAGAAATTGCAAGAATTACATCTTTACCATTTGTAACTTCTCCAAATAAATTTGAATCATTAGGTTGTCATGATTCTGTTGTAGAGGTATCTGGTTCGCTCAAAGGTCTGGCTATTTCTTTGAATAAAATTGCTAATGATATTCGTTGGTTAGGAAGTGGTCCTAGAGCTGGAATTGGTGAAATAATATTGCCATCTAATGAGCCAGGTAGTTCAATTATGCCAGGTAAAGTCAATCCAACTCAGTGCGAAGCAGTTACAATGGTTTGTTCACAAGTTATTGGCAACGATGCTACACTAACATTTGCTGGTGCATCGGGTAATTTTGAGTTAAACGTATTCAGACCAGTAATGGCTTATAATATTTTGCAATCTGTAAGATTACTATCTGATGTTATTAACTCTTTTACAAATAATTGTATCATCGATATTAAGGCTAATGAAGAAAAAATTAAGAAAAATGTTAATAAATCTTTAATGTTAGTAACAGCATTAACGCCACATATTGGTTACGATAAGGCTGCAAAAGCAGCAAAAAAAGCGCACGAAGAAAACTCTACTTTAAAAAGTGCAATATTATCACTAGGTTATTTAAAAAGTGATGAATACGATGATTATGTTGACCCTAAAAAAATGATATGATTTAATTATTTAAGACATTTTATAATAAAAATTATTACAAGAGGTAATTATGAAATTTGATCCAGCAACTAGTATACAACAACTTTCTGCTTTTGGAGAGTTTGGAGGTGTAAACCCTTCGATAACTGATTCATCAACTTATACATTTTTCAAATCTGAATCAATGAAAGAATTATTTGAAAGTGAAATTGAAGGTTGCTTCCTTTACAGTAGACATTGGAATCCAAGTAATAAATATTTATCAGATGCAATATCAGCATTGGAAAATAGTGAAGCTTCGCAGATTACCTCTTCTGGAATGAGTGCTATTGCGTGTACGATATTACAAATCTGCCAGCAAGGAGATCAAATCATTTCTTCAAGAACAATTTATGGTGGAACTTATGCATTTTTTAAAAATATTTTACCTAGATATGGAATAACTGTTAAATTTGTTGACATTGGAAATATTAATGATATTAATGATAACATAAATTCAAAAACTAAGCTCATTTATTGCGAATCTATTAGTAATCCTTTGCTTGAGGTAGCTGATATATCAAGTTTAAGTAAAATTGCAAAAAAAAACACAATCAAGTTAGTTGTAGACAATACTTTCAGTCCTATGTCAATTACACCCATAAATTTAGGTGCTGATGTTGTAATCCATTCATTAACAAAATTTATTAATGGGACCTCTGATTGTGTAGCTGGATCAATTAGTTCCTCTAAAGATTTTATACTAAATTTATCAGATGTAAATAGTGGGATGTGTATGTTACTAGGTCCAGTTCTAGACAGTTTTAGGTCTGCAAGTATTTTAAAAAATATTCATACTCTTCATGTTAGAATTAAAAAACATAGTAAAAATGCACAATTTATATGTGAAGAATTAGAAAGATTAGGTTTAAAGGTTATGTACCCAGGCTTAAAAAGCCATCCTCATCATTTATTAATGAAAAACATGATGAATCCACAATATGGCTATGGAGGAATTTTAGCAATTGATTTGAATGAAGAAAAACTTGCTGAGTCTTTAATGGAAAAAATGCAAGAACAGAATGTTGGTTTGCTTGCTGTTAGTTTAGGGTATTTTAAAACATTATTTAGTCTTCCAGGAAATAGCACATCTTCAGAGATTAGCGATGAAGATCAAATAAAAATAGGGCTAAGTAAGGGAATAATTCGTATATCAATTGGAATTGATAATAATATAAAACATTCATTTGACAAAATGATTAATTGTATGAAAAATTTAAAAATTTTAAAAAAATAACAATACCTATTTTTATAAATAAATTGGATAAAAACAATGCACAAAATTTATATATCTTCAAAAGATTCAAATGCAAGATTAAATGAAATAAATTTAAATGATATTAAAACAAATAATGATTGTCAAAATATCGTCCAAGTATTCAAAAATAAAACAAAACAAAAATTTATGGGCTTTGGTGGAGCTTTCACTGAGTCATCTGCTAGTATATATTCAAAATTAACCTTAGATAAAAAGCAAAGTATTATTGATTTGTATTTTTCAAGCAACAAAGGAAATGCTTATTCAATTGGAAGAACACATATAAATAGTTGCGATTTTTCGTTAGGTAATTATGACTATTGTAAAAATGAAGATAAAGATTTAAGTAGTTTTTCTATTGAAAGAGATAAAAAAATAATTATTCCATTTATTAAAGATGCTTTAAAAAAGGCTAGAAAGCCATTAAAAATTTTAGCATCTCCCTGGAGTCCTCCTTATTGGATGAAAACAAATGGGGAAATGAATAATGGTGGAAAATTAAAACCAGAATATAGAAAATCTTGGGCAAATTACTATTGTAAGTATATTTTATCTTATGAAAAAGAGGGAATCCCGATTTGGGGAGTTTCTGTGCAAAATGAACCTGCTGCAAAACAGGTATGGGATTCTTGTCTTTATAATGCAGAAGAAGAAAGAGATTTTATTAAAAATTTTTTAGGACCAGCATTACACAATTACAATTTTGAAAATAAAAAAGTTGTTATTTGGGATCATAATCGTGATGAAATGCTCTATCGGGCTGAAATTATTTTAGGAGATCCTAATGCTTATAAATATATATGGGGAACTGGATTTCATTGGTATGAGCAAGGTGATCATTTTGATAAAGTTCAAAAAGTGCACGATAAGTTTCCTGACAAAAAATTAATTTTTACGGAAGGTTGTCAGGAAAATGGGCCACACATAGGATCTTGGAAGCTTGGTGAGAGATATGCAAATTCTATTATTAATGATTTAAATAGATGGACTGTGGGGTGGTTGGATTGGAATTTAATTCTTGATGAAAATGGTGGTCCCAATCACGTTGGTAATTTATGTAGTGCACCTATCATTGTTAAAAATAATGATATTATTTTACAAAGTTCATACTACTATATTGGACATTTTTCTAGGTTTATACAATCAGGCGATTACATAATTGAAAGTAACGTTTTATCAAAAAATTTAAAATCTTTATCTGCAATAGATCAAAAAGGTAATGTAAAGTCAATAGTATTAAATGACAAAAATATAGAATTAAATTTTAAAATAGTTTTAGATAGTAAAAAGTATTCTTTAATAATTCCACCAAGATCAATTATAACAATCATTTTCAAATAATTTTATAAT
>PAFF01000027.1 GCA_002704045.1 Fidelibacterota bacterium
TCCAATCGCTATGGATAAAGAATTGCGTTTTGCGATAAGAGAGGGTGGTCATACTGTCGGTGCAGGTGTTGTAACAGAGATTACAGAGTAGAGGTTTTATCATGGCAGGTAATAGTAAAAGAGTAATTATTCATTTGCAAAGTACTGAGGGTTCAGGTTATAGATATACGATAACTAAGAATAAGCGCCTACATCCAGACAGGATGGAATTGAGAAAATATGATCCTGTTTTGAAAAAGCATGTGATATTTAAAGAAACAAAATAATTAATTAATAGAGGAGCGTAGTTCAATTGGTAGAGCACCGGCCTCCAAAGCCGGGAGTTGAGGGTTCGAGTCCTTCCGCTCCTGCAAAAAAATGTTAAAAATATGAATAAAATAAAAAGTTATTTTAATCAAGTAGCAATAGAAATGAAAAAAGTATCTTGGTTGTCAAAAGAAGAGTTGATGGGTTCTACTATGGTGGTCGGTCTTTTTGCGATAATTTTGGCATTGTTTTTGTTTGTAATTGATTATGCGATTAGTGATTTGGTATTTAGGTTGTTTAATTTAAATGGATGATTTAATGTCAAGTCCTGAAATGAAGTGGTTTTCTTTAAGAGTGATATCTGGCAAAGAACAAAAAATAAAAGAAAATATTTTTTATGAATTAGAAGATAGTGGCATTTCTGATTTGGTAGAAAATATATTTGTTCCAACAGATAAAGTTATTGAGATAAGAGGTAATAAAAAAAGAATTAAAGAGAAAACTTTTTTCCCTGGATATGTTTTAATCAAAATGATGCTTACTAAGGAATCTAGATATGTTATAGAGAATACACAAGGAGTCCTTAGTTTTATTGGTTCTAAAAAAGAACCTGTTCCATTAAGAGATGTAGAAGTTAAGAGAATTATAGGTGAGGTTGAGAAAAAAGAAGGTCAGGAAATACTTCAAACACCATTCAGAGTAGGTGATCCGGTAAAGGTTGTTGATGGTCCGTTCACTGATTTTTCGGGATATGTTGAAGAAGTCAATAATGATAAGCAAAAAGTTAAAGTAACTGTTTCTATATTTGGCAGGCCAACACCTGTTGAATTAGATTTTTTTCAGCTTGAATTAGAGGGTTAGTTGATATGGCAAAAAAACAGATTGGATTTTTGAAATTACAAATTTTAGCAGGTAAGGCTAGTCCAGCTCCACCAGTAGGACCAGCGCTAGGTCAGCATGGAGTTAATATAATGGAATTTTGCAAGGCCTTTAATGCAAAAACCCAAGATCAGCCTGGTAAAACGATTCCGGTTGAGATAACTGTTTATGCTGATAGATCATTTTCGTTCGTTACTAAAACTCCACCAGTTCCAACGTTATTGATTGAAGCTGCTAAGATTGCCAAGGGTTCGGGTGAGCCAAACAAAGAAAAAGTAGGTTCGGTTACCATGGCTGATGTAAAAAAAATAGCAGAAATAAAAATGCCAGACCTGAATGCTTACAATGTTGATGGTGCGGTTAATATGATAATTGGTACTGCAAGGAGTATGGGAATTGAGGTTAAAAAATAATTATGGCTAAAAGTAGAAGATATAAAGATTTATTAAAAAACGTAGATAGGGATGTGTTTTATTCTCTTTCTGATGGTATAGGTCTAGTTAAGTCTAGTTCTGTAAAATTTGACGAAACGGTTGATATAGCTGTTAATTTAGGTGTCGATCCAAGACATGCTGATCAGCTAGTTAGAGGTACGGTAGCTCTGCCTAATGGAACTGGTAAAGATGTAAAGGTTTTGGTAATAACTCAAGGTGAGAATATAGCATTGGCGGAATCAAGTGGAGCGGATTTGGTAGGATCGGACGAATATATTTCCAAAATAAAAGGTGGTTGGATAGATATAGATACAATTATTGTTACGCCAGATATGATGGCAAAAGTGGGTCAATTGGGCAAGATATTGGGTCCAAAGGGATTGATGCCAAGTCCTAAATCGGGAACAGTTACAACTGATGTGGTCAAATCTGTAAAAGAGATTAAGTCAGGTAGAATTGAGTATAGAGTTGATAAGCAAGGTATTATTCATTCTGTTTTGGGTAAGATTGGATTTGGTTCAGATAAGTTGTATGAAAATGCATCGGTATTTTTGAGCGCAATAAAGGGTGCAAGGCCCTCGTCGGTTAAAGGTACTTACTTGAAAAAGGTTACTATTTCATCTACAATGGGTCCAGGTATAAAAATTGATGTTAGTTCAATAGCTTCATAGGAGAAGATATGTCTAGAAAGATAAAGGAAGATATGGTAAGTTTTTTGGAAAATAATTTAAAAATGTCTAAAGGGATTTACTTTACAAGTTATACAGGTTTGAACGTTTCTCAAATGACAAATTTGCGAAATCAATTTAGGGATGAAAATGTTACATTTAAGATTTCCAAAAACACACTTACTAAAATTGCATTAAAAAATACTGACTTGACAAGTGTTGATGATATTCTTGTTGGTCAGGTTGCGATAGCATATTCATTCGAGGATGCTTCTGCTCCTGCAAGAGTAATTAAAAAATTTGCTAAAGAAAATGAAAATTTAGAAGTATTGGGTATATTATTTGAAGGTAAGCGATTTGAGGGAGTAGAATTTGAAAAGATCGCAAGCTTGCCTAGTAGGGAAGATTTGTATGCGAAGCTTTTGAGTGGCTTGTCGCAACCTATGTCTGGCTTGGCTTCAACTCTGAATGGAGCAATGGGTAAGTTGGCTGGGTTACTAGAAAGTTTAAAATCAACAAAATCATAAATTTAATCTTAGGAGAATAAAATGGCTGGTATAAATAAAGAAGATGTTTTATCATATTTAGAAAACGCAAATATGTTAGAAATATCAGAATTGATTTCTGATATTGAAGATAAGTTTGGTGTTACTGCTGCTGCTCCAGTTGCAGCTGTTGCGGCTGCGCCCGTGGCTGGTGATGGAGGTGCTGCTGCTGAAGCAAAGTCAGAATTTGATGTTGTTTTAGAGCAAGTAGGTGATAAAAAAATAAACGTAATTAAGGCTGTAAGAGGGTTGACTGGTCTTGGATTGAAAGAAGCTAAAGATATGGTTGATAGTGCGCCATCAACGATAAAAGAAGCTGTTTCTAAAGAAGATGCTGATTCAATGAAGTCTAAGCTTGAAGAAGCTGGTGCGACCGTTGCTTTAAAGTAGCTAGTTGTTTGAAGCAAGCATAGATATTTCAAAAAATAAATTAGGGGGCTTATAGCTTTGTCTGATAATCCAAATAATTCATCTAGGCAGGCCTTTGGTCATGTGCAGTCACATGTTCAGATGCCTGATCTATTAGCAATACAAATCAACTCTTACGAAGAATTCTTGCAGGAAGATGTTCTGGTAGAAAAAAGAAGAAACCAAGGTCTTGAGCAGGTTTTTTCAAGTATGTTTCCAGTAGAAGATACTCATAAAAATTATGTTTTAGAGTATAAATACTATTATTCAGGTTTGCCTAAATACACAGTGCAAGAGTGTTTAGAGAGAAGGATTTCTTATACAGTACCTTTGAAGGTTAGATTTGTTTTGCATATTACAGATGAAAATGATAGATCTAAGTATGTGCAAGATATTGAGCAAGATGTATTTTTTGGCAACATACCATATATGACCGATAGAGGTACTTTTGTGATTAATGGAGCTGAACGTGTTATTGTAAGTCAGTTACAAAGATCCCCTGGTGTATTTTTTGACGAGGCATTTCATCCTAATGGAACAAAGATTTTTAAAGCGCGAATAATTCCGTTTAGAGGTTCATGGGTGGATTTTACAACTGATATTTATGATTGTATATACACTATAATTGATAGAAGAAGGAAATTTCCTTGCTCATTGCTTATGAGAGCTATAGGATACTCTTCTAATAGAGATATTTTTGAAGCTCTAGGATATGTAGAAAATGTTAAAAAGTTCAATTCTAAGAATATAATTGAAAGAACTTTAGCTGAAGATTTGGTTGATAAGAAGAACGGTGAAGTTGTTAGGGAGGCCGGTAGTAAATTAAATAAGTCTGACTGTGATTTGATAATGAAGATGGATCTAAAGCAATTATCTTTAATAAAAAAAGATGTTCACGGCATTGAAATTGAAATGTTGATGAACACCTTTAAAAAAGACCCTACTTCATCTACAGATGAGGCCTTGCTATTGCTGTATCAACATTTGAGAACTGGAGAGGCTCCAAGTATTGATATATCTAGAAAGTTTATTGAAAAAATGTTTTTTTCAACAAAAAAATATGATTTGGGTCAAGTTGGCAGGTATAGAATAAATAAAAAATTTGATTTGGATGCTCCAGTTGATGAGCCGGTTTTGATTAAAGATGACTTTGTTGAAGTTTTAAAATATTTGATTGAAATGAGAAAGGGAGATCGATTTCCTGATGATATTGACCATCTTGGGAATAGAAGAGTTAGGACAGTTGGTGAGCAGCTTTCAAATCAGTTTAGTATTGCTATAAGTAGAATGCAAAGAACAATTAGAGAGAGAATGAATCAGAGAGAGTCTGAGAGTTTAACTCCTCAAGATTTGGTAAACTCTAGGGTTGTTACTACGGTTTTAAATACTTTTTTTGGTACTAGTCAATTGTCTCAGTTTATGGATCAAACTAATCCTTTGTCAGAAGTTACTCATAAAAGAAGAATTTCTGCGCTAGGACCTGGCGGACTTACTAGAGAAAGGGCTGGATTTGAAGTTCGAGATGTTCATCATACTCATTACGGAAGATTGTGTCCAATTGAAACTCCGGAAGGTCCTAATATTGGACTTATAAGCTCACTTGCGACTTATGCGGTAGTAAACAGACTCGGTTTTCTTGAGTCTCCTTATAGAGTAGTAGAAAATTCCAGTAAAAAATCAATTATAACAGATCAAGTTGATTATCTTGCTCCTGATGATGAAGATAGAGTTTTTATAGCGCAAGCTACTGAATCAATAGAAAAAGATTTTTTTGAAAATGAATATGTAAGAGCTAGGAAAGGAGATGATTTTCCTGTTGTTGAGTCTGGTGATGTGTCTTATATGGATATATCGCCAAATCAGATTGTGAGCGTTTCTGCTTCTTTGATACCATTTTTAGAACATGATGATGCTAATAGAGCTCTTATGGGTTCTAATATGATGAGGCAATCAGTGCCACTTTTAAGGCCTGAATCTCCAATTGTTGGAACAGGTATTGAAGGTAAGGTTGCAAAAGACTCAAGGTCGGCTATATTTTCAAAGTATAATGGTACTATTCACTCAGTATCTGCAAATGAAATCGTAATAGCTGTTAGTAGAAGAAAAGATTCTATTTCATTGGTAAAAGGGGAAAATTTAGTTTCTGTTAAATTAAATAAATTTCTTAGATCAAATCAAAATACGTGCATTAATCAAAAGCCTTTAGTTAAAGTTAGAGATATAGTAAAGAAAGGCGATTGTCTTGCAGACGGTGCTAGTACTAATGGGGGTGAATTAGCTCTTGGTCGGAATCTGAGAGTTGCTTTTATGCCTTGGCGTGGATATAATTTTGAAGATGCTATTGTAATAAATGAAAGATTGATTAAAGAAGATATAATGACGTCTATACACATGAAAGAGTTTGAAGTTGAAATAAGGGATACAAAGAGGGGTGAAGAAGAGCTCACGAGCGAAATTCCAAATGTAAGTGAAGAGGCTACTCGAAATCTAGACGACTATGGCATTATAAGGATTGGTGCTGAAGTTAAGCCTGGTGATATTTTGGTAGGTAAGGTTACACCTAAGGGTGAGACCGATCCAAGTCCCGAGGAAAAATTATTAAGAGCTATTTTTGGTGAAAAGGCAGGTGATGTTAAAGACGCATCAAAAAGGGCTCCTGCAGGCGTTTATGGTACTATTGTTGGCACTCAGCTTTTTGAAAGAAAAAGTAAAGCGTTTAGAAAGCAGGAAAGAGAAAAGATAAGAGGATTGCAAAAAAATGCAAGATTATCAAGAGTAGAACTAATGGCTAAAAGAGATGAGATGCTTCATAAAAATATGTTGGATGAGATTTCTGGTGGAATTAGAGATGCCTCAACTAATAAGACAGAAATTAAAGCAAAAACATTACTTACCAAGCAGAGAATTAAAGAGCTTGATTTAGAAAGATTGTCATTAAAATCTCCTTGGGTTGAAGACCCTAAAAAATGGTTTACGATCTTAAAGGTATGGGAAAACTATCGTTTAAATTTAAAAAGAATTGAAGAAAACTTAGAAAAAGACGTTTTTAAGTTAAAGGTTGGGGATGATCTTCAACAAGGAGTTATGAAGCTCGCTAAAGTCTGTATAGCTCAGAAAAGAAAGGCTGCTGTTGGAGATAAAATGGCTGGAAGGCATGGCAATAAGGGAATAGTATCCATAATTGTGCCTGAGGAAGACATGCCATTTACAGAAGATGGCAAGCCAATTGATCTTATATTGAATCCTTTAGGTGTTCCATCTAGAATGAATTTGGGTCAGCTTTATGAAACTATGTTAGGATGGGCAGGAGAATTGTTGGATAAAAAATATGCTACTCCTGTTTTTGATGGTGCAACCAGGCAAGAGGTAAAGTCTGAAATGAAGCTAGCAAATATTCCGGAGAGTGGAAAGGTAAGCCTTTGGGATGGTAAGACTGGAGAGAAATTTGATTATCCAGTTTTCTGTGGAAATATATACTTTCTGAAATTATCTCATCAGGTAAATGATAAGATGCATTCAAGAGCAACTGGTCCTTATTCATTAATAACTCAACAGCCGCTTGGTGGTAAAGCTCAATCAGGTGGTCAGAGGTTTGGAGAGATGGAGGTTTGGGCATTAGAAGCATATGGTGCAGCTCATACATTGCAAGAGATTTTGACTTTAAAATCTGATGATGTAGAAGGAAGGGCGAAATTGTATAATAATCTTGTTAGAGGTGAAAATACGCCTGATCCAAATCTTCCTGAATCATTTAATGTATTGATTAAAGAGTTAGAAGGTCTAGGCCTGAATGTTGTTTTAAACAATTAGAAAGGGAGTAGTAAATTGTCTTTTATGAGAAAAAACACATCAAAAAAAGTAAATAATTTCAATTCGATTTCTCTGGGTTTAATGTCCCCTGAAGAAATTTTAGATAGGTCGAGGGGGGAATGTTTGAAGCCCGAAACTATCAATTACAGGTCTTACAAGCCGGAAAAAGACGGTTTATTTTGTGAAAAGATTTTTGGCCCAACAAAGGACTGGGAATGCCATTGTGGCAAATATAAGCGTATAAGATATCGTGGCATAGTTTGCGATAGGTGTGGTGTTGAAGTTACGAGAAAGACTGTTCGTAGAGAAAGAATTGGTCATATCACACTTGCTGTACCTGTAGTTCATATCTGGTTTTTGAGATCTATACCTAGTAAAATCAGTTATCTTTTAGGTTATACTACAAAGCAATTAGAGTCAATAGCGTATTATGAAAATTTTGTTGTGCTTAATCCTGGTGGATCTGACAAAAATTATGGTGAATTGATTAGTGAAGATGAATATTTGGATTTGGAAGAAGAATATGGATATGATACAGTATCTATGGAAGATCAAGATGAAGATAATTACTTTAAGGCTAGTATGGGAGGTGCAGCTATAAGGCAGTTATTAAGAGATTTGGATGTTTTGAAAGTGATTGATGAATTAACTAGCTTGGTTAAAAAAGATAAGTTGGCTCAACAAAAGAAAGATGATGCGCTGAAGAGGTTGAGAATTTTGAGAAAATTTGATCCGAGGGTTGAGCGTAAGATTTTTAATAAGCCTGAATGGATGATGATTAGTATTTTACCAGTTATTCCTCCAGAGTTAAGACCTCTGGTTCCGTTGGATGGTGGTAGATTTGCAGCATCAGATTTAAATGATTTATACAGAAGGGTAATCATAAGAAATAATAGATTAAAGCAGCTTATGGAGATTAAAGCTCCAGATGTAATCTTGAGAAATGAAAAAAGAATGTTGCAAGAGGCTGTTGATGCATTGATAGATAATAGTAGGATGAAGGCTGCAGTAAGAAGTGGAACAAGAAGACCATTAAAATCTTTAAGTGATTCTTTGAAAGGAAAACAGGGTCGATTTAGAATGAATCTTCTTGGAAAAAGAGTTGATTATTCTGGTCGTTCAGTTATTGTGGTGGGACCAGAACTAGCTCTTCACGAGTGTGGTATTCCAAAAGAAATGGCTATTGAATTGTATCTTCCGTTTGTACTTAGAGAGTTAATAAATCGAGATTATTCTAAAACACCTAGAAGTGCTAAGATGTTAATTGAAAAAGGTGATAGTGAAGTTTATAAGGTTCTTGAATATGTTGTTAGAGATCATCCAGTCCTTTTGAATCGTGCCCCTACGCTACATAGATTAGGCATACAGGCTTTTCAGCCTGTTCTTGTTGAAGGTCGCGCAATAAGATTGCATCCTTTGGTTTGTGCAGCTTTTAATGCTGACTTTGATGGAGATCAAATGGCTGTACACGTTCCATTATCATCTGAGTCGCAAATGGAGGCTTGGATGCTAATGTTGGCAAGTCACAATATCCTTCACCCTGCAAATGGAAAGCCAATAGCTATACCATCTCAAGATATGATTCTAGGATGTCATTATTTGACAAGAGAATCTGAAAATGAAAAAGGTGAAGGTTCGATTATGCATTCATATGACGAGGCCTATCTTGCAGTAGAAAATAAAGAAATTTCTCTGCACGCAAAAGTTCATTTTAGACATAGTTCAGGATTGATTAAAAATACAACTATTGGTAGAATAATTTTTAACAGTATTCTTCCTGAAGGTATAGAATTTTTTAATCAAACGCTTGATAAGAGTCTTATTGTCAAAATTGTAGGTTTATGTTACAATACAATGGGTAATTATAAAACTGTTCAGTTCTTGGATAAATTAAAGAAATTGGGATTCGGCTTTGCCACAAAGAGCGGTTTGTCAATTGCAATTTCTGATGTATTAATACCAACAAAAAAAGATGATATAATGGCTGATGCAGAAGTTGAAGTAGATAAGATTCAAAGCAAATTTGATAAGCAAATTCTTACCGAAGGTGAAAGATATAACAAGGTAATTGATATTTGGACTCACGCAACTAATGACGTAGCTAATGCTATGTTTGTAGAATTAAAAAAAGATAAAAAAGGATTTAATCCCCTCTACATGATGGCTGACTCGGGTGCAAGAGGTAGTCAAGATCAGATCAAGCAATTGGCAGGTATGCGTGGTTTGATGGCAAAGCCAAAAAAGAGCATGTCAGGCTCGGCAGGTGAAATTATAGAAAATCCAATTAAGTCTAATTTCAAAGAAGGCTTATCGGTATTTGAGTATTTCTTGTCTACTCATGGTGCCAGAAAAGGATTAGCAGATACTGCGCTTAAAACTGCTGATGCAGGATATTTAACAAGGCGTTTAGTTGATGTGGCTCAGGATATTGTAATTACATTGGAAGATTGTGGTACTATACAAGGTATATGGGTTGAGGATTTAAAGGAAGGTGAAGAGATTATAGAGCCTCTAGTTGATAGGATTTACGGAAGAATTGCAGCTGATGATATTATAGATCCTATTGATGGGACTGTTTATGTTAAAACAGGCAATTTGATTGATCAGCAATCTTTAGACAAGATCGAAAAAAGTAATGTTTATAGAGTCAAAATTAGATCTGTTTTAACCTGTGAATCTGTGAAAGGTATTTGTCAGATGTGTTATGGTGTTAATCTGGCAACAAATAGAGATACAAATCTTGGCGATACGGTAGGCATAATGGCTGCTCAGTCAATTGGTGAGCCTGGTACACAGCTTACTTTAAGGACATTTCATATAGGTGGAACCGCATCACGTATTGTTGAACAAACAGATATGAAAACTAAGAAAAATGGAATAATAGAATTTACAAAAGAGTTAATTGTAGCTAAGGTAAAAGATGAAGAAGGAAAATTCGTTACTGTTTCAACATCGAGGAATGGTCAAATTAATATCTTAGATGCCAAAAAGGGTGTAGTTTCAAACTATACTGTACCTTATGGTGCAAGAGTACTAGTTGAAAATCGAAAAAAAGTAAAATCAGGTCAGACGCTTTTTGCTTGGGACCCTTATACAGATGTTATATTAGCAAGACATAATGGTATTGTGAAGTTTAATGATTTTATTGAAGGCGAAACTTATATTGAGGAAACCGTTGAGGGTGGAAAGAAAATGATTGTTGTTGTTGAGTCAAGAGATAGAAACTTAAGTCCAAGTATTGAAGTAAAGAGCTCAAGCAAAAAAGATCAAAGAGGTGCAAGTATATTGCCTTTAAGAGCAACTGTGGTGGTTAGAGATGGTCAAAAAGTAAAAGCTGGCGAGCTTCTAGTTAAAATTTCAAGAGACATCTTAGGTAAAACTAGAGATATAACTGGTGGTCTCCCAAGGATTGCAGAGTTATTTGAGGCTCGTAACCCGCAAGATCCTGCTGTAGTTTCCGAAATCGATGGAAAGGTTTCTTTTGGGGTCGTAAAAAGAGGTATTAGAGAGTTGCATATTCATGGATCGGAAGAGAAAAGAATTTACAAAATACCTTATGGTAAGCATATAATAGTACATGATGGCGATACTGTTTTTGCAGGTGATAGATTGTGCGAAGGCTCAGTAGCGCCTCAAAGTATTTTATCAATAGGTGGTGTTGCAAAGGTGCAAGAATATTTAGTGGAGTCTATACAAGAAGTATATAGGCTTCAAGGTGTTTCAATAAGTGACAAGCATATTGAGGTAATTGTTAGACAAATGATGCAGAAAGTGGAAGTGCTAGATTCAGGTGATACGAAATTTTTACCTGGGGATAGGATAAATAGATTTGAAATGGCAGCTGAGAATAGGTCAATGATTGAAAAACTGGTTGTATCTGATTGTGGAGATTCTGAATATGATAATGGTGATGTTGTACTAAAGGTAAATATCGATGATATTAATAAAGATTTAAAAGAGGATGAAAAAAAATTAATCAAAACTATTAAGGCAAGCCCAGCAACGTACAAGCCATTACTGTTGGGAATAACGAGAGCCTCTCTTAATACAGAGAGCTTTTTGTCTGCAGCATCATTTCAAGAAACTACAAGAGTGTTAACTGATGCTGCAGTTGAAGGTAAAACAGATCTGCTAAACGGCTTGAAAGAGAATGTTATTATTGGTAGATTGATTCCTGCTGGAACTGGTTTTGGTCCAAATAGAAAATTGAAGATTGGTTCTCCAGAGGATGTCGAAGAGGAGCTTGTAGACGGCGGAATAGAGCAGGATGCCATTGATGAGATTGTACTTAAATAAAAAAAACATAAATAAATCATAATTTATTGTTTCTAATAAAAAATAATAGTAATTTAACAGGCTTTACTATAATGGTAAATGAGATTTATTAATAAATATTTAAAAGTGAAAGATATATGCCAACAATAAATCAGTTAATAAGAAAAGGAAGAAAAAAACAACTGAAAAAGAGCAAAGTTCCAGCCTTGACAAGTTGTCCGCAACGTAGAGGTGTTTGTACAAGAGTTTATACTACTACTCCTAAAAAACCAAATTCTGCTTTAAGAAAAGTTGCGCGTGTGAGATTGTCAAATGGATATGAAGTTGCAGCATATATTCCGGGTGAGGGTCATAATCTACAAGAGCATTCAATTGTATTGATTGAAGGTGGTCGTGTGAAAGATTTGCCAGGAGTTAGATATCATGTAATTAGAGGAGTTTTAGATCCTGCTGGTGTTGAAGGTAGAAAGACTAGCAGGTCAAGATACGGAGCAAAGAAACCAAAGTAAAATGAGAAGAAGAAGACCAGACAAAAGAGTAATATTGCCTGATCCAGTTTATAAGGACATGGTGGTTGCTAAATTTATAAATAATCTGATGTTTAGTGGAAAAAAAAGCTTAGCTGAAAGCATTGTCTACAGGTCAATAGATATATTGGCTTCTAGAAAAAAGGCAGAAGGTATCGATGTATTTAAGAAGGCATTGCAAAATGTTTGTCCAGTTCTAGAAGTGAAGTCAAAAAGGATTGGCGGTGCAACTTATCAGGTTCCAAGAGAAATTTCTCAAAGCAGAAGTATGGCATTGGCCATGAGGTGGATTTTGACATATTCAAGAAATAGAAAAGGTAGAACAATGTCAGATAGGTTGGCAGCAGAATTATCATCTGCATTTGATAATGAAGGCGGAGCGGTCAAAAAGAAAGAAGATACACATAGAATGGCGGAAGCAAACAAGGCTTTTGCTCATTTTAGGTAGGAAATTATATGAAAGTAACTCCATTAGATAAAGTTAGAAATATTGGTATTATGGCCCATATTGATGCTGGAAAGACTACAACTACAGAGAGAATATTATATTACACTGGTAGGACGCATAGATTGGGCGAAGTTCACGATGGTGCAGCTACAATGGATTGGATGGATCAAGAAAAAGAGCGAGGGATAACGATTACTTCAGCTGCTACTACTGCAATTTGGAAAGACAACAGGATTAATATTATAGATACCCCTGGTCACGTAGACTTTACTGTTGAGGTTGAAAGATCATTAAGAGTTTTGGATGGGTCAATCGCATTGTTTTGTGCCGTTGGAGGTGTAGAGCCGCAATCGGAAACAGTGTGGAGGCAGGCAGATAAATATAACGTGCCTAGAATCGCATTTGTCAATAAGATGGATAGAATGGGAGCTGATTTTTATAATGTGCTAGATATGGTTAAAAATAGGCTTTCTTCAAATCCTGTGCCTATAGTGCTTCCAATTGGAGCGGGTGAAGTGTATACTGGTTTAGTAGATTTGATCACAAACAAAGCCATAGTTTATACAAAGGACGATGGATCTAGTTTTGAAAATGTTGATATACCTGATGAAATGTTGGCCGAGTCTGAAAAATGGAGAAAAAATTTAATTGAAGAAGTCGCTTCGGCTGATGAAGATCTTCTGGAAAAATATATTGCTGGTGATGAATTATCGATAGATGAGATTAAGAATGCGATTAGAAAAGCCTGTATTGATGGATCAATGATTCCAACTTTGTGCGGTTCAGCATTCAAAAACAAAGGTGTGCAGCAATTGTTGGACTCTGTTATAGATTTCTTGCCTTCACCGCTTGATAAGGGTGATACAAAAGGTGTATTAAAACACGATTTAGAAAAGGAAGTAATAAGAAAAGCTAATGACAATGAGCCATTTTCTGCTCTTGCTTTTAAAATAATGACTGATCCCTATGTAGGAAGGTTGACATTTTTCAGGGTTTATTCTGGTAAGATATCAACTGGAGATTTTGTTTATAATTCAACATCAGATTCTAAATCTAGAGTTGGTCGACTCATGTTGATGCATGCTGATAAGCGAGAAGAGAGAGAGTCTGTATCGACTGGTGAAATTGCAGCTGTAGTTGGTTTGAAGCAAGTTAAAACAGGTGACACGTTGTGTGCAGTTAATGAGCCTATTCTGTTGGAATCGCTTGAGTTCCCTGAGCCTGTAATTTCTATATCAGTAGAGCCGGTTTCAAAAAGTGATCAAGAGAATTTAACTACTGGCCTAATTAAATTAGCAGAAGAGGATCCAACTTTTACGGTCAGGACGGATGAGGAGACTACTCAAACTATTATATCAGGAATGGGTGAACTTCATTTGGAAATAATTGTTGACAGATTAAAAAGAGAATTTAATGTTGGGGTTCATACTGGTGCCCCGCAGGTTGCGTATAAAGAAAGTATAACTTCAGCGGTTAGTAACGTTGAGGGAAAATTTGTTAGGCAAAGTGGCGGAAGAGGTCAATATGGTCACGTTGTTATCGATTTAAATCCAGCAGAGCCTGGAACAGGTTATGTTTTTAACAATAAAATTGTTGGTGGTGCGATCCCAAGAGAATATATTAATCCTGTTAGTAATGGTATTGAAGAGGCAATGAAAAATGGAGTTTTGGCTGGTTATCCGCTTGAGGATGTAGAAGTAACTCTAAAAGATGGTAGTTTTCACGATGTTGACTCAAGTGAAATAGCATTCAAGATTGCAGGATCTATGGCCTTTTCTAATGCGGTAAAAAAGGCCGCGCCAGTAATATTGGAGCCAATGATGTCATTAGAAGTGGTTATGCCGGATGAGTATCTTGGATCTGTTATGGGTGATGTGACCTCAAGAAGAGGAAATATACAAGGAACCACTCAAAGAAAAGATGTTCAAGTTTTAAAATGTGAAATACCTTTATCTAGCGTTTTTGGTTATGCTACAGATTTGAGGTCGATGACATCGGGCAGAGCTTTATTTACAATGCAATTTTCGCATTATGATAAGACTCCAAATTTTATACAAGAAAAAATTATTGAAAAGTTTCAAGGTAAAGTAGCATCATAAAGGAGAATAATTAAGATATGTCTAAAGCAAAATTTGAAAGAACAAAGCCGCACGTTAATATAGGAACCATAGGTCACGTTGATCATGGA
>PAFF01000028.1 GCA_002704045.1 Fidelibacterota bacterium
CGCCCCCCCCGGCGGGGCTTGGTTGATGGAGTAAGATCAAAAGCGTTAATTAATAAAAATCTAATTATCCTTACTTTACTTCATAATAATGTTTACTGCATTCCATCCTTTATATAGTTGCTTTTAGGTTTCGAAATAATACTATATACTGCTCTGTAGTATATGGGTCACACAACAAAAAACAAAAAATCGATGCAAAGCCGTCTAAACCGTATTATCGGTCAGCTCAACGGTGTCCAAGGGTTGATCGAGTCTGATACAGACTGTTACAAAGTCCTTCAGCAAATGACAGCTGCCAGAGGCGCATTAAACACCTTAATTCAACGATACCTTGAAGATCACTTAGTAGAACATGTTGTACGTGAAGAAGACACAGAAAAACGTCATCAGGGTGGTGAAGAAGTCGTCCGTTTAATTAGGTCATATATGAAGTGATGGAAAAGCAGTAATGTTATATTTGATAAAACTTTTAATTTCAGCTGCAACCATTGTTGTTGTGTCCGAACTAGGTAAGCGGGTATCTTGGTTGGCGGCGCTTGTAGCTTCATTACCTTTAACCTCACTCTTAGCGCTTGTATGGCTTTACATAGATACACGAAGTTCTGAAAAAGTAATTGCTTTATCCAAAGGCATCTTGTGGGCTGTATTACCCTCATTTACATTCTTTATTGTGTTTCCTTTTGTAATGAAATGGAGTGATTCATTTGGACTAAGCTTGGTAGTCTCAGTAGCTGTGATGTTTGTAGGGTATTTGATTTATGTGATCGCCTTGAAACAATTCGGAATCAATATTTAGGTTAGTTATTATATCTATTCATCAACAATGTATTCCCCAACACAGATACCGAGCTGAATCCCATCGCCTCTAAAGGAATCCCGCAGCATTATATGCAAAGGCCCAGAATAGATTTTTAAAGCTCCGAAAACATGTTGTCAGCAACCAATAAATGATATACTACTTATGATGAAAAAATTCTGGTGTGTATTATTAATATGCTTTTTAAGCACTGCATTTTTTGGGGATTTACTACATCATTGTCTGTCGTGCACATCAGGTCAATTCACACATTGTATACAAACAGTCTCTCAGAATCAGAATAACCCCTCCTGCCATACCGCTGCAGCTGTAGAGAAAAAGACATGTTGTCCTTCAGACAATCAAGCAGCAACCGATGATTGCCAAGTATGTTCCAGTCATGATCAACCAGCGGCTAGTGAGAAAATTGTTGATACTCACATTAAATCAAAATTTCACTTTGAAAACGTTGTAGCTCAAGTTAATCCTTTTTCTAATATAGCCCCCCCCGAAAAGAACATTACTAAATTCAAGCTGAGGCGTTTTCCTTTAATGTCTTCAGTGACTTTTCTCAAGACAATTCGCCTCTTGTGTTAAAAATTCTTATATAGACACAGTTGAAGTGTCTGTCTAAACGCTTCAAAATTAATCTAAGGTAGGAAACTATGAATACAAAACGAAAATGGCTTGCCAGCCTATTCGTTCTCATTGGGTTATCTCAAAGCATGTTAGCTTCAGAGATCGTGTTTCAATCGACCCATGAGCTCGTCGAATATAGCTTAAGGCATAATGCTCAATTACAATCTAAACATGCGCTCTGGAAAGCAGCGATGGAACAACCTAACACCCTGGGGAGTTTGCCGGACCCAATGGTTGGGGTTCGATTAAATGGATCTCCGTCAAAAACGGAGGCGCACTCTTTTGATCAGAAACGCTATGTCGCTTCTCAATCTTTTCCCTTTTTTGGCGAACGCTCTCATTTACAGCAATTAGGAAAAGATAAGTCAGCGTCTGCATACCTCACCTACCTGCAAGAAAAAAACCAATTAACACTGTCTATGTTACGAACTGCTTATGCCTATTATCTAAACGAAGAATTGATCAGCATTACCAGAAAAAATAAAGAGGTGTTAGACCACTTGATCAATATAGCCGATGTGAAATATCAAGCTGGATTAGGGCTTCAAGCCAATGTATTAAAAGCCAAGGTAGCAAAAGACAAATTTGACGAAGAATTACTGTCTTTATTACACCAAAAGACGGTTATTCTCAATTCTTTAACACAACTTTTGAATCTCCCTACAGCGTCGATAGCCCTTCGAGACACTTATCCTACCAAGCAGGTTTTAACTTCTAAAAACGCTATAGATAACTGGGTAAGCGACACACTCACTGTTAAACAGGCAGAAGCGCTGCTCACGATTTCACATGGTAAGCTCACCGTCGAAAAAGATCGATATTTGCCTAATTTTACCGCTCAAATGGAGTATTGGGATAATGCCGCCATGGACAACCAGTTTGGCGGTCAAATTATGATGACGGTACCTTGGTTTAATACAAAAAATTCAGCGTCTATAGATGAAGCCAAGTATCAGAAAAAAGCCCGCGGGGCATCATTGAAGGATATAAAATCCAAAGTGCGTGCTAGGCTTACCTCTTTGGTTTCAGAGATTCAAACTACGGATAAAATACTTCAGCTTTATGATGAGTCTCTACTCAAGAATGCCGAGCTTGCGCTCTCTAATTTTCAGAAAGCGTTTGAAGTAGACAAAGCCTCATTCATTGATTATTTCGAAGCAGAGCAAACCGTATTTCAGCTTGAAAAGCGCTATGCAATTCAAAAAAAACGATATTTTACGACATTAGCCACCTTAAAGTGGCAATTTGAAAAAGGAGCGCTTCCGGATGAATAATGAATTAAAAAAATGGGGTAGCCTCACGCTAGTTTTATTGCTAGCAATAGGCATTGGATACAGAGTTACAAAATCGTTTGCATCCCCATCCGAGTCACACGTTGACTCTATGGCAATGACCACAGCATATACCTGCGCTATGCATCCCACAATCCAAAAGAATGCGCCTGGGACATGTCCTCTTTGTGCAATGGATTTGATTCCTGTTGAAAATGAGATGTCGTTTTCAGAGTCGGATAAAAAATCAGAACGCAAGATAAAATATTGGCAAGCGCCTATGGATCCTACTTACAAACGAGATACCCCTGGAAAATCCCCTATGGGTATGGATTTAGTACCCGTTTATGAAGAAGGTGATCAAGACCAACCTCTTCAGACACTACGTCTATCGCCAAGAGCAGAAAAATTAGCTGAAGTTGAAGTGAGCCCTGTGACTAGGTCATTTGCAACAGAAACCTTACGGTTATCGGGAAAAATTGTTGTGGATGAAACACGACTAGAAACGATTAGCGCATGGTTTCCGGGACGAATTGAACAATTATTTATAGACTACACGGGTATCACAGTTGAAAAGAACACCCATATGGCAAAAATATACAGCCCAGAACTGTTGGTCGCTCAGAAAGAATTGTTAGAGGCTGTAAGGTCTGGCTCTTCAAGACTTATAACATCTAGTAGAGAAAAACTGAGGCTTTGGGGGTTAAGTGCCTCTCAAATCAAGCAGATTGAAAAAACAGGGCGTGTATCCGATGCGCTTACATTGCGTACATCTATTGGTGGGACCGTTCTTAAAAAACATGTTAATGAAGGTGAGTACGTAAAAACGGGGAGTAAGATTTATGATGTGGCTAATCTAGATCGTCTTTGGTTCGTTGCGGATGTTTACGAACCTGATATTTCAAAACTCTTTTACGGACAGAAAGCTCAATTTGTTACAGAGGCCTATCCAGGAGAGCAATTTAATATTGTAATCACCTTTATAGACCCTGTAGTAAACCCAAGAAGTAGAACGGTGCGTGTACGAGGGATTGTGGATAACAAGCATCGAAGACTTAAACCAGACATGTTAGCCAAAGCAACTATCAATGTAAATTATTCAACTTCAGGACCGGTACAGGATCGCGCAATTCAAGATCTTTATGTGAGCCCTATGCACCCTGAAGAATATTCTGAAAAACCGGGAAAATGCCCAATTTGTCAAATGCCTTTAAAAAAAGCATCTGAACTAGGGCTCGCTAAACCAGTTTCTTCTCAGAAACCATTACTCATCCCTTCCTCCGCCCCTCTCATCACTGGCAAACGAGCTATCGTATACGTAAAAGTATCTGATAGGCCAGGCATGTATGAAGGACGAGTTGTACACCTGGGAGCTAGAGTGGGTGATTTTTATATTGTGAAGCATGGACTTCAAGAGGGTGAATACGTTGTAACAAAAGGGAATTTCAAAATTGACAGTGCCATGCAAATTCAAGCCAAGCCAAGCATGATGCAACCCAAAGGTGGAAGCGGTCACGCAGCATCGGAACATAATCATTAATAAGGAGAGTATTATCGTGAATAAAAAAACAATCATTATTATTACAGTTTTAGGTTTAGGTATCGGAAGTTTTGTTGCGTTTAAAACAAATACATCTCCCTCTTACACACCTATGTCACATGAGTCGACGAACGATATTGAACATCGTCATTCAGGAAACAAGCACCACAACACGGAGGTTTCTCACTATAAAGAAAGCTTAGAGCACTATTTTGAACTTCAAAATTCTTTAGCAAATGATAATTTAAACCGAGCTAAACAGGCCGCCGAAAAGCTTGCCGCTGCTTTAGGCAATCATAACAACGCCACCCCTCTTGCACATCAAGTTCACAGTGCCGAAAGCATCGAAACGGCACGACGATTTTTTGAATCATTATCATCAGAAATAGAACGCCTTATTCTGCATCATGGTATTCCAGAGGGAATGCATATTGGCAAGTATTATTGCCCAATGGTAGATGGGAATCGAGGCGCTTCGTGGTTACAAAACTCGGAGGGAACACTAAATCCATATTTTGGGGCACAAATGTTGAGGTGTGGGTCTAAACTGGAGACATTAGAATGACCCCCCCAATAGAACCTAAAACCCTATTACAAAAACTTATTTGGTTTTGCCTCAACCAAAAACTAATTGTATTTATGGGGTTATTTTTAATAATTGGTTGGGGGATTATGGTTGCGCCCTTTAAATGGGACATCGATTTACCAAGAACGCCTATAGCCGTAGACGCTATTCCAGACATTGGTGAAAACCAACAGATCGTTTTTACAAAATGGCCAGGTAGATCTCCTCAAGATGTGGAAGATCAAATTACCTACCCTCTGACGGTGGCATTACTGGGCGTACCTGAAGTGAAAACAGTCCGAAGTTTTTCTATGTTTGGGTTTTCAAGTATCTATGTCGTATTTAAAGAAAAGGCGGAATTTTACTGGAGTCGAACACGCATATTAGAGAAGCTAAATTCCTTATCTCCAGGAACACTACCCAGTGGTGTGAGTCCAACATTAGGTCCTGACGCCACTGCTCTTGGGCAAATTTTTTGGTATACCCTTGAGGGACATGATCAAGATGGGAATCCAACTGGGGGATGGAACCTTGATGAATTAAGAAGTATACAAGACTGGCAAGTACGGTTTGCACTTTTATCTGCTGATGGCGTTAGTGACGTTGCATCTATTGGTGGTTTTGTTAAGGAATATCAGATTGATGTGGACCCCGATGCCTTATCGCATTATGGTGTCACACTTGAAGATGTGATGATGGCCGTCAAGATGTCGAATCAGGACATTGGCGCTAAAACTATTGAGGTGAATCGTGTTGAGTATGTGATTCGTGGCATTGGGTTTATTAAAGCGCTTGAGGATATTGAAAATGCAGTTGTTAAAACCGTCAATGACACACCTATTTATGTGAAACAAGTGGCTAATGTTGTTGAAGGCCCTGCGTTAAGACGTGGGGTATTGGATAAAGGAGGCGCCGAAGCGGTGGGTGGCGTTGTTGTGGCTCGATTTGGTGCTAACCCATTAAATGTTATTGAACAGGTTAAAGAAAAACTAGTTGAAATAGAATCTGGATTACCAGAAAAAATATTGCCGGATGGCACTGTAAGTAAAATTAAAATAGTGCCATTTTACGACAGATCAGGACTTATTAATGAAACACTTGGCACTTTAAATAAAGCCCTTTTTGAAGAAATAATTATTACGGTTATTGTCGTGCTTCTTTTAATAATGAATATTAGAAGCTCTCTTCTGATATCAGGCATGCTGCCCCTTTCTGTTTTAATGACATTTATTGCAATGAAAATATTTGGGGTTGAAGCCAACATCGTCGCTCTGTCTGGCATTGCGATTGCCATTGGTACCATCGTTGATATGGGGATTGTGATGACAGAAAACATTGTCAAACGTTTAGGTGAGGCGTCAGCTGACGAGCATAAATTAACTGTCATTTATAAGGCATCTATTGAAGTGGGGTCTGCTGTATTAACCGCTGTTATTACAACGATCATCAGTTTTTTGCCTGTATTCACCATGATAGGCGCCGAAGGAAAATTGTTTAAGCCACTAGCGCTTACAAAATCTTTTGCATTAGTCTCTTCTATTTTAATAGCCTTGTTTATTTTGCCACCTGTTGCCTACTTCTTATTTGGTCGAAAATGGGAAGTACCTGAAAAAGTAAAAGAAAAATGGGGTTGGTTACGTCAAAGAACCAAGCCAATTAGCCTTATTTTAATTGGGTTGATGGGCGTCTTGTTAGCACATAGTTGGATGCCACTAGGTGTTGAAAAACATCTCGTGTTTAATGTTGTTTTTGTCTTTTTAATGATTGGGAGTATTTTAGGCGGTATCGCGTACTTTCAATATATTTACCCAAAACTACTAGCATGGTGTTTGGAAAATAAAGGACGATTTTTAGCCATTCCAAGCATAATTCTTTTGTGTGGAATGCTCATCTGGGCAAATTTGGGTAAAGAGTTTATGCCTGCACTGGATGAGGGCGCCTTTTTGTATATGCCAACAACAATGACCCATGCTTCGATTACTGAAGCCCATGATGTCTTGCAAAAACAAGACATGGCATTATCTTCTATACCAGAAATAGAGTCTGTTGTTGGAAAATTGGGACGAGCCGAAACGGCACTTGATCCGGCCCCCATTTCTATGATTGAGACCATTATTAACTATAAACCTGAATACAGTGTTAATACTCGAGGTGAACGAATTCGAAACTGGCGGCCACATATTAAAAGTCCCAACGACATATGGCGAGAGGTACAGCAAGCCGCACAAATACCTGGTTCAACATCTGCTCCAAAGCTTCAGCCTATAGAAGCACGACTTGTCATGCTACAAAGTGGCGTGCGCGCACCGATGGCGATTAAAGTTAAAGGCCCTGATTTAAAAACAATTGAAGGGTTTGGCATGGAATTTGAGAAAGTATTAAAGGAGGTGCCACATGTTGAGTCATCAGCCGTGTTTGCAGATCGCGTCGTTGGTAAGCCTTACTATGAAATACACGTAGACCGTGAGGCTATTTCTCGGCATGGTATTATGCTTAACAAGGTTCAAAAAGCCATCATGATGGCTGTGGGAGGGATGGAAATCACTCAAACTGTTGAAGGTCGAGAACGATATGCTGTTCGAATACGGTATCAACGTGAATTACGAGATAGTATTGAAGCCTTGGACAGCATTCGAGTGGATTCTCCGAAAGGGTACCAGGTGCCTCTGACACAATTAGCGGATATTAAGTATGTTCGTGGTCCTCAAGTCATTAAAAGTGAAGATACTTTTCTGACTTCATACGTGATTTTTGATAAACAGGTTGATGTGTCCGAAATGGAGGCTATTACACAGTCTCAAAAAACGATCGAAAAAAAAATAGCGTCAGGACTATTAAAGGTACCTAATGGGGTGAGTTTTGAATTTACAGGAAATTATCAAAACCTACTGCGATCTGAAAAAACGCTTAAAATTGTATTACCCTTAGCCTTATTTTTGATATTTATGGTTTTGTATTTACAATTTAGCTCGATAGCATTGACGTCTTTGGTATTTTCAGGAATTTTGTTGGCCTGGTCGGGTGGCTTCATCATGATTTGGCTCTATGGGCAGGGGTGGTTTTTGACCCTTCCTTTTGCAGGTGAGTTTCTAAGAGACTTATTTCAGATTCACCCTATTAATTTGAGTGTGGCTGTTTGGGTCGGATTTTTAGCGTTATTTGGGATTGCGTCAGATGATGGTGTTATGATGGGAACGTTCTTAAAAGGGTCTTTTGAATCCAACAAGCCAACGTCCATCCAAGGTATTCGAGCCGCTACAATTGAAGCGGGCACTCGTCGTATTCGCCCTTGTTTGATGACAACTGCAACAACCATTTTAGCTTTATTACCTGTTTTAACCTCTAAGGGTCGAGGCGCCGATATTATGGTGCCTATGGCCATCCCATCGTTTGGCGGGATGTTTGTAGCGATGATCACCTTATTAACGGTACCCGTTCTTTATTCTTGGATTAAAGAAAGAGAGTTTTTAAACGCAAGAAATAAAAGGAGCTAAGCGATGTCTTTTAAAGAAAGAACAGATCAGCTTTTAATCAATGGGATGAGCTGCGCGTCTTGTGTTGCGACCATTGAAAAAGCTATCAATAATTTAGAAGGTGTGTCTGGGAGTGTTAATTTTGCTACTAAAAAAGCAACTATTACCTATAATTCTGATAGTATTTCTGTAGAAGAGATAGCAAAAAAAATCAGCGAAACTGGCTATGTGGCTATGCCTATTGAAGGTGGACATACCAAACAATTTATTGACCATGAGAAGGAAAAGCAAAACTCAAATATTCACTCATTGAAAGTAAAGACTCTCTTCTCAATGAGTTTTTCTATTCCTTTGATGCTGATTGCAATGGGGCCAGGTTTCGGGCTTGGCCTTCCAAGTTGGGTGGCTCAAAATAATGCGTGGATTCAGTGGGCATTAACAACGCCTGTCATCATGATCGGATATCAATTTTTCACAAAAGGATTTATGTCTGTTTTAAAACATAAACGAGCCAATATGGACACTTTAGTTGGACTGGGTGTCGGCGCCGCATATTTATATAGTTTAGTTGCCTCTGTTTTAACGAATTCCAATCATTTATATTATGAAACCGCTGCATTTTTGATTGCATTTATTCTATTAGGGCGATGGTTAGAAGCAATAGCAAAAGGTAAAACTTCTGCTGCAATCAAGTCATTAATGAGGCTACGAGCTAAGACTGCAATTGTTGTTCGGGATGGTGAACAACAAGAAATTTCTATTGATGATGTTATCGTTGGCGACCATATTTTAGTTAAACCAGGCCAAAAGATTCCTGTTGACGGGCAAATTGTAGACGGTAAAAGCACAGTTGATGAATCCATGGTAACTGGAGAAAGTATGCCCGTAGAAAAAAGTAAAGATGCACAGGTGATTGGTGGAACTGTCAACAAGTCCGGTAGTTTTACTTATGAAGCAACACATATCGGTTCAGATACGATGCTGTCTCAAATTATTAAGCTAGTTGAAAGTGCGCAAGGATCGAAAGCCCCCATACAAAAATTGGCAGATACAATCGCGGCATATTTTGTACCCATAGTATTAATTGTTGCGGTTATTGCTTTTGGTCTTTGGTTAGCCGCTGGTCAATCGTTTTCTTTTTCACTTACTATTTTTATTTCTGTGCTTATTATTTCCTGTCCCTGTGCCCTTGGATTGGCTACACCTACCGCTGTGATGGTAGGCACTGGAATCGCAGCTAAAACAGGTATTTTAATAAAAAGTGCAGAAGCCCTTCAAACAGCTCATAGAATTGACGCTATTATTTTTGATAAAACCGGTACTCTCACAAGAGGAAAGCCATCTGTCACCGATAGTCTACCTGTAAACCTTTCAGAAAATGACTTATTAAGACTATCGGCATCATTGGACGCTCATTCGGAACATCCTCTAGCTGAAGCTATTGTACAAGCTGCTAAAAATCGATCTCTTTCTTTTGCTCCTTGTAATGATTTTGATTCAATTACTGGACAGGGTGTTAAAGGGCGTATTGAAAACCAACTACACTTCCTAGGAAATAGACGGTTGATGGGGACTCTAGGTATTTCAATAGAGCCCGTTTCAAACAAAGCAGAAGCATTGGAATCTCAGGGTAAAACAGTTGTATTCGTATCAACAGACACAACTTTACTAGGCGCTATTGCTATTGCGGATACGATTAAAGATAATTCATCACATGCTATCAATGATTTAAAAGCCAGAGACATGGATATCTATATGTTAACTGGGGATAATGAAAAAACAGCTCAAGCAATAGCCAACCAATGTGGAATTCAACATGTATTTGCCAATGTTCTGCCTTCTGAAAAAGCTGATAAAGTTAAATCTCTCCAAACAAAAGGCTTAAAAGTAGCTATGGTGGGAGATGGTATTAACGATGCACCTGCGTTAGCGCAAGCAGATATAGGCATTGCAATGGGGGCTGGAACGGATATTGCGATGGAGTCTGCTGATATTGTTCTGATCAAAGATGATTTAAGAGATGTTGTGAGTGCGATGGATATTTCTGGCTTTACGATGAGAAAGATTAAGCAAAACCTATTCTGGGCCTTTGCATATAACACTCTCGGCATTCCCGTAGCTGCGGGCGCATTGTATCCGCTATCTGGATTTTTATTGAATCCAATGATTGCTGGGGTAGCGATGGCATTCAGCTCGGTATCTGTGTTGGGGAATACCTTGTTAATGAATAGAAAGTACTTAAATTAGACCCCGCTCAAAAGTAATGCTAATCCTTAGTTCTTTTGCCAAGCCCCGCCGCCCCCCCCGGCGGGGCTTGGTGATTTAATTGTTGTGTACGAAAGTATGTTATATTTGAAAAATATTTAATAAGTGGTAGTATATCAAAATGATTACAAAAGTTCTTATTAAGAAATTAAACAAATTAGTGGTTTACCTATTACTCACAGCCTTTTTATTAATATTCCCCACAAGTAATTATTTTTTATGTATTGAATCAAATGGAGACATGTCATTTGAAAATGCTACTTTTAAAAGCTGTAAAATCTCAGATTTATCTGTCACAAGCGTATCTTCTGAAGTGGATCAACATCACGCTAGTGAACATGAAGTGTGTGTTGATTGTACTGATGTTTCTATATCGCAAACATTTTCTACAAAAAGCAATAGTGAGACTGAAAGGACAGTAGGTATTGATAATATTACAGCGCCATCGTTGTCATCCAACATTTACGTTGATACAAAACCGATTGAAATAATCTCAGACCCACCTGGATTAGCCTATAATCAACTTCATAAATACTTTAAATCAATCATTCTTATTATTTAGACCATTCTCCTTTCATTCAGAAGCTTTACCCTTTTTGAGGTAAAGACGCGTGTATTAATTCTTAAAAGGAGATAAGAAAATGAAACAAAAAATATCATTGTTAGTATTAATGTTGATTTTAAATTTGACAACTTTTGCTAACAAATTTCAAGCTATAGATATTAATCCAGGTGGCAGTATTTCAGTTGAAGATGTCACTAGAATTGTTAAAGTACAAAATTTAAAGTTAAAAACTGCCTTGAAAGATATTCAGGCGAAAAATCAGCGCATCAATCAAGCTGCTGTGCTCCCAAATCCTGAATTTGAAATAGAATCGGAAAATATTTATGGTAGTGGTGAATACGCCAAACTTGATAACGCTGAAACAACGATTAAAATCGGTACGCCTATAGAGCTAGGAGGAAAACGACATCACCGAATCAAAGCAGCGAAGCTTAATAAAATGATCTCTATGCACATGTATGCTCTTGTTCTTTCCGATGTTATGAAGCAGACACGTCAGTTGGGTATTGATGTGTTAAAACAACAAGATTTACTTGAGCTTGCAAAGAAAAGAGTTAAAACAAATCAGTCGCTTTTAAATGAAATTAAAGTGAGAGTCGAAAAAGGCCGATTAAGTATAGTTGAACAGAAACGTGCAAATATTCTTGTTTCTCAGAGTGAATTGGCCATAAAAAAAAGGAATCTAGCACTTACTAAGTCAAGAAACCAACTTAGTTTAATGTGGGGATTTCCAGAGGCACAATTTGATAATATTCAAGGGAATATCGAAAATATTGACCCTTTACCTTCTTTGGATGTTTTGGATAGTCAACTAGATCAATCTGTGGCCCTAAAAATAAAAAAAGAAGTACTTGAACTCTCTAGAACTAACAATAGTATTGAAAGATCCTTAGGAGTCCCAGATCTAACTTTATCAGGGGGAATTAAACACGATCGAAGTACAAAAGATAAGTCATATGTAATTAGCGGTAGTTTTCCTCTGCCAATTTTTGATCGTAATACAGGCGCTATCAAAGCCTCTGAGTATTTGTTGATTGAAAAAGAGCTTGAATTGGAAAAACTTTCGTTAGAGTATCAAAATAAACTAAATAGCCTTCATCATGAGCTTACTGTATTGAAAATAGAGATTAGCGAGCTTAAACAAAAGATCATTCCTCAGGCGAAGGACGTGTTTAATACGTTAAAGGATGGCTATCTTCAGGGGAAGTTTTCTTATTTGGCTGTTTTAGAAGCACAAAACTCACTATTTGAGTTCAAAGAATCTTACATTGAAACGTTAGTTCAGTATCACAAACTATTTTTTGAAATAAAACAATTGACGGGAGAAATAATTGAAGGAGAAGAAAATGAATAAAATTAAACTTAAATGTCTAATAGTATTGTCCATAGTAGGAATTTTTGCTGTATCAAACATTTATGCTGAGTCGGAAGAACATAGGTATAAGGACAAAAGTAAACAGTCTGCTCATAATGACTTTGAATCACATGGTGATCACGAAGATCACGAAGATCACGAAGATCATGAAGATCATGAAGATCATATTAAGTTGTATTTAGATGCAAACACTCAAAAGGAATTTGGGTTAAAAATCAAAACAGCACAAGGCGGTGAGATTGAAAAGTCAGGGCTTTTTCCTGGTGAAATTAATATTCACTTAGATTACCTAGCACATATTACCCCTAGATTTCCTGGGGTTGTAAAAAAAATCAACTACCACATTGGAGAGGATGTTCAAAAAGGTGATGTTTTAGCAATAATTGAAAGTAATGATAGTTTAACACCATTCAAAATAACATCGCCTATATCTGGAACAATTATCGAAAAACATCTAACTCTAGGAGAAAGTGTTGCCGAAAACTCACATGCCTTTAAGGTAGCTAATTTAAATACTGTCTGGGCAACATTTAGTATTTATCAGGATAAATTTGATGAAATATCGATAGGTCAAAAAGCAATTATTCATTCTAGTAATGGAAAGCACACAACCCATGGAATCATCTCGTACATTTCACCTACCATAGACCCTCACACCCGAACACAAATGGGTCGAATTGTATTATCAAATAGTGAACATCATTGGAAACCAGGTATATTTCTTGATGTAACTGTCGTGTATTCACGTATTCAGGGAAAGGTAGTTGTGCCTAATTCAGCTATTCATAGAATTGATCAAAAGAAGGTTATCTTTGTGAAAGAAGGCGATGACTTTGAACCACACGAAGTTCATTTAGGTGAATCAGATAAAGAGTTCGTAATAGTGCTGTCAGGTTTAACCCCAGGAATGGAGTATGTGTCTAACGGAGGGTTTATTTTAAAAGCCGAGTTAGAAAAAGATGATATGGATGATGGGCACGCACACTAAAAGGAGATAAAGATGAAAAAATGGATAAATTTTGGTCTAAATAATCGTCTCCTGATGATGGTTTTAGCCGTTGTAGTCATGGTTGGGGGCGCCATGAGTTATCAAAAACTGCCGATTGATGCTTTTCCAGATGTATCACCTAATTTGGTCCAAGTATTTACAGTTACAGAAGGGTTGGCTCCAGAAGAAATTGAAAAATATGTTACGTTTCCAGTAGAAACAGCTATGAATGGACTCCCAAGTGTAGAAAAAATACGATCCGTTTCCAATTTTGGCTTGTCTGTTGTGAATATCTATTTTGAAGATGCCATGGATTTATATTTTGCGCGACAGTTAGTAAATGAACGGTTATTTGAAGCAAGAGAGCAAATCCCTGAAGGGTTTGGAGAACCTGAGTTGGGTCCAATAGCAACCGGAATGGGCTTGGTTTTATTTTATTATTTGGAAGATACAACCGGTAAACGAAGTCTCGAAGAGCTCCGATCTATTCAAGACTGGATAATAAAATTTCAACTACAAAATGTACCTGGTGTGACCGAGGTGCTGGGTATAGGTGGATTCGAAAAACAATTTCATGTGGTTGTGAACCCCCATGCGCTTTTGAAATACCATGTCACTCTCCCCGAGGTCATTGAAAAAATTCGTGCTAATAATCTTAATGTTGGTGCTCAGTTTATTGAGAAAAACAGTGAAGAATATATTGTGAGGTCCTTAGGGCTTGCCACGTCGATTGAGGATATATCAAACATTGTGATCGCTTCAGAAAATGGCACGCCTATTTTCTTAAAAGATTTAGCAGAAATAAAGATAGGTGGTGCCCTTAGAAGAGGTTTGCAAACTCGTAATGGCATTGAAGAAGTTGTCGCTGGAATGGTTGTGAAATTGTTTGGCACTAATTCTTCAACGGTAATTTCGGAAGTGGAAAAATCCGTAACAAGACTCAATGAGTCTCTACCCGATGGTTTAAAAATAGTCCCTTACTACGAACAAAAATCATTGGTAATGGCCTGTGTAAAAACTGTAACTGATGCACTATTACAGGGCATTTTTCTAGTTATTTTGGTTCTATTTGCTTTTATGGGCGGTATTCGACCTAGTCTAGTGGTTGCTTTATCTATCCCCTTTTCAGTGTTGTTTGCACTCATTGGAATGCATTGGTTTGGGATTTCAGCAAATCTAATGTCCTTCGGGGGCCTAGCAATTGCAATAGGCCTTATGGTAGATGGCACGATTGTTCTAGTTGAAAATATTGATCGTATTTTAAAAAAACCTGCAACCAATGAAACAAAAGTTCAATCAGTTTCAAGAGCCTGCATTGAGGTTGCAAAGCCAATACTTTTTGCAATTGCGATTATCATTGTGGTGTTTTTCCCCTTATTTACTTTACAAGGTGTTGAAGGAAAAACCTTCAAGCCCTTAGCATTTACAATTGCTTTTTCTATGTTAGGCTCATTAATATTCGCACTTTTAATTGCACCGGCATTATCCTTTTTCCTGATGAAAAAGCCACGGTCCAAATCTAAAGTAGGCACACAAAGCCATGAAGTATGGATTGTGAGAAAAATCCAAGCCCCTTACAAACGACTACTACAGTTTTTTATCTCAAAACGATCCTATGCCATTGGGCTAGCTATTCTTTTTATGCTAATTGGAACAGTTATTTTCCCAAAATTGGGGTCTGAGTTCACACCTAAGCTTCAAGAGGGAACACTGGTTCTTCGATTATCAATGGCACCATCTATTGCACTTAGCGAAAGTAAGAGACTGACCATGGTCATTGAAAAAAGACTGATGAAAGTTCACGAAATCACTGGGGTTGTTTCTCGTATTGGGCGAGGGGAAGTTGGTGCTCATGCAGACCCGGTAAATAGTGCAGAGATGTACATTCTCTTAAAGCCTAAAAATAAATGGAGGGTGAAGACTCAAAAAGGATTAGAAGAATTGATTCGTAATGATTTAGGCAAGATACCAGGTATCTTAACTAATTTCACACAACCAATTGCGATGACGGTAGATGAGCTATTAGAAGGTGTACGTGCCGAATTAGCGGTCAAATTATTTGGAGATGACTTATCTCTATTAAAAAATACCGCTGACAATATTGCATCCGTTATCCAAAAAGTTGAAGGCGCAAAAGATGTTCAAGTAGATCAAGTTGCAGGAACCCCTCAGCTTCAAATCAAAATTAATCGACAGGCCATTGCAAAATACGGCGTCAATGTGGCAGATGTTCAAGGTTTAATTAGTTCAGCTATTGGAGGCGAAACTGTAGGGCAAGTCTTTGAAGGTATTCGTCGATTCGACATTTTAATTCGATTCAAACCAGACTTTCGACAAACAAAAGAAGCAATTTCAGGTCTTTTAATTGATGGGCCAAATGCGCTTAAAATACCACTTTCTCAATTGGCTACCATTGAAGAAGTGATTGGCCCTCGTCAAATTACAAGGGAAAATAATCAGCGATTCATCTCTATTCAGTGCAATGTGACCGGCAGAGATATTGGATCATTCGTTGAAGATGCCCAACTAGCGATTAAGCAAAACATAGAGATGCCACCAGGTTATTTCACATCGTGGGGTGGACAGTTTCGATTGCAGCAAGAAGCTAATAAACGTTTTGCAGTTGTCATACCAATCACTATTTTGATGGTCTTTTTCTTGTTATTTTTGAGTTTTAACTCAATTAAAAATGCCTTATTGATACTTTTAAATATTCCTCTTGCACTTGTTGGTGGTGTGGTAGCCCTGTGGATCACAGGTCAAAATCTGTCAGTTCCTTCTTCCGTGGGTTTTATTGCGCTATTTGGCATTGCGCTTGGAAATGGAATGGTATTGGTCACTTATTTAAACCAATTAGTGCGTGAAGGAGTATCTATTGACGAGGCATCTACCGAAGCGGCGTTACTTAGACTTAAACCCGTATTAATGACCGCATCTACCACAGCATTAGGGCTGATTCCACTCTTGCTCTCATTTGGAACTGGAAGTGAGGTTCAACGTCCCTTAGCTACGGTGGTTGTTGGTGGGTTAATTACATCTACTGTTTTAACTTTGTTGGTTATTCCGGCAATTTATAAGTGGTTCACAGTAAAAGGGGAGGTAGAGGCTTAGAAAAACGGGAAATTAGATTTTTATTAATTAACGCTTTTGATCTTACTCCATCAACCAAGCCCCGCCGGGGGGGGCGGCGGAGCGGAGAACTAGAAGCCCCTAAAAAAGAATAAATAAATAAATAAATAAATAAATAAATAAATAAATAAATAAATAAATAAGAATAAGAAAAAGA
>PAFF01000029.1 GCA_002704045.1 Fidelibacterota bacterium
CCAAGCCACATCACAAATACGACTCCTGTGACAAGTGTTATGATAGTGACAAAATAAAAATAAAACCCTGGATTAGTTACTATTGCTGGGCTATCAAAACTTGATAAAAATACAGCGACTCCGATTGATTGTAACGAGGCTATAATTACTGTACCATATCTGGTCAATTGTATTATTTTCTTCCTTCCAAGTTCACCCTCTTTTTGTAAACGTTGGAAATAAGGAACAACAGCACCCAATAACTGAATGATAATAGAAGCTGAAATATAAGGCATTATACCTAAAGCAAATATAGAAGCTTGCGAAAAGAAACCACCCGCAAACATATCATATAAGCCCAACAATGAATTACTAAAACCTTGCATTACTTGCGCTAAAGCAACTTTATCAATACCAGGAATTGGAATGTGTCCACCCAAACGGTATACAATCAATAATGAAAAAGTAAAAATCAGCTTGCTTCGAAGCTCGGGTATTTTAAATATATTTAAAAATTTGTCAATCATAAATATATAGCTTTTCCTCCAGCCTTTTCTATTTTTTTAATTGCTGATGCACTAAAAGAATCAGCATGAATTTCAACAGACTTAACAATGTCTCCATTACCTAATATTTTCACTGGTAAATGAGCTTTTTTTACTAAACCATTTTCAATTAGTGTATTAACATCGATTTTTTCTAATTCAAGCTTAGCAATAGATTCAATATTTACTATTTGTACTTCTTTCTTAAATGGATAATTAGAAAAACCTCTTTTAGGAAGCCTACGCATTAATGGAGTTTGACCACCTTCATAGTGAATTTTTGATCCGCTGCCAGATCTGGACCTGTAGCCATTATTTCCTCTTCCTGCTGTTCTTCCATTACCAGAACCAGGACCTCTTCCTACTCTTTTTTTAGTTCTAATAGAACCATTGGCTGGTTTTAAATTTGACAATTCCATCAATTTACATCCTCTACCTTTAACATATAATCTACTGATTTAATCATACCCCTGATTGCAGGAGTGTCATTATGCAATACAAAATGATTAATTTTTTTTAAACCCAATGACTCTAAAGTTTTTCTAGCTTTAATTCTGTAACCAATTGAACTTTTGACTTGTGTTATTTTAATTTTATTTATTTTTGACATATTTTAACCAAATAATTGTTTAACTGTTATTCCTCTTTGTCTTGCCACTGCAATAGGATCTCTAAGTGATTTCAAACCCTTTGCTACCGCATTCACAACGTTTATATTGTTTGTTGAACCTGTTAGTTTTGACAAGATATCTGTAACACCAACTTGCTCCAAAACACTCCGGACAGCACCACCTGCGATAATTCCAGTTCCTGGAGATGCTGGTTTCAATAAAAGTTTAGTTGCTCCAAACTTTACAAAAACTTCGTGAGGTATTGTACCATTAACAATGTGCACTTTAAAAATGTTTTTTTTTGCATTTTCTTTTGCCTTATTTACAGCCGAAGGCACTTCATTAGCTTTACCAAATCCAATTCCAATACTACCTTTACCATCTCCTACAGCTACGACTGAATTAAATCTAAATCTTCTTCCTCCCGTAACGACCTTAGCTACTCTATTTATAGAGACAATATTTTCTTCTAAAAGCTCTAGTTCTGAGGGATTAATAATATTTTTTATTTTATTTTTCATTAAAATTTCATTCCTACCTCTCTTGCAGCGTCAGCTAAAGCCTTAATTCTTCCATGATAATTGTATCCATTTCTATCAAAAATAACATTTGAGATTTTTTTTTCAGTAGCAAGGCTACCGATTTGCTTTCCAACAATGACGCTTTTTTCTAGTTTTGTCTTTGCTTTTTTTACATCACTTGATATGCTTTTGTCAATGCTTGAAGCAGAAACAATCGTTTCAGACTTCAAATCATCAATAATTTGAGCAAAAATATTTCTATTCGATCTATAAACGACAAGTCTAGGCAAAGATCCTATTTTTAAAGAAGACTTTATCCTATTTCTTTTTTTTATCCATTTACTGTTTGTTTTTTTATTCTTTTTCATTATCCACCAACTCCAATAGCTTTACCTGCTTTTCTTCTAATAACTTCATCTGAATACTTTATTCCCTTACCCTTATATGGGTCAGGCTTTCTAAAAGATCTAACTTTTGCAGCAAATTGACCTACGTATTGCTTATTAATACCTGACACAACTATTGTAGTAGGATTGGTTGTTTCAACTTTTAAATCATTAGGAATTTCTACTATTATCGGATGAGAAAAACCTAAATTTAACTGCAAAAATTTACCCATTTTTTGCTCAGCAGTATAACCAACTCCATTAAGTTTTAATTCTTTTTTAAAACCCTTAGAAACGCCCAATACCATATTATTAACAAGAGCTCTAGTTAATCCGTGCAACTCTCTATCCACTTTATTATTTTTTTCTCTTAATACAGTAACTGTATTCGAATCTAATTTGACATTTACCCTTTTATCAAAATTAAACTTTAAACTTCCTAATTTACCTGTGACTTGTATTAGTGAGTCTTTTACTTCGACATTTACTGACTCAGGTATATTTATTGGTTTTATTCCTATTCTAGACATATTTATTCCTTACCAAATGTGACAGAGTACTTCTCCACCAACCTTCAAGGTTCTAGCCTTTTTATCGGACAGAACTCCTTTTGAAGTTGTAATAATGGCTGTCCCCATTCCGTTCATTACTCTTGGTATTTGATCTGAATCTACATAAACCCTGCAACCTGGAGTACTAACCCTTTTTAAACCAGTTATTGTTGGATTACCGTCATGATCATAATTCAAAAATAATCTTAATAAACCTTGAATACCATCATCAATAAAAATATAGTCTCTAATAAAACTATCTTCTTTAAGAACATATGATATTCTGGATTTTAATTTTGATGCTGGTATATCAACCCATTTCTTACCAACACTCTGAGCATTCCTTATCCTAGTTAAAAAATCTGCTATCGGATCATTCATTGTCATAATATTACCTCTACCAACTTGCCTTAGTTATGCCAGGGACTTCGCCCTTGAGTGCCATTTCTCTAAAAGATAATCTCGATAAACCAAATTTTCTGTAAACTGATCTTGGTCTACCAGTTAAATTACATCTATTTCTTACTCTGTTAGGGTGAGAATTTCTTGGCAAAGAATCTAATTTAATTCTACAAGATTGCTTTTCTTCGAAGGATGTACTTGGATCTTTTATTTTTTTCAAAAGTTCATTCCTTTTTGCCGCATATTTAATAACTAATTTTTTTCTATGGATGTTATGCATTATTTTTGCTTTTCTTGCCATTACTAATCTAATCCTTATCTGTTAATTCTTTTTTTTTTTAATTGGTACACCCAATGATAATAATAATTCGTAAGCTTCGTGATCAGTTTGTCCTGAAGTTACCATAGTTATATTCATACCTCGAATTTTATCTATCTTATCATAATTAATTTCTGGGAAAACAACTTGTTCTGTAATACCAAAATTATAATTACCCATTCCATCAAACCCTCTATTAGGTAAACCGTTAAAATCTCTAATCCTTGGCGTAGCAACCGATATAAATCTATCTAAGAATTCGAACATTTGCGAACGTCTCAATGTAACAAAAACACCAACTGGATCTCCTTTTCTTGTTTTAAAATTTGATATTGGTTTTTTTGACTGCGCAATAACTGGCTTTTGACCTGATATTAGAGATAGTTCAGATACAGTGTTTTTCAATGCATTAGCATTGTCTCTAGCATCACCAATTCCAATATTAATTACCACTTTTTCTAATTTAGGTATTCTATTTACGTTTTCAATATTCAATTTTTTCATTAATTCTGGAATTGATTTTTCCTTATAATGCGTGAACAATCTCGGTATATATTTTATATTTTTCTTAGACATATTAACTAACAACTTCTCCAGTCTTTTTTAAAAACCTAACTTTTTTACCATCATCTAAATATTTGTATCCAACTTTAGAAGTAGAATTTCCAGCCAACAACTGAACATTAGAAGCATGAATTGGAAGTTCTATTTCATTGATTCCACCCTGCGGATTTTCCTGGGTGGGCCTAATGTGTTTTTTTGCTAAATTTACACCTTCTACAATTATTTTATTACTTTTAGGCATAGCTTTAATTACTCTAGATGTTTTACCTTTATACTTTCCAGTAATAACCTTAACTGTATCTCCTTTTTTAATCTTCATATTACCTCCGGTGCAAGGGATAGAATTTTCATATATTTTTTTTCTCTTAATTCTCTAGCAACTGGACCAAAAACACGTGTACCCTTAGGCTCCTTGTTACCATCTAATAATACAGCTGCATTTTCATCAAATCTTATATAGGAACCATCTTTTCTTCGCAATTCTTTTTTAGTCCTAACAATAACAGCTGTTGATACATCTCCTTTTTTGACTACACCACCAGGAATTGCTTTTTTAACAGAGACTATTATTAAATCTCCTAGTCTCGCATATTTTCTACCAGAGCCTCCTAATACTTTAATGCAAAGAACTGATTTAGCACCAGTATTGTCAGCGACCCTTAATCTTGTTTCTTGTTGAATCATGACATTCTAACCTTTTTTAGCCTGAGATATAATTGATAGTACTCTCCATCTTTTCAACCTACTAGTTGGCTTGCCCTCAACGATACTAACTACATCGCCGGAAGAACAAGAATTATTAGGATCATGAGCATAATACTTTTTTGTTTTAGTAACATATTTTTTATACAATGGATGAGCAAATCTTCTGGATACTTCAACAACTGCTGTTTTTTCCATTTTTGAGATTAATACTTTACCAGTTAATTTTTTTCTACTTTCAATACTAGTCATTTTTCGCTTCCTTGCCTCTTATGCCCATACTAAATTCATTTAAAACAGTTTTAATCTGAGCAATTTCTTTTCTAACATTTCCTATCTCTTGAGGATGCTCTAATTGACCTAAACTCTTTTGAAATCTTAGGTTCAAAAGACTATCTTGGTTATCTTTTAACTTTATACCTAATTCTTTCACAGACATTTCATTTAATTCTTTTTTTGTCATATATAAACCTACAATTCTCTTCTAGAAACCATTTTTGTCTTAAGAGCTAGTTTGTGAGAGCAAAGCCTAAATGCTTCTTGAGCAATCTCTTCTGGGACTCCATCTACCTCATACAAAATTCTTCCAGGCTTTACTACTGCAACCCAATATTCTGGAGAACCTTTACCCTTGCCCATTCTAGTTTCTGCTGGTTTTTTAGTAATCGACTTATGAGGAAAAACCCTAATCCACATCTTTCCAATTTTTTTAATTTGACGAGCTATGGAAATCCTACCAGCTTCAATTTGTCGACTCGTAATCCAACCTGGTTCAAGTGTTTTTAGACCATATGTTCCAAATGCAACATAATCGCCACCTTTAGCCATCCCCTTCATTCGTCCCTTTTGGGGTTTTCTGTATTTTATTTTTTTTGGAGCTAACATAAAATATTACTATCCTTTAACTTTACTTCTAATTTCACCATGATATATCCATACTTTAATACCTATTATACCAAAAGTTGTTATAGCGGATACCGTAGCATAATCGATATCAGCTCTCAATGTGTGCAATGGAACTCGACCATCTCTGAAAGTTTGTTCTCTTGCAATTTCTGCACCACCAATACGACCAGCAATGCGAACCCTAATTCCTTCTGCACCCATACTCATAGTAGACTGTATGGACTTTTTAACAGCCCTTGTGTACGATACTTTTTTAACTAATTGTTGAGCTATATTTTGGCCAACCAATTCCGCATTCAATGCAGGCCTCTTAATTTCAGAAATATTTAACTGAATATCATTGTCAATAATTTTTCTTAACTCTTTTTTTAACTTTTCAACCTCTTCTCCACCTTTTCCAATTATTATTCCTGGCCTTGCAGTATGTATAGTAACTACTATTTTTCTAGACGTTCTACTTATTTCCACCTTTGAAACACTGGCGCCTTGCAATCTATTAGAAAGGTAATTTCTGATAATAATATCTTCATTCAACTTATCAGCAAAATTTTTCTCGTCAAACCATACTGAGTCCCAGTTTTTTCTTATATTTAAACGTAATCCAATTGGATTTGTCTTTTGACCCAAAATATCTCCTTAATTCTGTTTGTATGAAACAACAACAGTTAAATGACTAGTTCTCTTTAATCTTGGAACAGCCCTACCATACGCTGCAGGCTTCCATCGCTTAAAAACTGGACCGCCATCAACAGTTATCGACTTAATGAACAAATTATCTACATTAGCAGATTCACTGTTTGATAAACAATTTGAAACAGCAGAATTTATTGTCTTAAGTATAAAGGTTGCAGCCTTTTTATTTATAAATGACAGCGTTTTTGTTGCCTGGGCAACATTTTTACCCCTAACTGTATCGACAACCTGTCTGATTTTTCTAGGCGATTGCCTTATATGCTTAGATTTAGCTAAAAATTCCATAATCTATTTTTTCCTATCTCCAGAATGTTGTCGAAAAATTCTTGTTGGTGAAAATTCACCGAGTTTATGTCCAACCATATTTTCAGAAACGTATACGGGAATGAACTTATTACCATTATGAACCGCAAAAGTATATCCCACAAAACCTGGTGAAATTGTTGATCTCCTTGCCCAAGTTTTGATAACTTGCTTCTTACCAGATTGAGCCATAGCTTCTATTTTTTTCATAAGTTTGGGGTCAACAAATGGCCCCTTTTTTATTGATCTTGCCATAAAATTATTTTCTTCTCTTTACAATAAATTTATTAGATATATTTTTTTTCTTCCTAGTTTTAAATCCTTTTGCTGGGGTTCCCCATGGACTAACTGGGTGCCTACCACCCGATGTTTTACCTTCTCCTCCACCATGAGGATGATCAACAGGATTCATAGCTACACCTCTAACCTTAGGCCTTCTACCTAACCACCTAGATCTTCCCGCCTTACCCGAAATTATACCTTCATGACTCTTATTTCCAACACTTCCTACTGTTGCTACACAATCTCCATATACCATACGAACTTCACCTGATGGCAATTTTAAAGTAACCAAATGACCTTCTTTGGCCATAATTCTTGCATATGAGCCTGCACTTCGAGCCATTTGACCCCCTTTGCCAGGTTTCAATTCTATATTGTGAACAAGCATACCTTCAGGAATGAAACCCAAAGGAAGGGAATTACCCACATTAAATGGAATTTTAGCCTTTGATGACATTACTATATCGCCATCGGTAAGACCTTGAGGTGCAATAATATATCTCATTTCTCCATCTTCATATTTCAGAAGAGCAATCCTAGACGATCTATTAGGATCATATTCTATACCAATAACCTCAGCTTTAATATCATATTTATTTCTTTTAAAATCTACAAGCCTGTATCTACGCTTATGACCACCACCTCTTCTCCGAGAGGTTATTCTACCTCGATTATTTCTACCACCTGTTTTTGACAACTTTTGCGTTAAAGATCTTTCAGGCTTACTCTTAGTAATATCTTCAAAAGTTGATATAGTTCTATATCTTTGTGTAGGGGTTATGGGCTTCAAAGATCGTACTGACATTACACCTCTCCTCCAACTAAATCAATTTTATCTCCCGCAACTAGGGTGACAATTGCTTTTTTTGTTTCTTTTCTATGGCCAGAAGTTCTTATGACTCTACCACCACTTTTAATAGATGTATTTTTAAGCTTACCCCTCTGCCTTAATGTAGAAACTTTTTTTACTTTCACTTTAAATCTATCTTCAACTGCTTTACCTATATTAATCTTGTTTGAACTTAACGCTACCTCAAAAACATATTTATTATTGTCTGATGCAAGCTTATTACTCTTCTCACTCATAATTGGTCTTATTAATATTTGTGAATTAACTTTCATATAACTAATTACCATTGCTCTGATTATTAAAAAATTCTACCGTTTTTTGGTCAAGAATCAAAATTTCATTATCAATCATATCGTAAGTTGATGCTCTATTTGATTCTACAATACTAACCTTGAAGAGATTTCTAGAGCTCAAAAAAACATTTTCGTCAATACTTTTTAGTAAAAAAGTTGTTTTTGCAGAATCAACTTTTAAATTCTTAAGTATTGCTAAAAAATCTTTTGTTTTTGGATTACTTAAAGTTATCTTATCAATAATAATTATTTTTTTGTTTTGATATTTTGAAGACAATACGCTTCTTTTGGCCAAATTCTTTACTTTAAAATTTACTTTTAAATTATAATTTCTTGGTTTTGGTCCAAATGCAGAGCCACCGTGAACTCTAGAAGGATTACGTGTCGATCCAATTCTTGCCCTACCAGTACCTTTTTGCTTCCAAGGCTTTTTACCAGTACCACTAACTTCTGCTCGGGTCTTACTACTAGAAGTTCCTTGCCTCAAAGCAGCCATTTCAGATTTAACTGCAAGATAAACACAATGATCGTTAGGCTCTATGCCAAAAACGTTATTGCTTAATTCTATTTTAGACTTTAATTTTTTACCTTCTTGATTTAATATATCTATCTTCATACTATGATTTTATACAAACAACTCCATTATTAGCGCCAGGAATTGAACCATTAACGAAAAGTCTATTCAATTTACTGTCTACTCTTAAAACACTTAATTTCCTAACCGTGACATTATCACCGCCCATTCTACCTGCCATGGCCTTTCCTGGCCAAACTCTTCCAGGATCAGCACTAGCTCCAATAGCTCCAGGCTTTCTCATAACACTATTTTTACCATGCGACCTTCTACCACCTCCAAAACCGTGCCTTTTCATAACTCCAGCAAATCCTTTTCCTTTAGAAACACCTGAAACATTAACAATATCTCCAACACTAAATGCGCCTACGGTTACTTTTGAACCAACTTTTACAAGATCTACAATGCTTGAGTTAACTCTAAATTCCTTTAAAACTGATTTCACTGAAATATCGACAGCTTTAAATTTACCTATGTATGCTTTGCTTTTATTTTTTTGGGTAGCAGACTCAAATCCAAGCTGAACAGAACTATAACCATCTTTAGAAGCTGTTTTTAATTGAGTAACTATGTTTGGCTCTACTGCAATAACTGTAACAGGATAACTAGAACCATCCTCATCAAATAATTGAGTCATACCAACTTTTTTCCCAATTATAAAATTCAAATACTCATCCACATTATCATCTTTAGCATTCTCTGAATTATCACCAGAATCTCGAACTTCTTCATTCAAGTTAACAGAATCTGTATTTTCGGAATTATCGACCTTATCTGACTTATCACTTTCGTTATCCAACTTAGATGATAACGATTCATCCTTTAAATCTTTAGACTTAGCATCCGATTCAGCACTAGGCTTTACTTTAACATCAGTAATTGAAGAATCATGAACTTTATTCTTAGAATCTACAGCTTTTTTGTTTTTATTGTCTTCTTTATTATCCAATTTATGTTCTTTTTCTATTAATTTAAGTCTTTATTTCTATATCTACACCAGCTGGCATGTCCAACTTCATAAGAGCATCTACAGTTTTTGTAGTTGAATTCATGATATCTACGATTCGCTTATGAATCTTAATTTGAAATTGCTCTCTAGATTTCTTATCAACATGAGGAGATCTATTAACAGTGTAAATACTTCTATTAACCGGCAATGGGATAGGACCCAATACAATGGCTCCAGTATTTTTTGCTGTCTTGACTATTTTATCTGTTGACTTATCTAAAAGAACATGATCATACGCTTTTAATCTTATACGAATTTTATTCAACTAAAACCTCTACTCTGTAATCTCTGTTACAACACCTGCACCGACAGTATGACCACCCTCTCTTATCGCAAAACGCAATTCTTTATCCATAGCGATTGGA
>PAFF01000030.1 GCA_002704045.1 Fidelibacterota bacterium
ACAAATAAGAGAATTGAGTACAAAAATTGATGATAGTAACGAAAAATTAAAAAAATATAAAGATCAATTATATTTAGTGAGTTCTAATAAGGAATATGATGCATTAATGTTAGAAATAGATCATATTAAAACATTTTTAGATGGAGTTGAAAATAATATTCTTGATTTAGAAGAGCAAAAAATTACACTTGAAGAAAAAAATAAATCAAATGATCTTGATATTAAAACCAGTCAAGATTTAATTAAAGAAAGTACTATTGAATTAAAAGATGCAATGGAAAGCACTGAAAGTGAAGAAAATGATTTAAATAATGATAGAGATATTTTAGTTAAAACTATTGCTGATAATTTAGTTGCATCATATGAAAAATTAAAAACAGCAAGAGATGGAAAGGCAATGGTCTCAATAAATAGAAACGCCTGCGGTTATTGTTATAATCAGTTGCCACCTCAATTTGTAATTGAAGTTAAGCAAAATAATAGTATTAAAAACTGTGATAGTTGTGGTGTTTTTTTATTTTATGAAGCAGAAGTAGTAGAAAATTAATATTCAGGATCAATTGGATGGATACCTTTTTATAAAAAGAGGAAAGTCCGAACTCCGCAGGATAGAGTGCCTCATAATTAGAGGACCTCATTTAAATGAGGATGGCAAGTGCAACAGAAAATAAACATCCCAAAAGGATAAAGGTGAAATGGTAGTGTAAGAGACTACCAGTCTTATTAGCAATAATAAGAGCTAGGTAAACCCCACTCGGAGCAAAACCAAGTAGTCTAGTGTGATCCGCATTAATAGACGGGTAGGTTGCTTGATCTTAATTGTGAAATTAAGACTAGATAAATATTCATCATCTTATTGATACAGAATTCGGCTTATAGATTGGTCCTGAAAATTTGAAATTTTAAACAATTAATCATTTTATTTGTTTAGATTTAATAAATTACGTTATGATATTATGTCAAAAAAAATGAATTTCAATGCGTATATTTCTGGTACAGGGTTTAATATTCCTGAAAGAGTCGTTACAAATGATGAATTATCTAATTATATGGATACATCTCATGATTGGATTGTTGAACGCACAGGTATTGAAGAGAGAAGATATATAGATTCAGAAATTGGTCCAAGTGAATTATCTATTCCAGCAGTTCAAATGGCACTGAAAAATGCAAATTTGCAGGTTCAAGATATTGATTTCATTATTTTTGCTACATCTACTCCAGATTATTACGCTCCTGGATCAGGCTGTCTTTTGCAAAATAAAATGGGTTTTAATAATATTGGTGCATTAGACATTAGAGTTCAATGTTCGGGTTTTATATATGGTTTGTCAATAGCAGAACAATACATTAAAAATGGAACATATGAAAATATATTATTAGTAGGATCTGAAGTTCAATCTACAGCGATGGATTTAACAAACAGAGGACGTGATGTTTCAGTTATTTTTGGAGATGGAGCTGGCGCTGCAATAATAAGCAAAACCACCAAAGACAAGGGTATTTTATCATCTCATTTGCACTCAGAGGGTAAATATGCTAAAGAGTTATGGCTTGAAACTCCATCAAGTAAAAAAAATCCAAGAGTATCATCAGATATGTTAAAAGAAGGTTCTCAATTTTTAAAGATGAATGGTCGTGAAGTATTCAAAAATGCTGTAAAAAGGTTTCCTGAAGTAATTGAAGAATGTCTTAACGCGAATGATTTTAATGTAAATGATATTGACTTACTGATTCCTCATCAAGCAAACATAAGAATAATTCAAATGATACAAAAAAAATTAAATTTGGAAACTAAAAAAGTGTATTCTAATATACAAAAATATGGTAATACTACAGCTGCGTCAATTCCGATCGCTTTAGCAGAAGCTTATAATGATAATTTAATTAAAGATAATGATTTAGTTGTTTTGGCAGCATTTGGTTCTGGATTTACTTGGGGTTCAACAATAATTAAATGGTAAAAGAATAGGATAAAATGGAAGAAAAATATTTTTCAGAAGAACATTATTTACTAAGAGATATGGTAAAAGATTTAGCGAATAATGATATAGCAAAATTTGCTCATGAAATTGATGAAACTGGTAAATATCCAATGGATTCAATAAAAAAAATGAGCGAATTAGGTTTGATGGGTATACCTTGGGATGAAAACTATGGTGGTTATGGAATGGATACTCTTGCTTTGGTAATCGCAATTGAAGAAATAGGTAAGATTTGTCCCTCAACAGCAGCAACAATGATGGCTCATACAAGTTTAGGAACTGCTCCAATTTATTTATTTGGCACAGAAGAACAAAAAAAGAAATATATTCCAAAACTAGCGAGTGGACAGATGATTGGTGCTTTTGGTCTGACTGAACCTAATGCAGGAAGTGATGCTGGAAATACACAAACAACAGCTGAATTTAATGGTAATAAATTTATTGTCAATGGTCAGAAAGTTTTTTGTACCAATGCAGGTTATGCTGGAATAATTATTTTTACTGCAAAATTAATTGAAAATGGTGAAGAGAAGGGTGTTAGTGCGTTCATTGTAGAGGCTGGTAGTGAAGGTTTAAGTATAGGAAAACCAGAGAAAAAAATGGGTTGGAGAGGATCTGATACCAGATCAGTATATTTTAATAATATGGAAATACCAAAAGAGAATTTGCTAGGAAAGGCACATAAGGGATTTAAGCAGTTTTTAAAAACATTGACTGGGGGACGAATTACAATAGGAGCATTAGCTTTAGGAACAGCAGGTGGTGCATATGAATTGGCATTAAAATATTCAAAAGAAAGAGAAGCATTTGGAAAACAAATTAATCATTTTCAAAGTATAAGTTTTAAACTTGCAGAAATGGCTACAAGAATTGAAGCTTCAAAGCATTTTGTTTATCATGCTGCTTGGAGAAAGGATAATGATTTAGATCTCATAAAAGAAGCTGCGATGGCCAAGCTTTATAGCAGTGAAACTGCTATGTATGTTACTACTGAGGCAATACAGGTTCTTGGTGGTTACGGTTATATTAAAGAGTACAATGTTGAAAGATTTTTTAGAGATGCTAAAATATTGGAAATAGGCGAAGGAACAAGTGAAATTCAAAGAATAATCATATCAAGAGAAATTTTAAAAAACATTAATATTTAATGATTGAAATTTTCATTGATGATCAATACAAAGATTCAATTTGTATAAATGATGAATCATTTAATAGTCTAATAAAAAAAATATGTTTACAAAATGGCCATCAAGATTTTTCAATTAATTATATTTTATCAAACGATTTAAAATTAAATGATTTTAAAAAAAAATATTTTAATGAAAATGTTTTTACTGATGTGATTGCATTTAACTTAGAAGAATTAGGCCAACCAATCGATGGTGAAATTTATATCAGCATTGATAGAGTTAAAGAAAATGCATTAAAATTCCATCAAAACTTTAAAACTGAATTATTAAGAGTAATAATTCATGGTACCTTACATCTATTGGGACATGAAGATAAAAATGAAAACGAAAAATTAAAAATGACTGATTTAGAAAATAAATACATTAAAAATAACATTGATTTAATAAATTGATTATTACTCTAATAATATTTATAATTTTAATAATTGCGTCAGGTGTTTTGTCAGGTTCTGAGACCGCATTTTTTCATTTAAAATCAAATAGTAAAAAGATTTCTAAAAATGTTAAAAATCTTTTAAAAGATCCACAAAAATTATTATCAACATTTTTGACAGGAAATACAATTGTTAATATTGCACTAGCTTCAATGGCAACATTAATAACAAAAAATATTGCAATAAAAAATAATTATGATATTTCATTTTCTATTTTGGTTCAGATTATTGTTGTAACAATCATAATACTAATTTTTGGAGAAATTTTACCTAAAATCATTGCCATAAGAAATTCAGAATTATTTGCTAACAAATCTTTTTATATAATAAAATTTTTAGAATTTTTATTTTTACCAATTTCTATAGTTTTTTATTTCATAACAAATACTATAATTAAAACTTTTAGATTAAAAAAAGAAAAAATTTTTGATTCTGAACAAGAACTTAAAATATTAACAAGTATAAGTCAGCAGCAAGGTACCTTACAATCAGAAGAGTCAAATATGATACATTCAATTTTTGATTTCAAAGATAAAACTGTTCATGAAATAATGATTCCAAGAGTAGATATGATAGCATTACCAACTAATGCAACAATTGATGTTATAATGGATTTGATAAAAGATCAGCAATATTCAAAAATACCTATTTTTAAAGAATCAGTTGATAATATTAAAGGGATTTTATATGCTAAAGATTTAATTCCCTATCTAATTGGATCTAGACCCCAAATCAATTTACTGGCTTTGACACGTGAACCATTCTTTGTACCAGAACAAAAAAGTCTAGATGATTTATTATTAGATTTTAAAGAAAAAAGAACAAATATAGCAATAGTAGTTGATGAATGGGGTGGAACTTCGGGCTTGGTAACATTAGAAGACGTTGTTGAAGAAGTAATTGGTGAGGTACACGATCAATTTGATAAAAATGAATCAAATATTAAAAAAATTGATGATAATAGTATAATTGTTGATGCTTCAATTTCAATATACGATCTGGAGGAACAAACAGATATAGTCTTCCCTGATTCAGAAGATAGAGATTTTGATACTTTAGGTGGTTTAATATTAGATTTATTAGGAGATATCCCAAAAAAGAACGATTCAGTCAAATATAAAAATAGAATTTATACTGTAAAAAATATTGAAGGTAACAGAATAAACAAAGTTCATATTGGTAGTGAATTAGATTCTAATGAATGAAAAAAAAAATATTAATGATTTAATTGAAATTTTAAGAAAACTACGTTCTCCAAATGGTTGTGAATGGGATAGAAAACAAACATCCAAATCATTATTACCCTATCTACTCGAAGAAACATATGAACTAATTGAAGCTGTTGAAAAGGAAGATTATAGTAATATAAAGGAAGAATTAGGAGATTTATTATTACACATAGTTTTCCAAGCAGAGTTATATAGAGAAAAAAAAGTATTTTCGATCGATGAGGTTGTAGAAACTATTTCAAATAAAATGATTGAAAGACATCCTGAAGTATTTACAAATCAGAAACTTAAAAAAAATTGGGAGTTAAATAAACAAAAAGAAAAAAAAAGAAATAGTGTTTTAGATGGTATTCCAAAAGCACTTCCTGCATTAGCTAAATCTTCAAGAATTCAAGAAAAGGCAGCCTCTGTTGGTTTTAATTGGAAAAGTATTGATTTAATATGGAATAAAATTGAAGAAGAAATCATTGAACTTAAGGAAGCTTGTTCGAAACAAAATGAATCAAAAATCATTGAGGAAACAGGGGATTTGTTATTCACAATTGTTAATTTAAGTAGATTTTTAAATGTTAATTCAGAAGAATCTTTAAAATTAGCAGTATCAAAATTTGAAAAAAGATTTCACAAACTAGAAAAAGAAATAAAAGTCAGAAATAAATCTATTAGTGATTGCACTGAAAAAGAAATGAATGAAATTTGGGAAATTATAAAAAATAAATGATAATTTATTTTTAATCTATATCAATTGTATTACCAAATGGATCAGTTTTGATTAAAACAGCCTCAAGATTACCATAATTATTTGGTATTGATTGTGATATGCCAGAAATCACGAATCCACCATCAGATGTACTTTTGATTCCGTAGCCTTTATCAGCATAATATCCACCAATTGTTTTATTAAAAATTAAATTTCCATTTAAATCAATTTGAAAAATCCATATATCTTCATTTCGACTATTGAATGATCTTGTGTATCCACAAAATGTCAAATAACCATTGTCTGATTCAGTGATTGAATATATTTTATCATCATATGTTCCACCATATGTAAAATCATTAATATATGATCCATCTTCATCAACAATAATTACCCATCCATCATATCCTCCATTGCCTTTTGATCTAGTTGTACCTGCTATTACATAGTTACCATTAAAAGGTAAAATGGCATATGCTTCATCAATTGATTCGCCACCATAACAAATACCTGATGTATCATTACAATTAGATAATTGACTTTCACCATTAATAATTATCGATCCATTTGTATTATCTAGTTTATTTATCCAAATATCTGTGTTGTAATTACCATTGTCAATATTTGCAAGTATCATATAATTACCATCATTTGTTTCAACTATTGAGGAGGCAATGTTGTTGAAGGTGGATGAATATGGTAAACTTCTTTCTGTATTCCATATTTCTTGTCCTAAATAATTTGTTTTTACAGCCCATATAAAGAATCTGTTTAATTCATCATCATTTGTACTTCCAACGATTACAAAATTATTATCGGAAGAATTAATAATTGCTACAGATCTGTCATCATCTTCATCATTTTCATAAGTATCGATAAAATTTTCGTCACTTTCACAAATATTATTTCCATTAGAATCATTACAATTGAAAGTTGCGCAATAATAGTTGGCATCATTTAAAGATATTAAATTTTGATCAAATTCCATTATATATGCATCCATATCATTATCTGAACCTTGTGTCCATCCAGTTAAAAAATAACTATTGTTTAAATAGAGCATATTTTTATCAGATTCCCCAACACCTGATAACCCAAATTCATATGTTTCTTCTCTTTCAAATACTCCATCAAATGTTATTTGGAAAAGCCAGATTTCATTATCCTTTATTCCTGATGTTGTGTAAAGTCCATTATTTTCATCAGAATGAACCGAAAAAATAAAATCATAATTTGAACTACCTCTTGAAAAAATAAATTTTTCATGATTACTACCGCTTTCGATATTACTGTATGATTTTTGTCCCCAAATATCTTCAACTAAAACTTGATAGAATAATATTTCATTGTTTGATATCATATCTGGGTCTACTTGCCGATTTAATGATAGTGTTTGTCTATTATCAATTGTTGAAATAGAATTTGCATTAGTCATATCATAATTGGACGATTCATAAATTATGTAATTTGTGAAGTCAGTATCTTCATTAATGTCCCAGTTTAATTCTAATTCTGAGTTTAAGCTATTGAATGTAATTGGATCTAATGTAACAGCTGATGGAGGTTCATCAACATTATTAGATTTTGGACTCCCATAAGCTGATTGTAATTGTTCATCTGTAGTTTTTATTTTGTACCAATTTTCAATTGTTGGATCAAAATTGCTGAATGATAATGATGTTTGCAGTCTATTTGTAATATTATATATTGAATCGTAAATACCATTAAATGAATCAGATTTATATAGAACGTAAGAAGAAAAATCATTGTCATTTGATTCATTCCAGGTTACTGTCATGTTGCTTATATTATAATCTACTGAAATAACGTTTACAGCATAAGGTAAAGGTATTGTAGGCATTATCATCCCTTGACCTTGGTTTGATTCCTGATACCAATCATTGCTTGTTGTAATCCAAAACCAATTTTCGTATTCAGGATTAATGTAAATACAATTATCATTAGAATTTGAATCATAAGTAATACAATTTGTAAAAGAGTTATCATATTGTTGTTCAATAGTATTGATTAATTGTTTTGTATCATAGGACCATTCAAATTCTGATTTATATAGTTTATAATTTGAAAAATCTGATTCATTATTTGCTTCCCATGATACTGTTATTTCCTTTAAAGTGGTTGTCTCGTCTAGACTAATACTTGTTATATCGATTGTATTAGGTGATGCTTTGATTTCATTTGATAAAGCATTACCTACTGATTCAGCTTCAATATTATCGACTATACCAATCCAAAACCAATTTTCATTTCCTGGGAAATAATTAGTATCATTTATTAAGTATTCATAACTCCAAGTGGTATCATAAATACTATTGTTGTAACAAATTTCTTCATTACTCCAGCTACAGTTATTATCTGATTCACAATCATTTTCATTTTCAAGATTATTGCAACTCATTATTGTATTATGTATTATTTCAGCATTTGAAAAATCGTTACTAATTGAATGATAAATGTTATAATAGTTGAATTCGATTGGATCTTCTTGTATTTGTTCCCAAGTGACTGTCATTGAATTAATATCATAATTTACTGAAGTTACGTTTGAAGGTGGTGAAGGTCCATCTATGTCATAATCATTAAATTTTGGACTTGATGTAGTTTGACCCCATATGTCTTCAACTGTTATTTTAAACCAATGAGCAATATCTGTAAAATCAGTACTCGGTTCAAACTGTGTTGTTTGGTATATATTTTGATTAATATCTGTAATTGTTTTTAAATGATCCCAATTATCATCACTAGAATCAAATCCTGATTGATACTCTACTATGTATGATTTAAAATCCCAGTCTGAAGATTGTAACCAAGCAATATTTAGTGTTTTTATAGTTTCACCATTTATAAGTTCAGTTTGATAGAAAACAGTTATGTTATTTATTGGCGATGGAGGAGTTTCGATAGTATTTGATTTACTTTGACTTAATGATGATAAACCAGCAGAGTCTGTAGATTCTACCCAAAACCAATTTTCAATAGTGGGATAAATTAAATTTGAATTAAGTTCTATAGTATATGATGTATCATTTAAATTGTATGATGTATATAAAAGTTCAGCAATGTTAAAATTGTTGTTATTTTGTGAATAATATAAGTTGTAATGACTAAAATCAGAATCATTGGATTTTGACCAATTTATTATCATATTTTCTAAATCATAATCTACAGTAATGATATTCACATTTTCTGGGTAATATGTTGAATTATCGATATTAGTTGTAACTAAATCAGAAATTGTCTCGTTACCTGATGCATCCCTTGCAATTGCTATAATTTCAATATTACTTGAATCGGGATATTCAAAAGTTTTTAAATTTAATTCCCAAGGAGGACTGTTAATGATTCTATTTTGACCAATTTCACCATTTATTGAAAATAAAATTTTGTCTAAAGCATCATTATCAGATGCTTCAGCAATTATTTTTATTTCTTCAAAGATAGTTTGATTATTTAATGGATAAATAATTTCTATAACTGGAGGTTCTATATCAGGTTCTTTTGGAGTTTGACAAGTATTTATTAATATTATCAATAAAAGAAAAAAAATCTTATTTATTTTTTTTATCATATTATGAATTTATCGTCCAGTTAAAAAGGGAAATTACATCTAAAATATCATTATAACCATCATTATTTAAATCGCAAATAATTTTGTAACTTAATTGATCTGAAATGATATTAATCAATAATAATATATCAATTAAATCAAAATTATTATCATTATTAATGTCACCAACTGTACCTACATATTCATTAGATCCAATATCAGGGTAAAGTCCAGTGTAGGATGTATGATTAAAAAGTGTATCATTATTTAAAATAAATGTTTTTACACCTTTATCAATACATTTTGAATTGTTTGCAAGTAGTAAACTATTAAAAAAAATGTTTTGGAAATTTGGATTAATTCTAATATTTTTTTCGCCACCAAGTTCATATTGTATATTTGAATAATAAGCTTTTATTGAGTTATTGTCAGTAAAATAATCATCATTTAAATTACTCCAAACTATTGAATTTATAATATTGGTATTAGATTGGGAAATTGAAGTTACAGCAGAACCAAATTGAGATTCGTTATTAATAATAGTATTGTTAATAATATTTACTTTTGAATTTTCCCAAGCATATATACCTCCGCCATAAAAAGAAGCATTGTTATTATTTAAAGTACAATATTTGAGTTCAAGATTTGAATCTTGTTCTAAAGCAACAGCGCCTCCAAAAGAATTGGCATTATTATATGAAAAAACAGTATTGAAAAAATAGATTTTAGAATAATTATTAATAAAAACTCCTCCACCATTTAAAGAGGAATTACTATGAATTATTAAATCATCAAAATAACCATCTACATTAGATGTAAAAAATCCTCCACCATAATCAGCTTGATTATATTGGATTATTACATTTGTTAAATTTGTATTTGAATTATTTATATAAATACCACCTCCAATTTGAGCATTATTATTAGATATTATTAAATCATTTAAGTTTTGATCATTATTAACTATGTAAATACCACCTCCAAAATCAATAGCAGAATTAAATTCAACTTGAGTGTTGATAAATTGGATATAATTACTAGTCATTAATGCAATACCTCCACCATTTAAAGCAAAGTTTGAATGAATATTTGAATTTTTTATTGTCGGATTGGCATATGCATTATAAATTCCCCCACCATAAATAATTGCTGTATTATTACGAATTTCTGTAGAGTCAATAAGTGCTTGAGAATCGTAAAAAAGAGAAATACCAGCTCCTCTGCTTGCACTATTATCATAGATATGACAATTTATTACTTTGGGAGATGAGTGATTAAAAAAGGATAAACCCCCTCCAGATTCTGCTTCATTTTCAAAAATATGTGTTTTTTTAATTGTAGGATTTGAATTATTAATACAGTAGATACCACCTCCATATGTTTGAGCTTGATTATTAGAAATTGTACAATTTTTAATCAACGGATTAGAAAAATCTATCAATATACCACCACCATAATTTGAAGAATTGTTCAAATTTGTATTGATATCAAATAAATTAGCATCGGAGTTTTTAAGCGATATGGCACCGCCATATTTTGCAATACAATTAATTATAGTTATATTTTTAATGGTAGGAGAGACATTAGAAACGAGAATTCCACCCCCTCTATCATTAGGATAGTCATTTAGTGCACTTCCATCTTTGATAGTAAAGTTTTCTATTTTTATTTGTTGGTCAGACAAGTTTTCGTTATTAATAATGGTTATGACTGTACCATTATTACTTCCATTAATAATTGTATTTTCTTGAGATTCTCCAATTAAATAAATGTTATTAATGTTTGGAAAAATTAAGTTTTCAAAATATTCACCATTCTCAACTAGAATTGAGTCATTATCTATGGCTTCGTCTAGTGCAAGTTGAATGGTGTTATAGTTTTCTGGAACGAGTAGATTTCTAGTTAAAGAAAAATTGATTAATAGGATTAGTGTGTAGAAACGTATAGAAGAGGGAAGTATTTTTGATAATTTGATTTTAATCTCTATAATTATATTGTTGTGACTCCGGTGCGATTCGAACGCACGACCAATGCCTTAAAAGGGCACTGCTCTACCAGCTGAGCTACGGAGTCACTAAAATTTACTCAAAAAAAAATAGCTTGATAATTTAGTTAAATTAATCTTTTTAATACAATACAAGGATTACATATTTTATAAAATATTTATATATTACTAATCAAGTTTTTTGAAATTATTAACTATTTTAAGGGGGCGACCGGTTTCGACGGGTATTAATATATTTTTAGTTGCATACCGAGCAATCCTAGAAAACTCGTTAAATGTCTAGTAAAAACAATAAGTGCCAATAATGGCCAAATTGCTTACGCTTAATAAGTAGTAAGCCATCTCAATTAGAGTTTGTCTGTGACTTTTTTATGAGGTGTCATCTTTACAGACTAGTTTTGATTTTTGTCTAAGAAATCATAATGAAAATTTATTAGGCTCGCATAGAGTGTGTTTGGTTATTTTCATTATTTTATGTTAAACTCAAAAATAACATAAGTATGTAGAAACTAATTATCGATTATATTCGGACGGGAGTTCGATTCTCCCCGCCTCCACTTTAAAATTTAAATGTATTTAGGATACCATCTGAAATAAATTGTATAGCTATTACACATAACAATAGCCCCATAATTCTTTGTAATATTCTTATTCCAATTGTCCCTAATGTTCTTGTAATACGACCCGCCATTTGAAAAATTAAATATGAGATAAATAGAGTTAAAAATAATGAAAATATGAAAACAATTTTTTCAACAAAAGTATTAATTGAATTAGCTAATATCATTGATGATGAAATTGAACCTGGACCAGCTATCAACGGTATCGCGAATGGTGTAAAAGCAAAGCCATCTTTCAACAAAGCCTCTTTTTCTTCCATTGGCGTTGATTTAATTCTTGAAACTTTTGATTCTAAATTTGTTAAACCTATTCTAAAAAATATAATACCACCTGCAATTTTAAATGCTTCAATAGTTACATCATAAATTGAGAAAATATAATCTCCAACAAATGCAAATAATAATAAAATCATTCCAGCAGATATTAAGCCTTGTTTATTAATCTGCGTCCTTTCTAATCTAGTTAAATTTTGAGTCATTGTAAGATAAATTGGTAATATCCCAATAGGATTAATCAATGTGAATAATGAGCTAAAACATAATAAGGCAAATTGTAAATTTTCTAAATCAAAGTTTAACATCACATTTTTTTAGGAGCATTTATACCTAATATATCCAGTCCATTTTTTAAAACAATTTTTATTCCACATATTAATTTAAGTCTAGCAAAACTTAATTCTTCATTTTCTGAAATTACTTTATTGTTAGCATAAAATTTATGGAATAATGATGCTAATGATTGTAAATAATTGGCTAGTATCTGTGGTTCCAATACTTGACCAATTTGTGTAATTAAATCTGGAAATTGTTGTATTTTTCTAAGAATTTCTTTTTCTACATTTGAAGATAGTAATTTCAAGTCGTCAAATTCATTTAATCTATATTCAAATTCAGTTGATTTTTTAAGTATATTACATATTCTAGCATATGCATATTGTAAATAAAAAACTGGATTTTCATCTGATTCATTTTTTGCTAATCCAATATCAAAGTTTAAGTGGGTATTGGCACCACGCATTATGAAAAAATATCTTAATACATCCTCTCCAACTTCATCACAAAGTTCTTCTAATGTTATAAAGTTTGCTTTTCGAGTAGACATTTTAACTTTTTCACCATTTTCTAAAATTGTAACAAATTGATGAATTATTACTTTCATTTTATCAATATCACAATCTAGACTTTTAATCAAGGCCATTACATCAGGATAAGTATCTGAGTGATCTGCACCAAATATATCAACTATTAGATCAAATTTTCTATTAAATTTATCTTTATGGTATGCTACGTCTGGTAATCTGTATGTAGGTTCACCAGAACTCTTTACCAAAACTTTATCTTGCTCTCTGTTTATTGATTTAGCATTGAACCAAGTTGCTCCGTCTTTTTCATAAATTATGTTTTTTCTTTTTAGGTTAGATAATATTTTTTTAATTGCTCCTGAAGTATATAAATCATCTTCATTAAAGAAAGAATCAAATTTGATTTTAATTTTTTTTAATGTCTTTTTAATATCTTGAAATACAAAATTTTCAGCTGATTTCTTAAAAATTTGATTTTGATCATCATTTAAAAAATTGTCATTGTATTTAGTAGCAATAAGTTTTGCAATATCTTTTATATATTCACCTTGGTAACCATAATCAGGGAATTTACTTTCTTTATTATAGATCTGTTCATATCTTGATGCTACAGATTCTCCTAAAACACGCATTTGCTTACCAGCGTTATTAAAATAATATTCTCTTACAACCTCATATCCGTTCCATTCAAGAATATTACTAATAGTATCGCCTAAAACAGCCCCTCTTCCATGACCGACTGTAAGAGGTCCAGTTGGATTTGCACTAACAAATTCTACTAATGCAGTCTTGGATTTTTTTTGTTCAATTTTGCCATATTTTGGATTGTCAATCACATTTAATAAGTTCCTGTAATAAAAATTATCTGAAAAAGTAAAGTTTATAAAACCAGGTCCAGCTATACTTATTTTTTTTAGTTCTTTTTTACTTAATGATTGTATATGATTGGTTATATCTTTCGCAATATTTATTGGATTTTTTTTAATCTTTTTTGATAAAATTAATGCAAGATTTGTTGAGTAATCTCCAAAGTTATTATTTTTTGGTATTTCTATTATAATTTCACTATTAGGATAATTCAGATTATTTAGTGTTTCATATAAAATTTTACTTAGAAGCTTCATTATCAATCACTAACCTGTTTTATTTTTGCATCAGACCAAAGCCTTTCAATGTTATAATATTCCCTCATTTCTGGATTAAAAACATTGATTACAATATTAACATAATCCAATAAAACCCACTCCATTTTTTCTAATCCTTCAATATGCCAAGGGATGATGTTATCTTTTTTAAGTTCACTTTTGATATGTTCAGTAATAGCCCTTGTTTTAGGAGCAGAGTCAGAGGTGCATATAATAAAATATTCTGTTAGGGATGTGAGTTCTCTGACATCTAGAATTTTAATATCGGCACCTTTTTTATCAAGGATTAGTTCTCCAATTTTTGTTACAATTTTGTTTGATTTATTTTTCATAATTTTAATATGGTGGTGAAAGTTCAATTACACTATCGAAAGATGATAATTTATTATAATCCTTTCCTATTATTACAGAGACATCACAATCTAAAGAATAATCTATTTTTTCAGTTATTGCATTTGATGGTGTATCAAGTAGTTTTGATACTTCCAAAGCATAATCTTTATTATTAACTCTAAGAATCACTAAAGACTTATCGAAGTTGAAATTTTCAGCATTTTTTGACTGAATAACATCATATCCATTTTCTCTAAAAAAATTTGTATATTTATCTGCCAAGCCGCTTATCCCACAACCATTAAGAATTTCAATACGTATTCTATATCCTGTTCTTTTTTCATATTCATTAATAACAATTAGTTTTTTTAGTTGCTCGGCATTATCATAGATATATTTATTTTTATTATTGAAATTTTTAGTTAATGAAATGATTGATCCAATTATAAATAATGTTAAAAAAAATAATACTGCATTAAAAAAATAGTTTTTTAATTTAAAAAGATTCATCTGAGAGTTTTTTTTTGAGGCGTATTTTTTTTTAATCATTTAAATTTCGAATAAAAATTATGATTATTTAAGTTCGTCATTTTTATTTGAATTTTTAAATTATCTAAAAATTGATAATCAACAAGAAAATCATATTTAATATTTAAATTATTTTTATTTTGAAACTCATCAAAATTTGAGTTTATCAAATGAATGTTTGAATTGAAACTTAATCTGTCATTGAATTTATAGTTTAGATTATTTGAAATAATATTGTTTGTCTGTGATATCCCATTTGAATTTGTTAAAGACAAACTAACTGTTTGATTAAAATTAAAATTATTTAATAACTGATTTTGGTTAAATGAATTGACATTATCAAAGTCAAAAGATAATGAATACAAGAAACTTGTCAATATCATATATATTTTTATCAATTTAAATCTTTTCATTTAATTTTTGTAATTGTTGTTTGTTATTTACACCTTGAATTTCAATATTTTTTTTCGTTTTTAAAAGAGAAACTTTCTTATTTTGATTTAAAAAATGGACTAAAACGTCAGGCAGATAATATTCATTTTGATTATTTTTGTTGTTTAATTTTGGTAATTCAGCAAATAAGTATTCAGCATTGAAAATATATATTCCTGAATTTATCTCATTGATTTTTTTTTCTTCATATGTAGCGTCTTTATGTTCAACTATTTTTTTTAAATTACCAATTGAGTTTTTTATAATTCTTCCATATCCAGTAGCATCTTCAAGTTCTGCAGTTAAAACAGTAGCATATGCCTGATTTTGAATATGATGATTATATAATTCTTCTAATGTAGATTTAGTCAATAATGGTACGTCACCTGATAGAATTAGGATATTACCTTTGTAATTTTCAAAAAAACTTTTAGTTTGTATAACTGCGTGCCCAGTTCCCTTTTGATATAATTGGTATGCTAATTCCACATTATGACTTTTTAAATGATTTTCAAGTAATTTATATTTATATCCAATTACAACTACGATTTTTTTTGGATTTAATTTTTCACCAATGTTAATGACTTGATTAATCATGGGTTTCCCATTGATTGCATGCAATACTTTTGGTAAATCAGATTCCATTCTGGTTCCTTTACCTGCAGCAAGAATGACGATAGACAAATTATCATTTGTTGAGTTCAATAATTCCTCCTCCCAATACTATATCATTATCATAAAAAACAGCTGACTGTCCTGGAGTAATTGCAAGTTGCGGCTCATCAAAACTTAATTTAAATTTATCTTTTTCTTTACTTAATGTTGCAATCCCTCCAAAAGTATTGTACCTAATTTTTGCATTTATTTTAATTGGTAACTGTAAATCATTGACCAATAAGTTGAGTTGGTCAACATAACATTCCTGTTTGTAAATTGATTTTTTTTTCCCTACAGTGATTGTATTATTTTTTGAATCAATTTTTGATACATATCTTGGTTCAGGATTTGAAAGATTTAATCCCTTTCGTTGTCCTAAAGTATAGTTTATATAGCCAGGATGAGTTCCAACTTTTTTGTTATTTTCAATAATATCACCCTCATTTATTGATGACATTTTTTTTGGATTATAATTTGATAAAAAGTTTTTATAGTTATTATCAGTCACGAAACATATTTCCATACTTTCAGGAGATGATGCAGTAGCAAGGTCATTTTCCTTAGCAATTTTTCGTACTTGTTTCTTAGTTAAATCACCTATTGGAAAAATTGTTCGTTTCAAAGTATCTTTCGGAATACCCCATAGTACATAAGATTGATCTTTTTTTGGGTCTATGCCTTTTTTTAAGAAATAGTTGTTATTTTTTTTTTCTACAATTGCATAATGACCGGTTGCAATATACTTAATATTCATTTTATCAGCTTGTTCAATAAAAGCATCCCATTTAACATAAGAATTACAACGTATGCATGGGTTAGGTGTTCTACCAGCAAAATATTCACTGGAAAAATTATTTACTACTTCTTCTTTAAAAACTTTAGTAAAATCAATTGTGTAATGTGGAACGCCGAATTGGCTACATACAAGTTTAGCACCATTTATTTCTTCGATGCCACAGCACGAATTATCTTGTTCATTATTACTATTAATACTACTATTAGACCATAGCTTCATAGTAACTCCAACTGGATCATAGCCAGCTTCAAGAATTCTTAGTAATGATACAGAACTATCTACACCACCAGACATTGCTACTAATACTTTTTCAGACATTTTTTAACTCTTTTGATAATATTGATACTAGAGAATTTACAAAATAATTTATTTCTTCTTTTGTATTATCTTTACCAAAGGAAACACGAATAGATGATTTAGCTAAATTTGATTCTATACCAGTTTCAAGTAATACTCTTGGGGGTTTGGGTGTCCCCGATGAGCAGGCAGCACCGTATGAAACAGCAATGCCATGTAAATCAAGGTTTATCATAAGATTTTGGCCTAACATCTTTGGAAATGAAATATTTAATAACCCTGGCACTCTGTTTTTACCATTAATTACAAAATTTACATCATGATTTTTTAAAGAATTAATTAAATAATCTGTTAGTTCATTCAATAAAGATTTATTTTTTCCAAAATCTTTTATAATGTTTTCTGCAGCCAATCCAATTGAAGAAATTCCAGCAACATTTTCTGTACCTGCACAGATTTCTTGTTCTTGACCTCCTCCAGTAATAAGTCCTCTAAGAAAAACATTATTTTTTTTATATAAAATACCTACTCCTTTAGGTCCATAAAATTTGTGACCAGATAAACTTAATAAATCTATTCCTATTTTTGAAACATCAAGAGGTATTTTCCCGAATGCCTGCACAGCATCAGTGTGCAAGAGGATATTGTTTTTTATTAAAGATATTTCTTCCAAAGGATTAATTGTTCCCATTTCATTATTAACCATCATTATTGAAATTAACTTTGTATTTTTTTTAATTTCTTTTTCTATTTTCTGAGGCTCAATTATGCCATATTTATTAGGTTTTACATAAGATACTTCTATTCCATTTTGAGCTAAGTCTTCAGCTGGTTTTAGGATTGCAGGATGCTCAATAGTAGAAGTTATAAGGTGGTCACCAGGTTGTAATAAATTTTTGATGATTATATTGTTAGATTCAGTGCCACCGCTTGTAAAAAAAATTTCTTTTGATGAGGAGTTAATTGCTTTTGCAATTTGTCTTCTTGAATTTTCAATTAGTGCTCTTGATGATTGTCCTAATTGATGAATACTAGATGGATTACCGTAATTTTTTTCTAATATTCGAAACATATGATTCAAAACATCCTTTGAAATGGGGGTAGTAGCTGCGTGGTCAAAGTAAATTTTATTCATAATAATACTAAAATTTACGTAATATGAATGCTTTTGGAAAAGTAAAGGAATTTATTTTATAAAATAATTTCTAAATTTTGTTTAGCTAACATACAATTTCCAAAATGCTCCTTGGCATCCTCACCAAATTCATTTATCACATCATCTGAGTATGTCGGACTATGATGAAACAAAACTAATTGTTTAGATTTACTTATTTTAGCTACTGATACAGCTTCTTCCCAACTGCAATGTCCCCATCCTTTATAATTAGGAAGATCACTTGGTGTAAAATGTGCCTCGTGAATTAAAACATCGGATTCTCGAGCTAGATGATTTACTTTTCTTAAAGTTTTACCAATAGGGTGTTCAACATCAGTTATATAGGTAATAACATTATCTTTAAGTTCTACTCTGAAACCAAGCGCACCATTTGGATGTGGATGTAAGTTAGATTCAATTGAAATCCCATTTTTTAAATGTATCCTTCCCGGTTTAATATCGATGAAAGTTAAATCAGCATTAAACATATCAAATGTTACAGGCCAATATCTTTCATCTAAAATATCATTTAATGCTTTTTCAACTCCTCCACTAGCATCTTTCTTACCATAGATGTTTATTTTAAATTTATCCATAAATAAAGGTGCGAAAGAAAGAAAGCCTAGTATATGATCTAAATGATAGTGACTAAGAAATATATCAATATTTGATGGAGGATTTTTTTCTTTGAGTAAGGCTGAACTTAAATTATTTAATCCTGTACCCATGTCTAAAATGATGAGATCATTATCTTTAGTACGAATTTCAACGCAGGGGGTATCTCCTCCAACTTCTAGTTTATCAGAATCAGTTATTGAGTACGAACCTCTTACCCCCCAAAATTTTATGATATTTTTTTTCATTATTTGTTTGTTAAGATAATGCAATTTAAGTTAAAAATAATAATAAAAAAATGTAAAATAAATACAATTATAAGTTATAAATATTTTAAATTATTATTATGATAGATAATGATAAAAACAAAGCATTGTCCGATAAAATTTTTATGAGCTTAGCTGCTGTCTTTATAGCTTCTCTTGTAGGTTGTAATCTAATTTTTCAAAAATTTTTTCAGATTAATATTTGGGTACCGTTTGTAGGTTCATATACGTTTGAACAATCGGTTGGACTAATTGCATATCCAATCACGTTTTTAGTGACAGATATAATATCTGAGATATATGGAAAAACAAAAGCAAACCAGGTAGTGATGTCTGGTTTATTCGCATCAATTTTTATGCTAGTTATAGTTACTGTATCAGATATTCTTCCTGCTACAGTCTGGTCACCTGTCAATAATGCAACTTTTAATCAAGTTTTTGGTCTATCAGGTGCTGCAGTTTTTGCATCAATGATGGCATATCTTTTTGCGCAATTTATTGATATACGTTTATTTCATTTTTGGAAAAGAATTACTAAGGGCAAACACCTATGGTTAAGAAACAATGCTTCAACGGTTTTATCTCAGTTTGTTGATACCTTCTGCGTACTATTTTTATTGTGTTCATTTGATGTTATTTCCTGGGAAAGATTTTCAATTTTATTGATAAATGGTTTTTTATTCAAAGTTTTTTTTGCTGCTTTTGATACGCCTTTTTGTTATTTAGCTGTTTTTTATTTTCAGAAAAAATTCGGCTTATCTTTTGGTGAAGAAATAAAATAATCCTTCTTTTACTATTTCGAATGCTAATTCGATAATTTTCATTTATTTAGTTGTTTTGTAATTAATTTTATAAATTTTCAATCTTTCTCAATACTTTAAAAATAAATAGTTCTTGTATTAGTTCGTTTAAATTGATATATTATTTGGCTTATGTGCGGAAACATAGAGGTTTATACAGGAGGAGGAGTGCCTTTTGTGAGAATGAATAATAATATATTTTCATGTCAATAACTCTCTAAAAACATATACATTTTATAAATACTATTTCTTGCAATTCTTGTATTTGCTAGAAAGCAATATATATATGTATAAATATGTAATCCAGATCACATGCGGAAAAATATTTAAGATTTAAAATATAGAATCGTTTTATAAATAAAAAATTTATATACATTTGGAGGATATGCTTTGAATTACAATAATTGTAAAGTTGTACTTAATTTCTTTTTAATATACCTAATTAGTTCATTTAGTTTTGTGTACGGACAATGTGAAATATCTGGTAATAACCAAGCCTGGCATCCACATCATCAAAACAGCGGTTACGGTGGAGACTTTTTTGGGATTCTGGATTCTGATTATCAAACTAATCCATCTGCATTTTCAAATGGTACGCCTATCTTTTTATATAACTCATCTCAAAACGAAACATATGAATTTTACATACGTAGTGTAACAGGCCCCAATTACTCAACTGATGTGGGTATAAGGTATCTTTATTTGAAGGTTGCTCCTTGGGGATGCTCAGATACTGATCAACCAGATTGTACAGCTAGTATGGGTGCAGTTATGGGTGAATCTTTTAAATTAGAAGATTCTTGGTCCTTTAATATTCTTCCAGTTGGTTGTGAAACTTGTTCTGGTGGCAATATAGTAGATAATGATAGTGATAATGATGGTGTATGTAATGCTGATGAGGTAGCAGGTTGTCAAGATGTATCAGCTTGTAATTACAATTCAAATGCCACAGATGCTGCAGTTTGCTTTTATGAGACTACTCTAACCTGTTACAATGATTCAGATGGTGATGGTTATTATAATGCTATACAAAATTATACAGTTTGTAATGCGTCCTGTTCTAATTTAGGTTCTTCTTGGTCTAATTCTCCAGGAAATGGTCAAGAAATATCAGGTTGTCAAGATTCTTCCGCTTGTAATTTTGATGCTAATGCTACAGATACTGGGAATTGTATATTTGAAGAAACAAATTTTGATTGTGCTGGAAATTTCATTCCTGAGACTAAGTCGGCACTTCAAACAGCTGTTGATTTATGGGTAAATGATAATAGCTTAGCGTTATCTATCTATGGAGAAATTAATGATTGGGATGTTTCATTAATTACAGATATGTCCTCTTTATTTGAGAATAAAACCATATTTAATGATAATATATCAGAATGGGATGTATCTAATGTAACATCTATGTCTAGAATGTTTCAGGAATGTACTAATTGTAATCCCGATATCACAAATTGGGATGTAAGTAGTCTTACTACTGGTTATAGGATGTTTTTTAAAGCTTCTTCATTTAATCAAGATATTAGTGGATGGAATATGAATAGCGCTAACTCAATACACATGATGTTTGATCAAGCATCATCATTTAATCAGGATATTGGTAACTGGGATGTAAGTAATGTGGTTGATATGCATAGGGTATTTTATAAGGCATCATCATTTAATCAGGATATTGGTAATTGGGATGTATCAAATGTATCAGATTTGTTTAATATGTTTGGTCAGGCATCATCATTTAATCAAGATCTTTCTAATTGGAATATTTTAAACGATGCAAACACAAATAATATGTTTAATCAAACTTTTTCATTATCTGATGAAAATCAATGTGCTATTAATGAATCGTTTTCTTCAAATATAAATTGGTCATATGATTGGGAAGGGTCGTGTGATGATGATAACGATGGTATTATAAATTCTAATGAGATATCAGGTTGTCAAGATTTAAATGCTTGTAATTATGATTCTTCAGCAACTGATCCTGGAAACTGCGTATATACTGATGGAATTTGTGAGACTTGTTCAGGTCAAACCAACGGAACAGGTACTATTGTAGATAATGATAGCGATAATGATGGTGTATGTAATGCTAATGAGATATCAGGTTGTCAAGATTCAGGCGCTTGTAACTATAATTCTTCAGCAACTGATCCTGGAAATTGTGTATATACTGATGGAATTTGTGAGACTTGTTCAGGTCAAATCAACGGAACAGGTACAGTTGTAGATAATGATAGTGACAATGATGGTGATTGTGATATTACAGATTGTAATGATAATGATTCTTCAATAAATGCTAATGCATCTGAGCTTTGTGATGGAATAGATAATAATTGTGACGGACAAGTAGATGAAGGATGTAATTGGATGTGTGATGATGATGATGGTGATGGTTATATTGGTCATCCTACTTATATTGTCTTTCAGAATGGAACATATGATGGATACGAATCATTATGTTCCAATCTAACAAGCTTATATGGTGGTGGTTGTACTGGTGGTGGAGGTTATAATAATCCTCCAAGTTGTCATTCAGAGTGTACAACATCAGATGATGGCAGAGAATCAAATAATTTAGATTCTGATTCTTACTCTTATCCAGGAGCTTTAGAATCTTGTGATAATTTAGATAATGATTGCGTAAGTGGAAATGATGGTATTGATGTCATTGATGGTGTATGTGAAACTTGTGAATCTGGTAGTGTTATTGATAATGATAATGATGATGATACTGTATGTAACAGTCAAGATAACTGTATGAATACTTCAAATACTGATCAGTATAATTATGATTCTGATTCACAAGGTGATGCTTGTGATTTAGATGATGACAATGATGGCGCTCCTGATGAGTTTGATAGTGAAGATAATAACCCAAGTATATGCTCAGATGTTGATAATGATACTTGTGATGATTGTGTGAATGGTTCATATAATACATCTAATGATGGTTGGGATTATGATGGTGACGGATTGTGTGATGCAGGCGATACTGATGATGATAATGATGGTGCACTAGATGGTGCAGATAGTAATGATAACAATCCAAACATTTGTTCAGATTCAGATAATGATACTTGTGATGATTGTGTGAATGGTTCATATAATACATCTAATGATGGTTGGGATTATGATGATGACGGATTGTGTGATGCAGGTGACACAGATGATGATAATGATGGTGCATTGGATGGTGCAGATAGTAATGATAATAATCCATTTATATGTTCAGATAATGACAATGATACTTGTGATGATTGTTCTTCTGGTTTAAATAGATCAGATGAGGATGGTTTAGATACTGACGGTGATGGTCTTTGTGATGCAGGTGATGATTGTATATATCATGAGCCAAACGACCCTGATCAAAACAGTTTTTGTGGTACTGATCCTGTTTTAAGCTTCATTGGTCAACAATCAACTTTAGAAGACAATACATTTACTATACAATTGGGATCATCAGATATTGATTCTGGTAATCCATATTATCAAGACAATGTTAGTTATATAATTGAAGATATAGATAATAATAATTTATTTGTTTCATCAATAAATGGATCCATGATTTCTATATCACCAATTGCTAATAATAGTGGTTCTGGTTCAATTATGGTTACTGTGACCGATGATTTTGGCGGTTCAGACACAGAGGTTGTAAACATTAATATAGTTGCTGTTCCAGATGTTCCTAGTTTAAGTACTGCTAGCTTATCAGGTACTGAGGACGTTTCTACTCAATTAAATGTTTTATCATCCTTAAATGATAATGATGGTTCAGAAAATCTTTCTCTCGTTTTTGATATGCCTGATGGCTGTACTCTTTCAAATGGTACGAATAATAATGATGGAACTTGGACTGTTCTTGAAAACCAAATTGTTGGCTTGTCTTTATCCACTCCTATGCATTTCAATAGCCAATTAAATTATTACAATGATCATTACGGTTACGATATTTTAGGAACTTTAAATATAAATGTTACTGCTATTTCTACTGAATCCTCAAATGGAGAAAGTACATCTACGTCATCTTCATTTGAACTTAATATTGAGTCTCAACCTGATTTACCTGAGCTATATGAAATAGGCGACAGAAACATTGACGAAGGTGGTATTTTAACATTAGAGCTTACAGCAATTCATCCTGACGAGTTAGATCTTGTTTTTGGTGCAGATATGTTGAATGGTGATGAAGGCAACGAGCTTGGAAGTATAGTAATAGAAATTTCAGGTGAATATGGAAACGGAACAGGTCTTGAATCAAATACAATTACCATGACACCTCCAAATGAAGATTGGTGGGGCGAAGAGGATATATCTGTTTTCGTAACTGATGGTCAGAATTTAGATAGTGAAGTATTTACATTAACAGTGAACTCTGTGAATGATCCAGTGAGCCTGTCAGCCGTTGGTAATCATATGACAGATGAAGATAACGATTTAACAATTTCAGTATCATCTGATGATATTGATTTAACATATTTTGGTGAGCAACATACGTTTACTCTAGTATGTGGTGATGATAGTTTAGTTTCAACAGGTTGCGTATCAACAGGTGATAGAACAGCTGATTGTACATTTGATGTGCAGGATGATCAGTATGGATCA